>NHIM01000015.1 GCA_002169845.1 Acidimicrobiaceae bacterium TMED189 | reverse complement strand
GAGAAATTCTCAAATGTTAAATCTTGGACCGATCTATAAGCTTCATCTCTATCAATATCATTTTTTACTAAAGCTGAAAGAATTTTCTGGCTGCTTAATTTGTCTACTGCATCACTCAGATTCTTTTCAATAGCTTTGTAGTTTATATGAAGACCTTCAAAAATTGATATTAAATCTTTCGTGATAAAACAAAGTAAATTAAAAGTNTCTGGAAGGATAATNCTTTCAACGGAGGAATTAGAAATATCTCGNTCATGCCAAAGAACNATGTTNTCCATACTNCTTAANGCATANCCNCTAACAACNCTTGCTAATCCNGTAATNCTTTCACTNGNTATTGGNTTTTTTTTNTGNGGCATAGCNGATGANCCTTTNTGNCCNTNTTTAAAAGGTTCACTTANTTCNGAAACTTCTGATCGCTGGTAACCNCTAATNTTTGTTGCAACTCNTTCAAAACTACTNGCAAGAATNGCAAGATTTGTNANAANTTCNGCATATCNATCTCTTGCNACAATCTGNCTNGCNAAGNTTTCAGNTTCTAGTCCNAGTTTNTTNAGAGTTNNTTTNTCAATATTTTCATCNACTACNNTATGNTTNCCAACNGGNCCACTNAGTTTTCCTATAGAAATNGTTNNTANACANNCTTCTAAGCGTTNNTTATTTCTTTTTATTTCNTGGTNCCAATTACCNAAAATNTTTCCTAAAAANGTNGTCTCAGCAAAAACNCCATGAGTTCTACCAACTACAGCCGTNTTCATCTCCTGTTTCGCTTTGGCCTCAATCTGTAATAAAAGTTCATCTAGNAATTNGATAGTTACAGATAAAGACTGTTTCATTAATAAGCTATTCGCTGTATCAACTACATCTGAACTTGTCAGACCATAATGAATCCAATTTGAATTGTCNCCAACTTTGGATTGAAGNACATCAACAAATGAAGCTAAATCGTGATTGGTGACTTTCTCTCTCTCGTATACTTCATCTTTTAAAACTTCAGTTTTTCCAATNACCTCAGATACTCCACTCGGTGAAATATTATTTTCTTCTAAGGTTTCAAGGTATTTTTGTTCTACAAGTTTCCACGTATCAAATTTATTTTGATCATTCCAAATTTTTTCAATTTCTNGGTATTGGTATCTTTCAATCATNAGCGATAACTATATTTTGNTTTCTTTCAGGCCCGACAGATATAAATGTTATNGGAATTTCAATAAAGTTCTCAATAGCGTTTATATATTTCTTGGCATTTTCCGGTAATTCTTCAAAGTTCTTTATAGAAGTTATATCCTCTTCCCAACCCTCAAATGTTTCATAAACTGGTTGAGCATTATATAAGATACTTTGTTGATATGGATAATCTGCAATTACTTCATCTCCATTCTTATAACCAACGCACAGCTTTATTTCATCGAGTCCTGAAAGCACGTCTAGTTTTGTAATGAACAATTCGGTTAAAGTGTTAACTCTTACTGAATACTTCAGGGAAATTAGGTCAAGCCACCCGCATCTTCTTCTTCTACCTGTAACTACTCCAAACTCTGCCCCTTTTTCAATGAGATAATCGCCAATCTCATTTTCCTGTTCTGTTATAAATGGACCACTTCCAACTCTAGAGATATATGCTTTAGTAACGCCTACAATTTTATTTAAATTTAATGGGCCAACACCTGATCCAATTGCTGCGTTACCTGAAGAGGTGTTTGAACTTGTTACAAATGGATACGTTCCATGGTCAATGTCCAGTAAGGTTCCTTGTGCTCCCTCAAAGAGAATATTTTTATTTGACTTAATTGCATTTGAAATCATTAAAGAAGTATCTTTTATATGATTTGTCACAATATCTTTATATGATTTAAATTCATTAATGATCTCATTGGGATCTAGAGGATCTCGACCATAAATTTTTGTTAGAATTTGATTTTTTTCTTCTAGGTTTTTATTGACTTTTTGTGCAAAAATTTCATCATCAAGTAAATCTTGTACTCTTATACCACATCTTTGTATTTTGTCTGAGTAACACGGTCCAATCCCTTTTTTAGTTGTTCCGATTTTGTCTTTTCCTAAACTTTCTTCAATTAGTTCATCAAGCAACTTGTGATAAGGCATAATTAGGTGTGCATTTGGAGAGATTGCTAATTTCTTAGTACTAACATTTTTGGAGTTAAGCATCTCAAGTTCTTTTTTTAGAAAATCAAGATCCACTACGCAACCTGATCCAATTACAGGTACACATTCAGGATATAAGACTCCAGAAGGAGTTAAAGATAATGCAAGTTTTTCATCGCCGACAACTATAGTGTGTCCGGCATTATTTCCGCCTTGAAATCTAACGACATAATCAGCTGATGAAGCAAAAAAATCTGTGACTTTACCCTTACCCTCATCTCCCCACTGGGCTCCGAGAACTACGGTGGTAGTCATTTAAACTCCTTATGTACAACTTTAAATTTTAATGCTTAAATTTATTTACCTTTAAACATTTCTTAGCGAATTAGAAAATAATTGCAACTGTTTATGCATTAAATGAATATTTGTACTTATTTAGAGAAATTTACGTTACTATATTTAAATTAGATTACTTTGCAATGAAGTAGTCTACTTTTAATTAAAAGGAGAAACATTGAATAAAAAAACAATCGTATCTCTGCTTGTACTCGCATTAGTAGCTGTAGCTTGTGCTACAGATACTGCAGAAGAAGCGGCAGTAGAAGTAGTTGTTGAAAAAACAACTCTTGAAACAGTCACCGACAGAGGATTCCTCAAGTGTGGTGTTTCAGGTTCTGCTGTAGCATTCTCAGAGACTCAAGCCGACGGTTCTGTAACCGGTATTGATGCAGACTACTGTTATGCAGTAGCAGCAGCAGTATTCGGAGATTACAGTAAAGTTGAGTTCACCGCTTTGACAGCTGCTGAAAGATTTACAGCATTGTCAGCTGGTGAGGTTGATCTATTAATAAGAAATACAACTTGGACACAATCTCGTGATACCGATTTAGGTAACGATTTTGGACCAACAACTTATTATGATGGTCAACAGTTAATGGGTAGAAATTCCGATGGACTTTCTGGCTCATCATCTCTTGCTGATATCGACGGTTTAAGAGTTTGTACAAATGCTGGAACAACAACAGAGAAAAACATTACTGAAGGAGCAGGTCTTGTAGGCGCAACTATAGAACTTGTAACAGTTGAAGCATTCCCAGAAGCTATGGAGAAATTCAAAGCTGGAGAATGTGATCTTGTAACTACAGATGGTTCCGGTCTTGTTGGTAACAGAGCTAAAGAGGATAAGATGAATGACTGGGCAATTTTCCCAGCTACACCAATCTCAAAAGAACCTCTTGGACCTGTTTATCGTTCAAACGATAGCCAATGGGCAGACATTGTTAACTGGACAGTATACGCTACATTCATCGCTGATGAATATGGTGTAACACGTGCAAACGTTGATTCATTTGACTATGAGGCAAATCCAGAAATGGGACGTCTTACAGGAAAAAATGACGGCGAACTTCAAACAAGCATGGGCTTAAGCGCAGATGCTTACTATAACGTTATCAAGCAAGTTGGTAACTATGACGAGATTTATTCAAAGAACTTAAATCCTGTCGGACTTTATAGAGAAGGTTCAGCTAACGCACCTTGGACAGATGGCGGATTAATTTACGCACCACCTGCAAGGTAAAAACTTAAATGTTTTAAAAAAGGGGTCTCCGGACCCCTTTTTTTTTATTCTTTAAAATCCACCTAGAAATGTAGTTGCTCGGGTGCTATCCTTTTCTAATACTGATGACTGAAAAAAAATATGAAAATTAACAAAGCTTTTTGGAGAGANGTTAGATTCTTAAAATGGGCAGGNCAAATTGCCTTCTTANTCTTTCTTTTNAATCTTATAAGTAATTTTATCTCGCAAGCAATTGATAANCTCAACGCTACTAATTTACCTTTTTCTTGGAGATTTCTTGGAACTACTCCTGGTGTTTTAATTTCTGAGGGTTTTGTAACTTATCCTGAATCTGGTTTACANGCTTTACAGGTTGGNATGTCNAATATGTTGCGTATAACTGTCTCTGGNATATTTGTAGCAACAATTCTAGGTACAATAATNGGTGTTGCTCGCCTNTCTAAAAACTGGGTTGTACAAAGGTCATCAACAGGANTAGTTGAAACAGTAAGAAATATTCCTCTATTGGTNCAAATCTTTTTTTGGCAAGCTGTTATATTGTCTTTTCCAAGGCTTGAAGAATATGATCGTGGAGAAATGTTATTNGACATTAGCGCAAAAGGTATTGCATTTCCTTGGCTTGATGCACAAGAATCTAGTTGGTTGTTTGGAGTTTGGTTTCTCCTATCCTTTNTAGCTGCNAGAAGAGTTTTTAAATGGCGGGTTTTAGTGATGGAGTCTGAAGGAAGAGAGGCCTATCCAGGGATATCATCAGTTATTACATTTATCGGATGGAATGTTGCTGGGTGGTATGGAGGGTACAAAGCTGTAGGAGCCATAGGTTTTGCTGCTTCATTTTTATCTGATGGTTTCGAGTTATTGCCAAGAATTGGAATACAGTTATTAATAATATTTATTGGTTTTTATTACTCTTATAAGTACATTTCAAAAGAAATAAAAAGAACAAGAAGTGCAGAAAATAAAGGTATTTTAACCGACGACGACGTCTTTAAAATTATCATGGCAGGCCTTCTAGTACTAATTCTTGCAATTGGCCTTTTCTTGCCCTTTGGAGTTACCATTTCAGATTTNCTTGTTGGTGATGAACCATTTTTTAAAGCTGATTGGGGAATACCTCAGTTTTTAGATGGTGTCCAAAATAGGTTAAATTGGGAACTTAGCGGTGAGCCATTTACATTAAGCTACCCTGAAGCAATTCAGGCTGGTAAGTCCAAATTTACAAGATATTCACCTGATGTTGGAAAAGTTATGAGTGTTGGCTACTTTGCAACTTGGATGGGTGTAATTATATATACTTCAGTTTTTATTTCAGAGGTCGTNCGTTCTGGAATTATGGCCGTAGCAAAGGGGCAATCAGAAGCTGGATTATCTCTAGGGTTAAAGAGAAGTGCGCTCTTAAGACTGATNGTGCTACCTCAGGCACTTAGGATAATGTTACCCCCAATGGGAAACCAGTATCTCAATTTAGCTAAGAATACATCACTAGGTATTGCAGTGGCTTTTCCTGAGATTGTTGCAGTAGGCCAAACNATATACAATCAAGAAGGACAAACAGTTGCAGTATTTTTAATATGGATGGCATTTTACTCAACAGTAAGTCTTGTACTATCCTCCATAATTAATTATTACAATAGAAAAATGAAGATGGTGGAGAGGTAATGCAAGATAATCAAACTATAGAGCAACCACCAGAAGTACAGTTTGCTGGCATTTCAAGATGGTTAAAAGAAAATTTNTTTTCAAGTATTAGCTCATCGATTTTAACTCTTTTGTCTGTTACTGCTGTAGTGAGTACATTTAGGTCAATTATTGGTTTCTTTATATCTCCAGAGAGAGAATGGACTGCTGTAACATATAACTTGCAATTATATATGGTTCAGGCATATCCGGAATCAGATTTTATGAGAGTCTGGATTACAGTAGGATTGTTGATTTCTCTATTGGGACTCAGCTGGGGGTTCAATTCACTTAANGAAAAAGTGTTAGTAAAAGATTGGTGTGACGGTTTATTAAAAGGAGTGAGTAGTTTTCTATTCATTATTTTGGTTGCTCCATCAACCGTTGACGTAGAGGGTGTTTCCGTAGAAGTCTTTAATAGCAATACAAGAGCTATTTGTTTCGGCATAGGCNTTGTTTTAATCATAGGCATTTACCTATTAAGAAAGACATCTCCAAAAATGGAAATTGTTAAGGACAGAATAAGTTTCTTATATCTTGCTTTACTTGTAAGCTCTATTTGGGTTATTAAAGTTCCAACAGTAACTTTTACCGAAAGTAACGAAAGAGTCGATCCTGATCCGTTTCTACCCTTAGCNAGCACAACAACTATTCCATGGACAGTAATTTTTGGTTTTATGGTGGTAGCNTATCTCACTGGAAGCTTCTTGAAAACAAAGGGCAGAAACTCTATGAGTAGGATAATCCTATCTTCATGGATTCTTGCTCCATTAGTCATTGTTTCATGGATATACAGAAAACCAGATTTTGGAATGTCTAATATTTTGACTCAAGATATACCTATAGCTGTAGCTTTTTCGCTTTTGGGCATTGTCGCAATAAAAACTTTGAATTCCGATAAGGTCATACCATATCAGAAGTATGTTACTTATGGAATGTTAGCTTTGACAGCAGTAGTATTCTTTCTTCCAGTATTAAGACAATTAAAACTACTATTCTTAATAACGTGGTTGCTAGTTTCTATTGCACCTACGGTCGCAAACTCCAAAGANTCAGCTCGNAACCTCTCAATTGTTTGGACAGTCACGGTCTTTATTCTTATATTACTAATGAGAGGTGCATCTTCAGAATCCTTGATAATTGTTCCTGGATCTTCTATATATGGTGGATTTACACTAACTTGGCTAATAGCNTTTTTTGGAATAGCAATTTCTTTCCCTTTTGGGGTTGTTCTAGCATTNGGTAGAACTTCTAAGNTACCAATAATAAGAATAATTTGTACTGCAGTAATTGAATTAGTTAGATCAGTTCCTTTCATTACTTGGTTATTTTTTGGAAGCGTTATGCTTACCCTCTTTCTNCCNAAAGGTGTAGAGTTTGANGAAGTGTTGAGAGCAATTGTTGTTACCGCNATATTCAGTTCAGCATATTTAGCAGAAAATGTTAGAGGTGGACTNCAGTCTATAAATAATGGCCAATTTGAAGCTGCTGATGCAGTGGGGTTNAGCACGNTGCAAAGAATTACTTTAATAATTATGCCTCAGGCATTAAGAGCTGTAATTCCTCCAATTGTTAGCCAAGTAATAAGTTTATTTAAAGATACAAGTTTAGTGGCAATTGTTGGTCTGTTCGATCTTTTGTACATTGGCTCTAAAGTTATTCCCAACCAATCACAGGGAGCNAACTTTCTAGGAACTATTCAGGAAAATATACTTTTNTGCGCAATATTTTATTGGCTATTCACATACAGCTTCGCAAGGAGAAGCATGAAAATTGAGAAACGATTAGGATTAGGGGAGAGATAATTATGAGCATAATCAAATCAGTCGATGTTAAAAAATGGTACGGTGACTTTCAGGCACTTAAAGGTATAAGTATGGATGTAGCTGAAGGAGAAGTTCTAGTTATTGCAGGGCCTTCGGGTTCTGGTAAGTCCACTTTTATAAGGTGTATCAATAGACTTGAACAACATCAAGATGGACAGATATTTGTTGATGGTATTGAATTAACAAATGACCTTAAAAATATTGAAGCTATCCGTTCAGAAGTTGGTATGGTATTTCAGAGTTTTAATTTATTTCCACACTTGACTGTTTTGCAAAACATCACTCTTGCTCCTATTTGGGTAAGGAAAAAGAGTAAAACTGAAGCTGAAGAAAAAGCGATGGAACTTCTTGAACGAGTAGGAATTCCAGAACAAGCAGATAAGTTCCCCGGTCAACTTTCCGGTGGCCAACAACAGCGTGTCGCAATAGCAAGAGCGTTAGCCATGGAGCCAAAGATAATGTTATTTGATGAACCNACATCAGCTTTAGACCCNGAAATGATTAAGGAAGTTTTGGATGTAATGAAAGAGCTTGCTAAGTCAGGTATGACAATGATTGTGGTTACTCANGAAATGGGTTTNGCTAAAGAAGTTGCTGACAGNGTAATGCTTTTTGATGANGGTCAACTTGTTGAAGAGAATACACCAGATGAATTTTTCAATAACCCTAAAAGTGATAGAACTAAATTATTCTTAAGTCAGATTCTTTAAAGTTCTTTCCAGAGGTTTTTTTCGGCTAAATCTATAATTGTGGCACCCATCGCATAAGCCCCATCATATATAGCTTTGTGACCACCAGGAGTTAGTGTTGCAGCAGCATATTCTGGCTGGTGATTAACTGCATCCTTTGAATCGATCGATAACATTGGGTGAATTGATGGCATTGCTAGTGAGACATTACCCATATCAGTGGACCCCAAACCAGGTCTAGATGCTTCACTTTGTAAGATCATTTTTCTTCCCACTGAAGAGGAGTTATCTTTATAAAGGTCATACATTATTTTATTATTTTTTATCTCTGTATATCTATAGTCTGGAGATTCAACTTTAACCTCACATTTTGTAGCCATTGCAGCTGCATTTACAAANTTCATAAAGTCTTTTTCGATCTCAATTAAATTTTCTTCNTTTAATGCTCGAAGATACCATTCAGAACTNGTGTAAGAAGGGATTATATTAGGTTTAAAACCACCATTTGTTATAACTCCNTGCATTCTATTAGAAGAAACCATTTGCTGTCTNTATGTNGATGCATTTACAAACAATTGGATTTGTGCATCTAATGCATTAATACCTTCTTCAGGGGCACCTGCTGCATGAGCATCTTTTCCAAAAAATTCNACTTTGTATTGCTGGATAGTCGTAAAAGTTGGGTTAACAACATTTTCATANGCTGGGTGAATCATCATAGAACATGCNGCATCTTCAAACACTCCATTGTCGAGAAGTATTATNTTACCTCCTCCGCCCTCTTCAGCTGGNGTACCAAGTAATTTGACTCGAATCCCTAATTCNTCCACAAGGTTTGCTATAGCCAGACCNGCACCGATNGANGCTGTTGCTATTATGTTATGTCCGCAAGCGTGACCAATTTCGGGTAAAGCATCATATTCTACGCATAAGACNGTAAGGGGACCNTCAGTGCCAAAGGTAATCTCNAATGCAGTNTCTAGTTTNCCTGTAGGGTANGTAACNTNGTGATCAAAAGATTCGATAAATTCCACTAAATATTGTGAAGTTTTAAATTCCTCGAACCCAAGTTCTGGATTGTCGTACATCCAGTCACTAACTTCTGTAAGTTTTTTATGAATGTTNTCCAGATTTGTTTTGAATGTATTTTTTGTTGTCATCCACTTAGTTTAGTGAATGTTTCTAATTCATAAACNGATAATATGTTCCAAATTANCCAATCCATTTCTAGGTCTGNTGCAGCAGCTATATTTTTTTGGATATCTTCAGTNGAATGCCAAAATCCTTGAAGGAAAGGTCTTAATTGCCTGCTTTCGACACCTCTTTCTAAAGCATCATTTAGCGCTGCAGTAATAACTTCATACGGGTAATCATTTGGTTTCTGATATCCAAATGACCCCTTAGAGTAATGAGATGGATAAACCATAGGAGAAATGAAATCAACACTATTCACAATACTTTCTAGATTTTGGCCTATTCCACCATCTTTCTTATTGGTTAGTATATAACCAAAAGTATCAGCTGATAGCAGACATTTTTCAGCATGCAGTATATCTTTCGAATCTTTCAAGAAAGAATTTATATTTTTTACTCTGTTTTCTGTAGTATTTTCGTGATCAAAAATCATAAACTTACTGTTGGAATCAGGATATCGAATATAATCATACTGTATTTCATCAAATCCAAGTTCACATGCCTGAAGAGCAATATTTTTTATATAATTTTGAACTTTAATACTTGAGGGATCCAGAAAGTATTGTCCATCTTGTGAGTAAGGTTTATCTAACCTTGAATCGTAGACAGCTTCGTCTGGAAAAATTTTTGCAAAAAGAGGGTCTTGATATACAACTATTCTTGCAATCAAATAAATATCTTTAATGCTTCTTAGTTCAGTTAAGTCTTCAGCTGAAAACTTGATACGTTCATTTTTTAATAACTCAATTTCTTCAATATCAGCATCAAAAAGGATATGTCCATT
>NHIM01000031.1 GCA_002169845.1 Acidimicrobiaceae bacterium TMED189 | reverse complement strand
CCATCAATTCAATAATAGTTGCTTATTAACAACTAATTGTATGACTAAAATCATAATGTGGTAAAAAATAGTTATGATGTAGCTTTAGTTGTTGGTACTCGTCCAAATTTCATAAAAGCTGCACCTTTGGTTAAATATTTTGAAAGTAATAATCTCAAGGTTCTATTTATTCATACTGGTCAGCATTGGGACAAGAACTTATCAGGAAATATTTTTACTGATTTAGAACTGAGAGAGCCTGACATTAATCTCGAAACTCCCTTAGATGGAATGAACCATCAACTTAGTTATATGATTAAAAGTTTAGATACGACTTTAAGTAAAAACAGTGTTCCTCGTGTAGGTGTTTTTGGTGATGTAACGTCAACTCTTGCAGCAGCCTTAGTTGCTAAAAATAGAGATTTAGAATTATTTCATGTTGAATCTGGATTAAGGTCTAGAAATATGGATATGCCTGAAGAGCGAAACAGATTGGCGGTTGACACAATAAGCGATTACTTGTTTACGCCTTCTGATGATGCCGTACAAAATCTTCTTGATGAAAATATCCAGCATGAAAAAATATTTAACGTAGGCAATATAATGATTGACACATTAAAAGTTAATTTGGACAAAATTCTGAGTTCTAGAACTGATGTGATTGATACATTCAATATAAATCAACCATATTTTGTAATGACTCTTCATAGACCATCTAATTTAACTAATGAAGTGTTAAGTGGCATCTTTACAGCTTTGGATTCATTTAAAAAAGAGTATCAAATTTTAATTCCTGCCCATCCAAGATTATCTCAATTTATTGAAAAAAATAATTTACAATTTGAAAACTTTATATTTATTGACCCTCTTCCATATGTTCAATTTTTAGGGTTAGTTTCAGGGGCAGAGTTGGTACTCACGGATTCTGGTGGCCTTCAAGAGGAAACAACCTATTTAAACATAAAATGTTTAACTCTGAGAGAAGAGACAGAACGACCAATAACTGTTACCGAAGGGACTAATAAGGTCATTGGGGTTGCTACAGATGTAATAATTAATGAAATAAAGAGTTCATTAGGCAGTAAACTATCTAATGAAATAAATATAAAAAATTGGGATGGTCTTACATCCTCTAGAATTTATGAAGCTTTGTACTAGGAGAACATGGGTAACTTTAAATACGACGTAGGAGTAATCGGCCTTGGTTATGTTGGCTTACCTTTGGCTATACAAGCTACAGACTCAAATTTAAATGTCTATGGATATGATATTGATGAAGATAAAGTTAATAGTTTTAATTTAGGTAAATCAGCCATAGAAGATATCTCAGATGCTGAACTACAGAAATCTTTAGAGAAAGGTTTATTTTTATCCTCTGATCCAAAATACTTGTCTGACTCAGAGACAATAGTTATTAGCGTACCAACACCACTTACTGACTATCAACCAGATCTTAGTTACGTTAGAAGTGCAGCAGAAACTATTGCTAAACACCTTACTAAAAATCAAATTATTATACTTGAGTCAACAACATATCCAGGAACAACTATTGAAGTTTTAATACCGGTTATCGAGGAAATCTCACATCAGAAGGCTGGAGTAGATTTTTATGTTGGATATTCTCCTGAGAGAATTGATCCAGGAAATGAAAAATGGAACTTCAAAAATACTCCCAAAGTTATAAGTGGAATCAATGATGAGTCTCTTACAAAAATAAAGACTTTTTACGAAAAAATTATTGATCAAGTTGTTATAGTAAGTGGCACTAAGGAAGCTGAAATGGTAAAACTTCTAGAGAACACTTATAGACATGTAAATATAGCTCTGATAAATGAGCTTGCAATATTATGCAACATGCTTGAAATAGACATATGGGAAGTTGTAAATGCAGCAAAAACTAAACCTTTTGGATTTGAATCATTTAGACCTGGACCCGGTGTTGGTGGACACTGTATTCCCGTTGATCCTAATTATTTATCTTTTAAAACAAGACAAATNGGAAAACCTGTCAGATTTGTGGAACTAGCTCAAGAGATTAATAATTCAATGCCAAGCTATGTCGTAAGTAGGCTTCTTGAAAAAATGAACTTGTTGGAAAAACCATTTAAAAATTCAAATATTCTAATACTTGGTGTTGCTTACAAAAAAGATATCAGTGATGTTAGAGAGTCACCAGCTATAGGTATTATCGAAAATCTTTATGATANNGGAGTTAATGTAAAATATTTTGATCCTTTTGTTGAGAAAATTGTAGTTAATAATCAAGGTGTTGAAAGAGAAGAGAGTTTAGATAATTTAAATAATTATGACTTAATATTAGTTCATACTGCACATACTGATTTTGAGAGTTTTGATTTTAGTAAAACCGAAGTGCCTATATTTGATGCAACTGGAAGTAATCACTATAAAAATGCTGAGAGGATTTAATAATTTCTAGCAATTTCTCAACTTTATCTAAGACTATAAATGTTTTAGCAAGCGAACTTGGTCTGGTTATAAAAAAACAAGCNGGTGAGAAATATTTCAATATTGTTGAAGATATAAGATTAAATTCAAAAAAATATAGATCTTCTAACAATCCAAAGTATCTAGATAGTGCCTTTAAAGAATTAAATAAATTGANCCCAAAGGAGATGCTAATTGTTGCGAAAGCATTTACTCTTTTTTTCTATTTAGCAAATATTTCTGAGCAGGTTTTTAGAGAAACTTTTGTGACAACAAAAAAAAGTACTTCNGTAAAGAGTAAACATATAACATATAAATTTTCCCCAGTTTTCACAGCTCATCCAACCGAAAGTGCGAGACAGTCAACTTTAAATAAAATTTATAAAATTGGTGAAATGATAACTGAAGATAGCGAAAATGCACTTACTGATATTAATAGAATAATTACTGAACTTTGGTATACACGGGAAGTTAGGTCAATTAAACCTAATCCAATTGACGAGGTAAAATCTCTTCTGTATTACTTGGACATTATTTATAGTGATGTTTTTATTGATATTAACAAAGGTAAAAAAATCTNTCAAAAAAANAANAGAGCAATACTTTCTCTAGGTTCTTGGGTCGGAGGGGATAGAGATGGAAACCCTTACGTTACAAAAAAGACAACAGAAGAATCATTAAAAATCTATTCCAAACAAATTATCAATATTTATATGGAAAAGATTAAAGAATTTTCTGAAGAGTTCAGTTTTTCAACTAGCTATATTAAGATTCCANAAAAATTAAAAAAAAGAATCGAAGAATACAGCAAGATTCTCACNAAGGAATACACCCATTATGCNAAAGTNAATTTTGATGAACCTTTTCGTATATTTCTTTCGTTAGTATTTCATCGCTTGGAAAATTTTCAAGTAAACAAACTTGGTTACAAATCATATGATGAATTTTATAAAGATATGCAATTACTTGATGAATCACTGAGAACTGCCTTGAATATCAATGATGCAAATTATAGTTTTTCAGAATTTCTTGATTATATAGAAGTCTTTCAATTTCATGGGGTTACTTTAGACATTAGAGAGAACTCCAAAGTTATAAACAATCAAAAAAAATATACAAAACAATATACAGAATTTATAAAAGTTCTTAATTCAATTAGTGAATGGAAGAATATTTATGGCAGCACTGTTGTTAATTCTCTAATACTATCAATGACTAAAAGTGATTCTGATATATTAAATTTATTTAACATATGTAAAAAAAATATTAAATCCCAAAAAGATATACCAATGATTGTACCCTTGCTTGAAGAGATTGAAGACTTACAAAATTCATCTTCATTTTTAGAAAGTCTCTTATCAAATAAAGCATACAAAGAACACATAACTAAAAATCAAAATTCAACCCAGGAAATTATGCTTGGATATTCAGACTCAAATAAAGATGGAGGCATTATATCTTCTCAATGGAATGTATATAAAGCACAAATTTCACTATTCAAGAAAGGTAAAAAACATAAATGTAATATTGTGTTCTTTCATGGAAGGGGAGGGACTATTAGCAGGGGTGGTGGTCCAACATACAACTCTATTTTGTCACAACCTAAAGGGACCATCTCTAATCAGATAAGATATACCGAGCAGGGCGAAGTCATTTCGGATAAATACTCCACAGCTAATTTAGCAAAAGAAAACTTAACACTTGGTATAGAGGCTTTCCTGTCAGCTAGTTCAACTTCGTTGAGAAATAATAAAACAGAGGAGGCACTTATTGAAGAACTTTCAGATACATCATTTAAAAAATATCAAAATTTAATATCAGATGAAAATCTAATGACCTATTTCGAGAATGTAACTCCTGTAAAACTTTTATCAACTCTAAACATTGGCTCTAGGCCCTCTAAAAGAACCTCTGAGAGCACGATAGAAAGCTATAGAGCTATTCCTTGGGTTTTTGGTTGGGCACAGACACGTCATACGCTAACGGGTTGGTATGGAGCTGGAACAGCTTTACTTGANAGTATTGATAAAAATGGTTTAAAAACTGTTCAAAAAACCTACAAAAATTCTTCTTTTTTGCAAAATTTAATTAGTAATATCGAAATGACTTTAGCTAAGTCAGATTTACTAATATCGAAAATGTATGTTGACCAACTTCTTGATGATGAATTTAANTATATTTTTAAAGAAATAGATNAAGAATCAAAAAANGTNAAGAAAGCATTAAAGCTTGTNACTNNCAACTCNGAATTATTGGACGATAANCCTATTTTGAAAAATACATTNAAAGTTAGAAATGCTTACTTNGACCCGCTTTCATTAATACAAATACTCCTAATGAAAAAACTTTCNGANAAAGANATNNCTGAAGAAGAAAGAACAGCTTTNCTCNTAACTGTTAATGGCTTAGCCGCNGGACTTCGAAATACTGGCTGAAAGGTCNCTTAGTTCAAAGTGCATTTCATCAGGAGATGTCCAAGTTCCGCCCCATGCAAATCCCCAAGAATTAAATATTTCCACAACCCGCGGATGATATCCAGACTTTGTATTAATGTCTATAGCGATTCCCCAAGCATGTCTAGATATAGATCCACCAGCATCAAATCGAGAAATTCTTCTAGGAGCATAACATCCTCCAGAAGTTCTGAACTCTTCCTTTGAAAGAGTGTATCCAAGACCTTCAGCTTCAATTTGATTTAGTACACCCCTTAGAGGTTCCCACATTAATTTGTGACATGTTGTTCGTCCAATAATAGGCATTTCAAGGCGTTCAATATTTTTTTCTCTCCAAGCAGGTTCTGTAATAATCCATGTACCATCTTTTTCTTTAATCTGAAAATCCCCGAATTTTTCTTTCACAAGAGCAGTCGGAAGCACCCAATTTTTATTTGNTGTTGAGTTTTTATCTGATATCTTTATTTTTTTGTATTTGATATTTCTATAAATCTCTATCAAAAGATTTTCAGTAATCTTGTCATCCCATATTATTGCTTGGATATTTCTATAAATTCCAAGTTTAAAACCTAGTTCTTTATTTACAACTCCTTCAAACCATCCTAGTTCTGCATCGGGAACTATGTCTCCCACAACTATTTCAACTGGTTCGCCATTCATGCCAATTAAGTGTATGACATCACCTATTTGAATAGAGTACAAATTTGCAGTTAATTCAGAGATGATAATGAGATTGTTTTTTATCTTTGATGATATTGAATCCGAGTAGATATAGCCTGCGAAATCTTTCTCAACTGTTTTTATTGAAATACTGTATAGGTAATCAGTCTTAGTGGTTAGTTTTTCTTTACCTGAGTAATCAAGTATTTTTTCCATTCCAACATTTGCTCTTCCAATAAAACTTAAATTGGCATCAACATTTTTAACACTCGTAATTATTTCATTTGTTACACTGTAAAATAAACTACCAGACTGAGAAATAGTGATGGTTTCATAATTATCGATTGAATTTTTTTTACTTTCTCTTACCTGCTCATGTGCATTAGTTACGGATGGAGTCATTAAGAAAATTAGGAATAATGACCAAAAATATTTTTTCATAGAATTATCATACATGATAGTAAATTTTCAGTAACAAAATCTATCTACTAATCCTACNTAAATTAACAAAGATTTAATATGTAAGTTACTTATTAAACAGCAGTTTTATTAGTATGTTTTAAGTTTTACAAAATATGGAGAAATTTAAATGAAAACCCTTACTAACTTTTTTAGTTCAGCTGCAACTAAACGCCCAGTAGTAACTATATTAGTTGTTCTACTCCTCACAGGTTTTTTTGGCTACATGGCCACACAAGCAGAAGAACTAAGTACTAGCTTTGGGGGAGAATTAGATACTCCTGAAATTCAAGCACAATCTAAATTAGGTGAGTATTTTGCATCCTCTGGTGGACAAAGTGTTTTCCAAGTAATTATGACTGGAGATGATGTTTTAACTGTTGATGGTTATAAAGCATGGCTCCAAATTCAACAGGTAGTCGCGCAGAGTGAAATTTCAAAATATCTAATCAGCCAACCGGGACAAGGTGCGGTGCAAGGCTTTTTTGGTCCTATTGATTTCGCTAGAGCTTTCAACCCTATGTTTAATATTGATCAAATGAATGATGAACAATTTAAACAGGCATATAAAGGTGCTTCTGCACAAATGCCGCCTGAATTTCAAGCTTTTGCATCTGCATTGCTATCAGAAAACTACGATTCTGAAAATGTAACTTCTACTGCTGGCCTTGCAATAATTACAATAGATTCTGCTAGAATTGCCGAAGATTTTGGTGGAAGTGACGGGGCATTCATAGAACAACCTCGTATGGAAGTTCAATTAAGCGAAGAACTTAATGAGATAAGTAGTAACTATGAATCAATTAAAGTAAGTGGTTTTTCCTTTGGCTTATTATTAGGAAACGATAGTGACGATTTCTTAGAAGAAATTGGTGTATTATTTGGTAAAGCTTTTTTAATTATTTTAGGTGTACTAGCTTATATTTTCTTTATAAGACCAAGAAAAGGATATGGTTTTCTTAAGTCATCAAGAAGAACTGTTAGTGATTTACTTTTAAGTCTTGGAACGATACTTCTTTCAATTGGTTGGATGCAAGGCATGGGCGCACTTCTAGGTCCTGGCTTTTTAAATGTAATCGGTGCTCCAAATCAAATTTCACAAATTGCCCCTATCTTATTAATTGGCTTAGGTGTGGATTATGCAATTCACTTCACTGGACGCTATAGAGAAGAATTAGGTGATGGAGCATCTGTTAAAGAATCTACAACTAATACCCTTAGCTCTGTTGGAATTGCTTTGACACTAGCAACATTAGCTACAATAGTTGGCTTTCTTTCTAACGTTGTTTCACCTTTACCAGAATTTAAAGATTTTGGAATAACCGTATCTTTCGGTATTCTTTTTGCACTTCTATTAGTTATGACTTTTGTACCTGCAATAAGATCATTATTAGATAAAAGGGCTGAAACAAAAGAATCTATAAGTAGAGAAGCGTTCTCTTCATCTGGTGAAAGTGTTTTAAATAAAGTAGCTGGCGCGAGTTCAATAATTCCACGAAAACTAAAAGTAATAAGTATTGCTTTGCTAGTAGGGGTTTCAAGCTATGGATACGTTAGTTTTTCAAACTTAGATACAGTATTTAACTTTACAGATTTTTTACCAGAGGATGATCCAGTAGTAGCCACACTTNCAGTNTTAACTGATGAGTTTGGTGGNGGTTTNGGNGAGACTACAANTGTTTTANTNGAAGGTGAAGATTTAGCTACACCTGAAATTCATAATGCAATTATTGTTGCCATTAATGATTTGGCCGATGCAGATAATATTGTAGTATTTGGTGAAAATGTTGCTAATGAGTCAGTTATTGCTTCATTAGGCGCAATGCTTGCTCCTCAAGATGCAATACCAGGTTCTCCACCTCAAGCTCCAGACATGGAGCTTATCTCAGGACTAATGTCTTATGGTGTTGAACTAATGTCTGGTGAAGGTTTGAGTGCTTTAAAGGTCTCAGCTAATGGCGATGTTGATGGTTTATATAAATCGCTTATTGCCATGGACCCGGCAACCTTTGGTGGTTCTTTGTACCTAGATGGTAATGAAGTATTTACCGCACAGCAGATCAAGATTACAACTTCTGCTGGATCTGAGGGTTCAAGGAAATTAACAGAAGATATCTATGCTGCTTTTCAGCCTGTTATAGATCTTGGAGTTGATGTAGCAGCAACGAACGACAGCATTGTAACAAACAGTGTTAGTGATTTGATTTCAGCTTCACAATTTCAATCTCTAATCTTTGCAATACTTTCTTCAATGTTTTTTCTAATTGTCTATTACTGGATTGACTTAAAAAGACCTTTCCTAGGTGTCGTTACTATATTTCCAGTTATTGCAATAGTTATGGGAACATATTTAGGAATGAATCTTCTAGATATACCATTAAACCCAGTCACTGCCACATTAACTGGTATAGCTATAGGTATTGGAGTTCCATTTGTTATTCATGTAACAAACAGATTTAGAGAAGCATTAAGCAACGATTCAAATCCAGTATCTGCCATAACCACGACCCTTAAGACGACTGGAGGATCATTATTTGGTTCTGCATTTACAACCATG
>NHIM01000030.1 GCA_002169845.1 Acidimicrobiaceae bacterium TMED189 | reverse complement strand
AATGCTGAGGATGTAGTAAAAATTCGTAATTCTGTGCATATAAAGCATACTCTTGCTGAAAATGGTGCTAACAAACTGTTTTCCGTTTTACAAAATAAAAATGAATGGGTATCAGCTTTAGGAGCTCTATCTGGTAATCAAGCTGTTCAAATGGTTAAAGCTGGTTTAAAAGCAATCTATTTGAGTGGATGGCAAGTTGCAGCTGATTCTAATTTAGGTGAAACTACATATCCTGATCAATCTCTTTATCCAAGCAACAGTGCTCCAAACCTCGCCAAGAGAATAAACAATGCTCTTTTAAGAGCTGAACAAGTTGAGCGAGTAGAAGGTAATAACGATACAGATTATCTTGTTCCAATTGTTGCTGATGGTGAAGCAGGTTTTGGTGGAACATTAAACGTATTCGAGCTAACTAAAAAATTTATAGAAGCAGGAGCGGCTGGTGTGCATTTTGAGGATCAATTGGCAGCAGAAAAGAAATGCGGTCATATGGGTGGGAAAGTTTTAGTCCCAACAAGCCAACACATAAGAACACTTACATCAGCACGACTTGCTGCTGACACAATGGGCGTTTCAACAATAATTATTGCCAGAACCGACGCATTAGCTGCAAACCTCATCACCACTGATATTGATGATGCTGATAGTCATTTTGTACTCGGTGAACGCACACCAGAAGGATTTTTTAAAGTTAAAAATGGTCCAGAAGCTGCAATTAGTAGAGGCTTATCCTATGCACCTTATTCAGACCTAATATGGTGTGAAACTGGACAACCTGATATTGGTTATGCTAAAGATTTTGCTGACGCTATTCATGAAAAGTTTCCTGATAAATTATTAGCGTATAACTGCTCACCATCTTTTAATTGGAAAAAATCACTTTCAGATGATGAAATATCTACTTTTCAAGAGAAATTAAGTTCCTTTGGCTACAAGTTTCAATTTATAACACTTGCGGGTTTTCATTCTTTAAACACCTCGATGTTTGAATTAGCATCAAAATATAAGGGTGGAAATATGAGTGCTTATGTAGAACTGCAACAAAAAGAATTTACATTAGAAAAGGATGGTTTCACCTCCGTTAAACACCAAAGAGAAGTTGGCGCCGGCTATTTTGATACAGTTTCTACAATTATTAGTGGTGGAGACGCATCCACCCTTGCTTTAGCTGGTTCTACTGAAGAGGAACAATTCTAATGTTTGAATTCAATAACAATGAATATTCCCAAAAAGTAGTAACTAATGAGTTTCTCAATTTTTTTGAAACTTTTCATGTTGAATTTGAAGAAAAAAGACAAGAGTTGTTATTAAGCAGAATTAAAACACAGGAATTTCTAGATAATGGTGGTAAATTTTCATTTCCAGATGATAAGTCTATAAGAGACAGTGAATGGTTAGTAGCTCCACCTCCAGAAGATGTAGCTAATAGAAATGTTGAAATTACTGGCCCAGTTGATAGAAAAATGATAATAAATGCTTTGAATTCTGGTGCAGATGTATTTATGGCTGACTTTGAGGATTCCACCACTCCAACTTGGAATAATATTATTAATGGTCACATCAACTTGATAGATGCCAATAGAAAAAATCTTTCTTATCAAAATGTCGATAATGGAAAGTCGTATGAATTGGACATTAATTCAAAGACGTCATTATTTGTCAGACCTAGAGGACTTCATTTAGATGAAAAAAATATTATGTATGATAGCAATGCAGTTTCAGCATCACTATTCGATTTTTGTTTGTATATATTCCATAATGCAAATATAAGATTAAAAAATGGTCTAGGATCCTATTTTTATATTCCAAAGTTAGAAACAGCTAAGGAGTCTCAACTATGGGAGGAAGTTTTTATTCTTGCTGAAGATAAATTAAATTTGCCAAAAAGTACTATTAGGGCAACCGTATTACTAGAAACAATTTCTGCTTCCTTTGAAATGGAAGAAATTATATACACGTTAAAAGATCATTCCTTAGGTATGAATGCTGGACGGTGGGATTATATTTTTAGTGCAATTAAACGATTCAGAAATGATAAAGAAATCATTTTCCCAGATCGCAATCAGATTACTATGACTGTTCCTTTTATGAAATCTTATACTGAGTTGTTAGTTCAGACTTTACATAAGCGCGGAGCTCATGCTATTGGTGGTATGGCTGCTTTNATACCTGACCGTAACAATCCTGACGTGACCGAAGAGGCATTTATTAAAGTTAAAAATGATAAAAACAGAGAAGCAANAATGGGATTTGACGGATCATGGGTTGCACATCCAGATTTAGTAACTATTTGTAAAGAANTATTTACAACACATCTTAATGGNAAAGACAATCAGATATCATTTATACCAGAACACGAAATAACAGAGGAAATGTTGCAAAACTTTGATATAGAAAATGCAGTTGTTACCGAAGAAGGTATAAGAACAAATATTAAAGTTGGAATATTGTATATACAATCATGGTTGTTGGGCCAAGGTGCAGCAGCACTATTTAATCTAATGGAGGATGCTGCAACAGCAGAAATCTCACGTTCTCAGCTTTGGCAGTGGTTTCATAAAAGTACAATCACTAATGAGTCNATCCCAATAGATAAATCATATCTAGAAACTATTATTTCTGAAGAGGTCCAAGAAATTAATGATTNATCTANAAATTTATCAATGTTGAATGAAGCTGTAGAACTTTTCAGTAACTTAATATTTAATGATGAGTTTGAAGATTTTTTAACCATTCCAGCTTACAAACTGATTGATTGAGTATTTTCTAGATTTATTGTTCAATAAAGAGGATATTTGTTAATATTTAATTAGGTAATAAGCCTGTTACCTCAAAAAAGAGTTCGAGAGATCGGACTCTTTTTTACTTTATCGTTATTAAGTTCATCATTAAAGCAGTCCCGTCCTAGATTGTATATATGATAGAAGTAGTAATTTCGAGAATTATTCAAGGTGCTTTNTCTGGAATTGGAATGGGTTTTCTATTTTATTGTTATCCATTCGTTCGACATTTAATTTCAAGAGATTATCGTTTCCGCTTCTATCAAGCTGAAGATAAAAATATTGCCTTTAAAAAAGAATGTATTAAATATCTAAAAATTGGCCTTACTTATGGTTTTATATACGGACTTATTATGGGGACTATCATTGGACCGTTTGGTCAACGAAACGGTCTTTAATATTTAATTAACCTAATAATATTCTTACTGAAAGTAGTATAGATACAACGACTAAGACTGGACGTACAACTTTTTCACCGTTAGAAATTGCAAATCTTGATCCTAAATTTGCACCAGCAATTTGTGCTATCGCCATTATTAACCCAAGTTCCCATATTACATAACCTTGAATTGCAAAAATAATAAATGCTGCAAAGTTGGATGCAAAGTTAAGCAACTTTGTAATTGCTGTTGATTCCATGATCGANATACCTCTTACAATAACAAAAGCAAGTACAAAAAATGATCCTGTACCGGGACCAAAAAAACCATCATAAAAGCCAATTAATAAAACAATTAAATTGAAAATAGCTATAAATTTGGAAGTAGTTGAGATTGATGAAGGCCCTCTATTGAGTATAAAAAATAAAGCTGCTGATATTAATAATATTGGTATTATTTTCTCTAATAATTCATTTGATATTCTACTAACAAGAAGAGTNCCGATCATTGAGCCTACAAAAGATAGTCCGAAATATAGTTTCTTTTTTGGTTCTGTTAATAGTCCATTTTTGTAGTAATTATATGTAGAGGTAAATGTACCAAAACATGACTGAAATTTATTAGTTGCGAGTGTATTAAGAGGATTAAGTCCTACTAATAGCATTGTTGGAGTAGTTAGTAATCCACCACCACCAGCAATTGAGTCAATTACAGATGCAACAAATGCGGCAATAAATAATATTATGTATGTATTTGTGTCTAAGGAAAATTCCATAATGCTAACTTTAAAGAAAATTAAATATTCAGTATAAAAATAATCAGAAAATTTGGGTTGGTATAATTTTATATGGAGTATTTTGGAGCAATTGATCAGGGAACTACAAGTAGTAGATTTATTATTTTTGATCAAGACAGAAATTTAGTTGCCAGTCATCAGATAGAGTTTGAGCAATTACTACCTCAACCAGGATACGTTGAACACGATCCAGAAGAGATCTGGAACTCCGTTGTTACATGTGTTAAAGAAGTTTCTAAAAATTTTGATCTATCTGTTTTAACTTCTATAGGCATAACTAATCAAAGAGAAACGACTATTGCTTGGAGACGATCAACAGGAAAACCACTTCATAATGCATTAGTTTGGCAAGATACTCGTACACAAAATATATGTAATCAGATATTAGAAATTTCAGAACTTAAATCAGAGTTTGAAAAAACTGGATTACCTGTAGCTACGTACTTCTCTTTATCTAAAATAATATGGTTAACAGAAAATATTGATGAGGTTAAAAATGCACAAATAGATGATGATATTTGCTTTGGTACAGTCGATGCATGGTTGATTTATAAATTAACAGGTGAATGCATAACGGATGTAACTAATGCAAGTAGAACTCTCATGTACGATTTATATAATTTAGATTGGAATGATCAAATATTAAATCATTTCAATATTTCAAGGTCATCATTGCCTACAGTAAAACCCTCGTTATCTATTTTTGCTCGAGAAACTGAAATTTTTGGAGATGTACCTATTTCAGCTGTACTTGGCGATCAACAAGCATCACTCTTTGGTCACAATGGAATTTTTAAAGGCAGTATTAAAAACACATATGGAACAGGGTGTTTCCTTTTGTGTAATACAGGTACTGATATTGTTAAGTCAACTAGTGGATTGCTTACAACCGTTGCATATCAACTCGAAAACGAACCTCCTGTTTATGCATTAGAGGGTTCTGTTGCTATTGCTGGTGCTTCAATTCAATGGCTTAGAGATAATCTTGGTATTATTAATACAAGTAGTGATGTCGAAAAATTATCTCTCGAAGTAAAAGATAATGGTGATGTTTATTTTGTTCCTGCATTTTCAGGATTGTTTAGTCCACATTGGGACCCTACAGCAAGAGGCACAATAGTTGGGTTGACACGCTATTCTAATAAATCTCATATAGCTAGAGCAGTGTTGGAATCAGTAGCTTTTCAAACGAATGATGTTTTAAGTGCACTAAGTAAGGATTTGAAACAAGACCAACTTGTTTTATCTGTAGACGGTGGAATGGTTAATAACAACCTATTAATGCAGTATCAATCTGATATTAGTAATATTCAAGTACAGGCCCCTAAACTCAATGAAATTACAGCATACGGAGCGGCTTTAGCATCTTACGTCTTTATAAAAAAAATTGATTTAAAATCTATACCTTCTTCTAATAAAAGAGATCAAACATGGAGTCCCAATATGAGTGAGCAAAAAAGAGAGAACTACCTTATCTCATGGAATAAGGCAATAGAGAAAGCTAAGAATTGGCTTTAATAAAACCACTTACATATATTTATGTCTCATTNTTTGTACTNGCAGGCATAAANCATTTTTTAAACCCTAATTTTTATGATTCTTTAGTTCCGAGATTTATTCCATATCCNCGATTTGTACATCAAATGACAGGNATTGTTGAAATAATACTGCCACTTTTNTTATTAACCCGATTCAGACAACAGGCTGCAATANTAATGATTATTTTTTTAATTTTAATNTATAGTGCAAATCTTTATGTTTGGATAGAAAATTTGCCCTATGGTAACCGAATATTTACAAATACAGAACATACCTATAGACTTTTACTTCAAGTTGCATATATAGGATTTGCATATATTATTTATCGATATGAGTAAATATATATTCCCCGAAAACTTCATCTTTGGTACAGCTGTAGCTTCCTATCAAGTTGAAGGGAATATTTACAACAATGATTGGACTCATTGGGAAAATAAAAAAAATTCGGTTTGTTATGAACCTTGTAATGAAGCATGCAAACATTATGAATTATTGGATGCAGATATTGCATTACTAGTGAAGCTCGGTATTAAAGCTTTTAGATTTTCAATGGAGTGGAGCAGAATTCAGCCAACTGAAAATGGCTTTAATGACGATGCTATAAATCACTATGTAGAGAAAGCGCATAAGTTAATTGATAACAATATCATTCCAATTATTACTTTTCATCATTTTACTACTCCTGATTGGCTTGAAAAATATGGTTATTGGGAAAGTTCTAAAACTTCTGATGCATTTGTTAAATATGTTGAAAAAATGATGGGGGAGTTACCNCAGAATATTAAATATTTCAACACAATCAATGAACCTGGAATTTTTAGTATGTTTGGATATTTCTCAAAAAGAAAATTTCCACCCGGCATTAGAAGCGAGAAAGTATTTATAAAAGCATCAGATAATATAATAGACGCACATAAACGTGCTTTAAGAGTTATAAAAAAATTAAACCCTCATTCACAGGTAGGTATGACACATGCCCTTCATGAATGGGATGATAACGATAGTAGTGAATTTAATAGGTATTTAAAATANCATTTAGAAGACAAATTTTTCTATGCATCTGATGAAGACGATTTTATAGGTTTACAAACATATTCTATAAAAAGAACGAGCCCAAACATTATCTACAGATCTGTTGCTTATCTTTTAATTAAAATACCATTTTTAAGAAATAATATTTTTCCAATATTTCTTGATGTATTTTCTGGAAGGAATGACTACGTTCCATCTTCTTCACGAATTACAAAAATGGGGTACGAATACCGCCCCCAAGCAATAAAGTATAATTTAAAAAGAATTCATGATAAATTTCCTGATAAAGATATTTTTATTACAGAGAATGGGATTGCAACAGATAATGATGATGAACGAATTGAGTTTGTTTCATCTGTATTAAAAGATATTCATGAATATCAACAATCCAATAANCGCCTAATAGGCTATCTTTATTGGTCCTTATTAGATAATTTTGAATGGGACCTGGGGTACAACATGAATTTTGGTTTAGTTGAAGTAGATAAAACAACTTANAATAGGAAACCACATCCCTCAGCACACTGGTTTGGTAAAATTTCTTCAACGAATTCATTTTCTGATTAAACCTGATTTTAAGTACAATTATTTCTATGACATATATAATTGCTGGCGCAACAGGTGTTACCGGGAGTGCGATAGCTAAAGATTTATCAAAATCTGAATCCGTGCATTTAATCGGAAGAAATGAAACAAGTCTTAAAGCATTAGCTGAAGAAACTGGTTCAACTTATAGTTTAATAGATATCGAAAATCCCATTCCAACAAAAGATTTTCAAAAAACAGTAGAATTTGATGAGATAAAAGGACTTATAAATTGCATAGGTTCAATCTACCTTAGACCATTACACGGATCGAATATTGAAGATTTTCATAGCGTCATAAATACAAATCTATTTTCTTCGTATTATCTACTATCAGCATTTGCCAGAAAAATGAAAAATGGCTCAGCTTTATTTTTTTCTTCAGTAGCTGCGACCAAAGGCTTATCAAATCATGAATTAATCTCTGCTGCAAAAGCTGGGATAGAAGGTATGGCTAGATCTGCAGCAGCAAGTTATGCAAAGGATAATCTAAGAGTAAATGTTATTGCTCCAAGCATAATGGATACCAATATGTCATCAAAAATATTGAGTTCTGAAGCAGCTATAGAAATGTCAAAATCCATGCATCCTATTCCTAAAATTGGAGATTCAAGTGATATACTTCCTGTTGTAAGATGGTTATTGTCCGATGAGTCCAAATGGGTTACTGGACAGACGATACATGTTGATGGTGGTTTTTCAACAGTGAAACCCCGATAGGAGTAAAATGACTGAAAAAAAATATTTAGAAACTCACGAATGGTATTCACTTTCAGATAATGAGATAACTATAGGTATTTCTGATTACGCCCAAGGCGAATTAGGAGATATCGTGTTCGTAACACTACCAGAAGTAGGTGATGAATTCTCAAAAGGAGATTCAATGGTTGAAGTTGAAGCAACTAAAACCGTAGCTGAAGCTTATGCGCCTATGGATTGTGTTATTACTGAAATAAATACTATGTTAGATTCAGAACCTGAAATTATAAATAATGATCCCTGCGGACAAGGCTGGATGGTAAAAGCAGAAGTCAAAAATCTCGATGATTCAGGAATGCTATATCAAGAGTACGAATCATTTATTACGTAGATGGATCAACCAAATTTATCACCTTTACACGAACTCCATTTAACTAACTCTGCTAAGTTTATAGAATTTGCTGGCTGGACTATGCCTTTTTCTTATTCCGGCACCATTAAAGAACATAATTATGTTAGAAACGATGTTGGATATTTCGATGTTTCTCACATGGGTAGATTAAAAATAGATAATGACAGTATTGACTCTCTATCATCACTAATTTGCTCTGATATTAAAAACCTTAAGCATGGAAAAGCTTTGTATTCTATTTTCACCAACGAAAATGGATGTGCACTAGATGACGTAATTTTTTGGAAATTTCCGAATTATATTTTATTAATCTGCAATGCAATTAACACAGAGAAAATAATTACACATTTGACCAATACAAATATTAAGTTCGAAGACATAACAAAACAGACTGCATTAGTTGCAGTACAGGGACCTAATGCAATTGAAAAATTAGGTAGCATTTTATCTATTCCGGAATCTTTTTCATGTCTTGAAAATGATATATATACATATGCAAGAACTGGATATACAGGCGAAGATGGATTAGAAATAATGGTAAATATAAAAAATCTTGAAAATTTACTAAATTTACTATCTAATATTCAACCTTGTGGATTAGGTTCTAGAGATACATTAAGACTAGAAGCAAGTTTACCTTTATATGGTTTTGAACTCTCAGAGGACATTACTCCCGTTGAAGCTGGTTTAAAATGGACTATTACTAATGATGAAAATTATTTAGGGAGTAAAAAGATTACTGAACAATTAAAAAATAGTGACCACAAAGTTTTAAAAAAATTCATTATTGATTCAAGAAATATAGCAAGAACAGGAACTAAAGTTACCTCTAAAGCACTAAGCGGAATTGTTACTTCTGGAAACTATTCACCAATACTAAAAAAATCTATTGGCTTTGTTCTCTTAGAATCTATGCCCGATACTGATTTATTAGAATTTGAAATTCGTGGTAACTTAGTAGAAGGAAAAATAATTAAAAAAAGGTTTTTAAAATAATGTTTGTACCNCACTCAAATTTAGATTTAAATGTCATATTTGATGAACTAAATATATCTTCGCTTTCAGACTTATTTAATCATATNCCTGATGAGCTTCTTATAANAGATGGTTTAGATGTTGACGAATCATTATCTGAACTAGAAGCAACTAAATATTTTGAAGATATTGGAAACAAAAATGTTTCTAATTTAGTNTGTTTNGCTGGTGGNGGCCACTACGACGTGTATTTACCGCCTACTGTGAAATCTTTAACAATGAGACCAGAGTTTATGACCTCNTATACACCTTATCAAGCTGAAATATCTCAAGGAATACTACAAGTACTATTTGAATTTCAATCTTTAGTATGNGATTTAACAGAAATGGAATTAGCAAATGCATCACTTTATGATGGAGCAACATCTGTCGCAGAAGCTATCTCTGTTGCTATAAATAAAACTAAAAGAGATAACATAGTTATTTCAAATGGTTTTAATCCAAACACTAAAGAAGTAGTAAATACGCTTATTGATAATGCAAAATTTAATTTAAATTACGTACCATTATCAGAATATATTTTCCCAGAGGATTATGAATTTGAAGAATCGGATGCAGCTTTTGTTGTATCTTTTCCCCATTACGAAGGTTCCGCACAAGATTTAACCAACCTAGTTGAAAAAGCACAAGAAAAAGGAGTTATAACTATTTGTTATGTTGATCCATCAATGTTGGGGGTACTTAAAACTCCAGGTTCTATGGGTTTTGATATAGTTGTTGCTGAAGGTCAGTCAATTGGTACACCACTTTCTTTTGGCGGCCCAACGGTTGGTTGGTTTGCAACAAAAAAAGATCTTGCACGTTTAGTACCAGGGAGAATAATTGGNGAGACTATAGATAACAATCANAAAAAAACTTACGTTATGACCTTGAGAGCTCGTGAACAAGATATTAGAAGAGAAAAAGCTTCGTCTAATATTTGTACTAATCAAACACTAAATGCTATAGGATCAGCAATTCATTTGTCCTGGATGGGACCAGAAGGCATATACCAAGTTGGATATCAAGCTATTCAGAAAGCAAGTTANATGAAGGNTCAACTTAAAGAAAAAGGNTTNAACATAATTAATGATGAGTCCTCACTAAGAGAATTTTTGGTTGAAACNAAAAAACCTACAGATGAAATACTTACAGANATGGGAAACAGAGGTTTCTTAGCNGGTATTAAATATTCTGATACACAAATCCTTATTGCTTTAACTGAGAAAAGAACCAAAAACGAAATAGATAATTATGTAGAAAGTTTTAGTGAGGTTAATAATGGTTAGTGGTGGTAACGCAAGCTCNCTTCCTTTAGTTGGAGGATCTTCNGAACCTACAATTAGGGAGTTATCTCGACCAGGCCGTCGTGCCTCAAAATATCCTAAATTAGATGTACCTGAAGTTGAAATAAATCATCCAGCTATAAAAAATGAAAAAGCACCACTTCCTGAGGTTTCTGAACATGANTTAGTAATGCATTACTCCCGATTAGCTCATAGAAATTTTGCAGTAGATTTAGGTTTCTATCCACTTGGTTCATGCACTATGAAATATAATCCTAGGTTTGCAGACTATGTTGCATCATTAAATACTTANGCGAATACCCATCCTTCAACNCCAGCNGAATTTACNCAAGGAAGTTTAGAAATAATTAATATTTTAGAGCACTACTTAACAGAGATTACAGGTATGGATTATGCAAGTTTTCAACCTCCAGCTGGTGCTTCAGGTGAACTTACAGGGTTATTAATTATTAAGAAATATCTTGAGACNAAAAAATTAATAAATAAAAAAGATATAATCGTNCCAGACTCNGCACANGGTACTAATCCGGCTTCTGCTAGGATGGCAGGTTTTAANGTTGTAGAAGTNTCAACTGATGAAAGAGGTATGGTTAATATTGATGATTTACGTTCGTTAGTAAATGAGAACACAGCAGGTTTAATGCTTACTAATCCAAATACAGGAGGNCTTTTCGAAGAAGAAATATTAACAATTTCAGAGATAATTCANGATGTGGGTGGCTTGCTCTATTATGANGGNGCAAATCTTAATGCTATTGTCGGCGTTTGTAGACCAGGAGATATGGGATTCGACATTGTTCACTCAAATTTACATAAAACATTTGCAACCCCTCATGGTGGTGGAGGTCCTGGATCTGGGCCAGTAGCAGTAAAGGATTATCTTAAAGAGTACTTACCTGGCCCTATTGTTGAAAAATCTGATGAGTCGTATTCTTGGTATACACCAAAACATAGTATTGGTCGCATGCATGGTTATCATGGTAATTTTTTAGTAGCACTTCGAGCACTTGTATATATGAAATTACTNGGTAAAGAAGGACTAGAAACTTTAGGATCATATGCAGTCTTAAATGCTAGATATCTCAGTTCAAAAGTGTCAAAATATCTTCCTNTAGCATACGATGAACCGTGTATGCATGAATTTGTAGCAACTGTAAAAAATCTTAAAAAGTCACATAAAATTAAAGCATATGATGTGGGAAAAGCCCTTCTTGATAAAGGTTTTCATTCTCCAACAATATATTTTCCACTTATTGTNGACGAAGCNTTAATGTTTGAACCTACAGAAACTCAAACAGTTGAAACTCTTGATGACTTNGCTGAAAGTATCAAATTAATAGTCGAAGAATTAACAGCACCAGGTGTAAATTTAAGTGATTATCCAAAAAACTTACCAGTTGGTAGACCTAATGAATTAATTCCAGCTAAACACTTAACAGTTCATTGGGGAGATTTTGAACTTCTTGAATTAACNGAATAGACTGTCTTTATGACAGTTTCCACATTAGATGTTGATAGAANTATTTCAACACTTAGATTAAATTCTCAAGAATTTGCCAATTTAACTAATGAAGAGTTATCNGCAATGTTTCTAACATCNATTGAAAACATNAAAACTATTGCATATTTCTGGGCNACTATCGGTGCTGATAATAAAGGTATTAAAGGNNCTANNGCCGAAGGGGAGGAATGGCTTGGAGGTCCCTTTGCNTCAACAATTGCACTTCAATATTATATTGACTATCTAAAAAACNATATCNANTTTATAGACGAAAAATCTATCAGTGAAAATAAAATTAATGTATTTCCTAATAAGAATATTGAAAAATTACTTTTTCCATATGTAACAGCTGATATACATTTCAATAAGAATATGTCTATAGAAGATATTCTAAATGCAAGAGGATTTGGAAACAGATTGGGATTTAAGAAAGGAATAACTTTAATNTTAGGTGCTGGCAATGTTTCATCAATACCNTTACTCGATACTATTTATGATATGGTGGTTAATCGCCATTGTATTTTATTGAAACTTAATCCTGTAAACGAATATCTAAAACCAGTTTTCGAAAAAGTATTTGAGAATTTCATTTCACGTGGTTTCATGATTGTAACTACGGGTGATACGGAAATTTCTAGTTATATGACTAANCATTTAGGTATAACAAATATGCATCTTACAGGATCAGATAAAACTTATGAAAAGATTGTATACGGTTCGGTACTGCNAGAAAAAGATAAAGGTAAAAAGACACTCACTAAAAGAAATAAAAAACCATTTACCACAGAACTAGGTAACGTAACGCCTTTTATAATTCATCCTGGGAACTGGAGTTCGGGAGAAATAAAATATCAAGCTCGAAAAATAGTTACAGCAAAACTAAATAATAATGGATTTAACTGTATTGCAGCACAAGTTATCGTTTTACCTAAAGGGTGGAAACATTCTGAAAAACTAGTTGAAGCAATTAAAAAACAACTATCTAACGAAAAAGATAGGTTAGCCTATTATCCCGATAGTCTTAATAACCTTAATAATTTATTGTCAGAAAAAAATGTTCAGCAAGTTAATGATGAATCATGTGCAACACCACACTTAACAAAAGATCTAGAACTTAATGATCATTATGAAAATAATGAGGTTTGGTCATCAGCATTATTCTTTAAATATATTGATTATGAAAATGAGCAAGACTACGCATCTAAGTCAATTGACTATGTTAATAATGAAGTTTGGGGAAATCTAGGTGTAGCTGTATTAATAAAAAAACATAGTAGTCGTAAAAATAAAGAATTACTAAATAGCTATGTACAAAATTTGAATTATGGAACAGTAGCAATAAATGAATGGCCAGCTTTAGGATTTATAATACCTACAATGCCATGGGGTGGGTATCCCGGAAATAAAGATTCCGATATTCAAAGTGGCCAGGGTTATGTTCACAATGCACTTTTCTTTGAATCTCCGCTAAAAGGTGTACTTTATTCAAAATTTAAGCTTCCTTTAATTGATCCAGTTTGGTTCACATCAAATAAAAAAGGTAGAAAAGTCTTTAAAAATTTAACATATTATCAGATTGAAAATTCAAAAATAAACTTAATAAAGTTATTATTTTCAGCGCTAATATAGATTCATATGAAAAAAGTATATGTAATTATTTTAGTTTTAACATTAGTTGCATGTTCTTCTAGTGCTGAAGTGTCTGATGAAGATATTATTTTACCTCCTACAACAGTTTCATCTTCAGATACACCATCAACAACTATAGAATCTAAAGCCACGCAAGAGCCTTTAGTAGAAGAATATATATTTGATATTGAAAGAATGTCTGCATTAACTGGTTTGGAAATTTCACCAGAACTTTGGTTAAAAAGACCTCGTAGAGTACTTGCTTTTAAAATTGATAATAATATCAATGCAAGGCCTCAGTCTGGGTTACAGGAAGCTGACGCTGTTTTTGAACTTTTAGTAGAAGGCGGGATGACAAGGTTTTTAGCTTTATTTCTAGATAAATCTTCTT
>NHIM01000014.1 GCA_002169845.1 Acidimicrobiaceae bacterium TMED189 | reverse complement strand
TTTCCTATATATATGTAGTTACAAAAGCGGCCTCGGCAAGATTCGAACTTGCGACACCAGGTTTAGGAAACCTGTGCTCTATCCCCTGAGCTACGAGGCCAAGTAAAAACAGGCTACTTGTAGGATACATACTTGTATATAGGTAATAAATGTTAGCAGTCGACGTTAAGAATATTAAGAAAACTTTTACGAGTAAACAAGACACTGTTGAAGCAGTAAAAGATGTAAGCTTTCAGGTTGAGCAAGGAGAAATCTTTGGACTCCTTGGCCCTAATGGTGCTGGAAAATCAACAACAATCTTAATGCTCACAACCTTATTAAGTATTACTGACGGTAAGGCTTCNATACTTGGCATAGATGTTGANACACAAGATAAAGAAGTCAGAGAAAAAATAGGTGTTGCGTTACAAGATACAGGNATAGATAAAATCCTGACAGGTCGAGAGTTATTTGTTACAACNTGTCGANTNTGGGGATATAGNAAAGCTGATTCTGAAAAAAGAACAGAGGAACTCNTAGAACTCGTTGGATTAACTGAGGCAGGGGATAGAAGAGTCAAAACTTATTCAGGCGGTATGAAACGAAGATTAGATCTTGGCCTTAGCCTCGTNCACTCTCCAGAAATCTTATTTTTAGATGAACCAACAACTGGATTAGATCCNGGTTCAAGAAGAGTNCTTTGGGAGGAAATAAAAAGACTNCGCGATAGTGGGGTCACTATAATTTTGACNACACAATANCTNGAAGAGGCAGATGANTTAGCAGATAGGATAGCAATTATTGACGAAGGGTTAGTTGTTGCTGAGGGAACTTCTGATGAACTAAAAGCTAGCATTGGTGGTGATGTCATCACTCTCTCTTTCTACTCAGATGAGGATTTAGAAAAGGCAAAAAACATTCTTACTGATGCGGTTCAAAGTAAAGATGAGTTAAGAATTACCGTTGCAGATGGGGCTTCAAAAATTCCAGANTACATTAATAAATTAATTTCAGAGGGTATTGAAGTCAGTACAGTTTCAGCAAGTAAACCAACTCTTGATGATGTCTTTCTTGAAGTAACTGGAAACAGACTTGAGGGAACTGAAAAACCTGCTGAAGAAGAGCCAACTACTACTCGCAAGAGAAGAGGTAGATAGTGCAGACTAATAGATCATTCGCTGTTCAACTACAGATTTTAACTAAGAGGTTAGTCTTACGATTCNTNAGACGACCATTAGCCGAACTCCCTAANATCTTTATTTCAGCATTCTTTTTATTTGTATATGATGGCGCNTTAGGAGGAGTCTTTGGTGGCTCAGCTCAGGGAACACCTTTAGATTTTGCTAANGGTAATTTTGTGAATTTCATACTTCCTGTGTCTATTGTCTCTGCTTCATTAAGTGGTGGAGCATCAGGTATATATCTAGTTGAGGATATTGAATCAGGTGTCTTTAAGAGATATCAAAGTATGCCAATATCAAAATGGGCGATCATTTTATCTCCNATGTTAATTGGTGCATTAAGAGTCCTCGTTCAAGCAGGATTAATTATGGTTATCGGAAAATTTATTGGNGCTGATCCAGCAGTTGGAACAGTAGGGTTCTTTGTTGTGCTCTCAATTGCNTTTCTCTGGGGTATGGGATTTGCTGGATACTCTGTTGCAGCAGGAGTNCGATCAGGTTCATCACAGGGTGCACAGGCAGCATCATTTTTATTCTTTCCAGCACTATTTTTAGCCCCAACATTTGTACCAAGAGAAGCCCTTAGAGGATGGCTTGCAACAGCTTCTGCTTACAATCCGACTACGTACGTAATTGAAGCTATGAGAGCAATAATGGTCGAAGGTTGGGTCATGGATGTACTTCTNAAAGGTTATATTGCAGCAGGTATGTTTGCTTTTNTNACATTATCTTTTGCAGTGATTTCTGTTGGGAAAGCCACAGAAAAAGCATAAAATAACGTTTTTGTTAGTCATTAAAATTAACTACTCTATATACTTCTTAAGGAAATTATGGAAACTACATTAAAAGCAACTATTAGAGATGAAAAAGGCTCACCAGAGTCAAGAAGACTTCGTACAGAAGGTCTATTACCTGCANTNGTTTATGGNNNAGGNATGGANNCTACNTCNGTNTANATCNANGCNAGAGAATTTANAAATGCNTTAAAAACAGAAGCAGGCTCAAACGTTATATTAAACATTGAGCTTGGAGAAAAAGATAAAGTTACAGCACTAGCTCGACAGATTCAAAGACATCCCTACAAAGATGAATTTGTACATGTTGACTTAATCAAAGTAGACCTTACACAAACTGTTGAGGCAGAGGTTCAAATCAATTACTTAGGCATACCAATAGGTGTTAAAGAAGAGGGCGGTTTGGTTCAGACTATTAACAATACCCTTAGAATTAGTGCCCTACCTTCAAACATTCCAACATCCTTAGATATTGAGATTGCAGAATTAAATGTTGGTGAAAATGTTATTGCCTCAGATATTGAATTGCCTGAAGGAGTTACTTTAGCGAACGAAGAAGATGAATCTGTTATGGTCACCGTTACTCTACCAAGAGCCGCTGTCGAGGAAGAGGAAGAAGATCTCTTGGGCGAAGGCTTAGAAGGTGAAGAAGGAGAAGAATCTGAAGATGGTGAATCTGGTGAAGAAGCTGCTGGGGATGGATCCTCAGAAGAAAGTGCCGAATAACAACTCACTTTTAATTGTTGGTCTTTGGAATCCTGACGCAAAATATACAAAGACTCGACATAATATTGGTGCAGACACTCTATCAAGACAACTTGAAAAACTAAACGCTAGTTTTAAACTCCACAAATCAGGTAGGTATCAATCTGCAGAAATCTCTATTGGAGACCAAAATGTGGTTGCACTCAAACCAATGGTCTCAATGAATAATTCTGGAGATGCTCTTTCAGCTTATTTAAAAAATAAAAATCTAGATTATGAGAATATCCTCATAATTTATGATGATATAGATCTAGCGTTCGGGAGACTTCGTCTTAAACAAGGTAGTTCCGATGGAGGTCACAATGGAATCAAATCAATTGACCGATACATTAATAGAGATCAGTACTGGAAATTAAAAATTGGAGTAGGAAGACCGCCAAACGGAGTTGATCCTGCTCACTATGTTCTTTCAAAGTTCAACAATGACGAGAGAGAAGAAGTAGAGTTTATTATAGAAGATGCCATAGACGTAATAGAAGAATTCTCTAAAGATCGAGAGGCAGCTGTTAAAAAAGCTTCCGAGAGAAGAATAATTGATGTGATTTAAATGAAAAAGCGAATACCAGATCTTTTAGCTTGGTTTAGGATACTTTCCTCACCTGTAATTTTATTCCTAATTCTCCAAGATGGATCAGAAAANGGACTCATGTTAACTCCTGCTATTCTTGCATTTATCGCNGCATGGACNGACTTTTTTGATGGAAGATTGGCTAGAAAATGGGACGTATCAACTAAAACAGGAGCCTTTTTAGATACGATTGCAGACAANCTTTTTGTTACCTGTATATTTATTGGATTCACATATATAGATAGAGTGAGTATCTGGGTTACAGTGTTGCTGATATCTAGAGAGTTTATTGTTACAGGATTAAGAGGTCTTGCTGGTAATGAAGGAAAATTAATTCCACCAAGTCCACTTGGTAAAATAAAAGCTAGTTTGCAGTTTTGGTCAATCGGCTTTGTGTTAATGGACTTCCCGGTAGACATTGCTGGTATTTCACTCGATACAATAGTTGTTTATCTAGCACTAATATTCTCAATTATTTCTGGATATCAATACTTTGCTGCGTACAACTCAGCAGAATGACAGATTACAAAAATATTTTTATTACTGGTGCAACTGGTGTCGTTGGAAAGCCATTATTACAAAAGTTAATTGATAATAATCACAATATTTATGCCTTAAGCCGAAGTAATGAAACTGCTAAAAGCCTCTCCGAATTAAATGTGACACCTATCTCTGGAGATTTATTCGATCCATCGCTTTTTGACCAACTCAATGAACATAATATTGACGCCATTTTTCATGTTGCTGGTATGAACAAAATGTGTGCTAAAAATCCAGATGCAATGTTTCACATTAATATCGAGGGAACAAAATCAATGCTAGATCTTGGAAACAAGTTAGGAATTAAAAAGTTTATCTACACGTCTTCAGCAGTGACTCTTGGTGAGGAGAAAGGACTACCTGGTAATGAAGATGCAGTTCACAGAGGAAGTTTTTTAAGTAATTATGAAAAATCAAAATTTGAAGCAGAAGTTGAGGCATTTAAATATAGTAAAAATTTTGAATTTGTCTCTGTTAATCCATCCTCTGTGCAAGGTCCTGGACGAGTATCAGGAACTGCAAAATTATTAATCTCATCATTAAATAAAAAGTATCCTCCATTATTAAAAAATAATATTTCAATTATTGATATAGATAACTGTACTGATGGACATTACAACGCTCTTTTATATGGCATTGACAATGAAAGATATGTGTTAAATAGTTTTCACGTAACTTCTGAAGAACTTATAAGGAGAGTTAAAAAAGTGACCAACTGGGATGGCTCACCTATATACATTCCTAAAGGTTTACTTAAATCAGCTGGACCTCTATTTGATTTAGTGTCTGCATTTTCATCTGGTGAGTCAATAATATGCAGAGAGTCAGTCAGAGTTCTGACCCATGGTCATGTTTATGATGGCTCAAAAGCACAAAGTGATCTAAAAATTGACTACATAGATGTAGATAGTTTTATACACAAGATTATTAGTTGGTTAATAAGTCAAGATCTCTTGAAATTAGAAATAACGAACAAGGACTAAAAAATGAATGAATTTGATGAGCTATTAGAAATAGTTGCCAAATTAAGAGTCGAGTGTCCTTGGGATCAAGAGCAAACCCATGAGTCTTTAGCCAAACACTTAATTGAAGAGTCTTATGAGCTACTAGACGCAATATCCAAATTAAATACCTCTACAGAAAGTTTTGATGAGCTAAAAAATGAATTAGGGGATGTATTACTACAGATATTTCTCCATTCAAAAATAGCGGAAGAAAAGGAATTTTTTAATATGTCTGATGTAATGGCAAACTTACGTGTAAAGCTAATTAAAAGACATCCTCATATTTTTGAAGATGTGAAACTTGATTCTGCAGAGGACGTAGAGAAACAATGGGAGAAAATTAAACAACAAGACAGCAACTCTATTTTTGATGATTTAAATCACAGCCTACCTCCTGTAAATGTTGCTTTTAAAGCTCAGAGAAAAGCAAAAAGTCTTAAACTAACCTATCCCAATTATGAAGACGCCTTAGAAGACCTTATCTCTGAAGTTAATGAATTAAAAGATGCAGACAATAATGAGGATAGAAAAGATGAGTTAGGAGATGTTTACTTCTCACTTCTAAATGTATCAAGNTATTTAGATGCTGACCCTGAAATTCAACTAAAACGTTCAATTGATAGATTTATAACACGAGCAAAGTATGTTGAAGAAAATTACGATGAAAATGCTGATATTAATGAGCTTTGGCAGGAAGCAAAGAATAATCAAATAGAGTCGTAAACTTGAAAAATTCTGTTAAATTTTAACTAACAGGGTTATGAATACAAATATTAATAAAATACACGCTAGGTATGTCCTAGATTCACGAGCTAATCCCACTGTGGAGGCTGAAGTTACCTTAGAAGATGGTTCTTGGGGTAGAGCATCAGTCCCTTCAGGTGCATCAACTGGAAAATTAGAAGCCCACGAACTTAGAGATGCTGATACACATTTTTTAGGCAAAGGCGTCTCCAAAGCAGTCGAAAAAGTTAATACTGAAATATTTGAATTGCTTAAAGGACAAGATGCTGGAGATCAGAGCAATGTAGATACATTGATGATTGAGCATGATGGGACAGCAAATAAAAGCAATTTAGGAGCAAATTCAATCCTTGCTGTTTCAATGGCAAGTATGAATGCTTACTCAAATGCAACAAAAAAACATATGTATGAGCTTGTACCTAATATTTATGGTGCACCTTCCTTACCAGTACCTTTCATGAACATACTGAACGGTGGAGCTCANGCAGATAATAAAGTTGANATTCAAGAGTTTATGATTGTGCCTCATGGATTTACACAATTTGACTCTGCCTTACGAGCAGGTGTAGAAATTTACCATACGTTAAAACAGCTACTAAAAGATAGGGGCTTGGCAACAAATGTAGGGGATGAAGGTGGATTCGCTCCAAANCTAAANTCCTCAGAAGAAGTATTAAAAATCATTATTGAAGCGGTAGAAAAAGCAGACTACAAAATGGAAGAACAAGTTTCAATTGCTTTAGATGCGGCATCATCTGAATTTTATAACGAGGGTGAGTATCAAATTGAGAATCAAAACCTTAGTTCTAGTGANATGGTTGATTATTTGGTTGACCTNACTAAGAAATTTCCGATTATTTCAATAGAAGATGGTCTCGCTGAGGATGACTGGAATGGTTGGAATGAATTAACCGAGAAAATAGGCGATACGACCCAACTTGTTGGAGATGATTTATTTGTGACACAGTCTCAAATGTTAGAAAAAGGAATAGAGCAGAAATCCGCAAATTCAATATTAATTAAAGTGAATCAGGTTGGAAGCTTAAGTGAAACATATGAAACAATGGAACTCGCCAATACAAATGACTTTACATCAATGGTCTCTCACAGGTCTGGTGAAACGGAGAATATATTTATCAGTCATCTAGTAACAGGTACCTCGAGTGGTCAAATTAAAACAGGAGCACCTGCAAGGTCAGAGAGAACAGCAAAATATAATGANCTTCTTCGCATAGGAGANGTTATCGGACTCGACAACTTTAATAATAAAAAATGGATCAAATAAACNCTTTTAAGAGAAACNTAGTTTCTAAAATNATGATATTTACGATNACTTTTTCTGCCCTATATTTTATNTTTGATACNTACGAGGTGAATTATAAAAATTATAGGTCCATGCAAACAACTTTAGAAAACAGAATTGAGCATTCNGAAGAATTAAAAAACGAGATTAATGATTATCAACTTAAGATCGATAATTTAAATGACCCTGATAAATTAGATCTTATTCTTCAAGAACATGGTTACGGACGAGATGGAGAGGTGCTGCATAAATTTGAAGTACCTGAGGCTGTGACTCCACTAGAAGAGACAATTAAACGAGAAAGAAGTAAAAGTGCTTTTGAATTATTTGTAGAATTTATCATTGGTACTAATGATGAATCGCAGTAAGCAAATAGTAGAAATACAACTCGGTCGAAAACTAAGAAGTGATGCAAACGTCGTTACAACATGTCANTTCAATCTCCCAGTAGTTATTAAAGTACCCCCAAATCTTGATGANGGNACACCATTCCCAACTACGTATTGGCTTTCATGCCCTATGTACAATAAGAAGGTTGGCTCACTTGAGTCGACAGGTCTTATAAAAGAACTCGATCTTCAAATACAACAAGATGAAGACTTACAAAAACAATGGTCAGATCGTCAGCGTTCTTACGAAACTGAACGTAGTCAACAGGTAAAAGAAGATACAAAGATTCAACCCTATGGCGGTGTTGGGGGAGCACGTGAAAGCATAAAATGCCTTCACTCACATTTAGCTGACCAACTAGCTACAGGTAAAAATGTTGTCGGAAAGATTGTTGAGGAATTAGTTGGAGGCTTTAATTGTCAAGAACCATGTATTGATGATGAACAACTTGAGAAAAATACTTCATGGAAAGTCGAATGGTAAAGGTCGCAGCAATTGACTGTGGTTCAAATTCAACCCGTCTACTAATTGCGGACGTCTCATCCGGGGAATTAGTATCAATCTTTAAAACGCATAAAGTTACAAAAACCTCAGAGGGGCTTGAAGGTTCAAATGAGATATCAAATGATGCAAAAAATCGTCTTATTAAAGCTTTAAGAGAGTACCAAAAGAAAATAAATTTAGAAAATGTTGACCAAATATTTATCACTGGGACTGCAGTATTTAGAGATGCTCAAAACTCTGAAAAGATTATTGAAGAGATAAAAAATAAACTTGATTTAGAGATNCANGTTATTAGNGGAGAAGAGGAGGGTTTTCTAACTTCTTTAGGAGTTTTATCTACTAATACTATTGAAGAAAATTTCTTTATAGTCGACATTGGAGGTCGCAGTACAGAATTAATTTATGACTTTGAAAAAAGAACAAATGTTCACTCTCTAGATATTGGCGTTGTTTCTCTTACAGAGCGGGTTGCCAATACTAACCCTTATAGTTCTTCTGACAAAGAAGAAGCAGATGATTTAATTAATAAAAATATCGATTTAGAAATAGACACCCATCAAACATTCATGATTGGTGTTTCAGGAACTTTTACATCCATTGCATCAATTTTCTTGGAGCAAAAAATTTACAATGAAGAGGAGATACATTTAACTAGTTTAAGTTATTCATGGATATCCAATTTGTCTTCAAAACTAAACCAAATGAGCGAAGCTCAGATTATTAGTAAATACCCATCTTTAGATCCAAAAAGAGCAAAAACTTTATCAGCGGGTGTACTAATAGTCTGTAATATAATGAAAAAATTTAAATTTGATGAGCTAAAAGTCTCAAAAAGTGATATTTTAGAAGGGCTAATCTTAAAAAATTATTAAGTTTAGNNAGGTAGCCCGGGTGGCGGAATTGGTAGACGCGACGGACTTAAAATCCGTTATTCGAAAGGATGTGGGGGTTCGAGTCCCCCCCCGGGCACATAATTAAAAAAGGTTACATTTTCAACTGAAAATCAAGAATTATTCTAATTTTTAATGATGAAACTAACTTTCTCTATATTATGGGGGTAGCTAAGAATACCTTATTCTTAGCATACGTACGTATAAATTAAGGGGAAGTAATTAAATGAAAAAATCATTATTGATTAGTTTCTTACTCTTAACTCTAATTCTTGGAGCATGTGGTGGTGGAAGCCTAGAAGGCGAAGAAGTCACAATTACAGGTGCTTTAATTGGTTCTGACCAAGACGGATTTAGAGCTGCGTTTGAAGACTTTACTGAGGAAACAGGAATTATTGTTTCCTACCAAGGGTCTGATAACTTTGAGCAAGAAATACAAATTCAAATGGAATCTGGTGATACACCAGACTTCGCATTATGGCCACAGC
>NHIM01000029.1 GCA_002169845.1 Acidimicrobiaceae bacterium TMED189 | reverse complement strand
AGGATTGCCTCCGCTGTGGTACCTTCATATTCTCTCCATATTTTTAAAGCTATATCCCAGAAATAAACATTGCATGATTGCTGTATAGAAGATCCTAAATTTACTCTCCCATGACCATCTTCCTTCCAGTCATTGTAAACTTGTTGAGATCCGTCATCGAATCCAAAAGCGAGGCTGCCTTTGCAATCTATTCTTCCATTTCTTGAAGACAAGCCCTCTGGATAAATATTTTCTACTTCAGCAAGCCAGTATGCAACAACTTTAAAAACTGAACCTGGAGGGTATTGTCCCTGAATAGGGTAATTATTAAAAGCACCATCTATATTTAGTTTATTAAATTCTGTTCTAGAGATCCCATCAACAAAGTTATTTGGGTCATAATCTGGTAAAGAAACAAGTGAGACAACCTCATTTGATCTTATATCTAGGACAACAATTGCTCCTTTTTGGATATTTCTACTAGATTCGAAGTTTTCATTTGCCAGATTAATACCTTGCAAGAGTGATTCTGTAGCTAATGTCTGCAGATTAATATCTAAACTAGTAAAAATATCTTTGCCTGGAGAGCCGTTTATAATCTCTGTAATTTCTTCGTCTTTAAAAATTATCTTTGTGGGTACTCCAGCTAAATCATCTTGGTAAAATCTTTCTAAACCACTCTTGCCAATGAGATTAGAATTTTCTGATAGTGGAAATTCTTGAATATCTTCAAATGTTGGTTCTCCCAAATATCCCAGGATGTGAGAAGCTATATTGTTATATTCATATTTACGGATCGGGTAATCGAATATTTCGAATGCATCTAAAGAAGCAAGGTTTTGACGGCTGTCNTAGTCAAGACTTTGGATATTTGCAATTCTTACTAATAAAGAACTACTATCGAACAAATCATCAATAAAAGAATCTTCCAACNCCGAAAAATTATACTTAATATATTGCTCGTACTGTCCTTGATTATCACTATTCACCTTTCTTATATTTAAAAAAAGATGGGGCTCTAATGATGATGAGACTAACTTATTATTATTTGAATCATATATCTCTCCTCTTGGAGATGGAATATAAAATGTGTCCAGCGTCTGATTTTNTACTGATAATAATGAAGAATCNCTATTAGTTATTTGTAATGTGTAAATATTAGAAAGGAGNCCTAAAAAAATAATACCTATTAAAAGGGAAAGAAGTCTAAATTTTTGTTGAAAAAACATCTCTTCTAAGATTACCGGTCAATGCTTTAAATAAAAGGTAATTAGGGAAACAAATAACTAACAAATAAAGAAGATTTGTATCGATGTTAACAAAAATAATTTCAAATTTATAAAGTAATGTACATACATAAAATAATAAGAAGTTAGTTATGAAGCCTGAGCCACCTTTTGTAAAAATAAAATTTATAATCATACAAATGAGGAGAANTTTTATTGAAGTATATCCCAAATAATTATCTGTAAAAAGTAAATCATAATAAAAACCATTNAAGATTAATACAATTATTGAATTCCTTGAAAATTTNAATGTTGCAACATAAAAAAGATAGATAAGAAAAGGCAGAGCTGCTAAATATTCATTTCCACTCAGAAAAGTATTTACTCGAACTTCTGTATATAGCAAAAAAAATGTTGCGACGACAANAGTAAAATTTTTTAGATACGTCATTTTGTTTTTATCAGGTAGAGGTCCGAAAAATTATTAATCCTGAAATTAATAGACTGTTCAGCTCTAATTTTATTATTAGCAATGTTTACTTGTGTAGACGATAAATCTACTATTGGGAATTGTCCCGGGTGACCAAAAGCAATATCTGTATATATGTATTTAATATCGGTACTTTCGGCCTCAAGACTTAGAGAGTTAATTAAAAGATTCTGACTGTCTGAAGTTATCAGATACTGGTTATCATACTTATCAATCCCTTCAATCGAAAAATTAGGATTTAAAATAGTTGATATAATTGATCTGTCCTGATTAACTTTTGTAACAATTCCTACAACATATGAATTTTTGTCAATGACTAGATCTTTTTCTTTGAGGTTAATATTTTCTCCTCCTGAGATAATATATTCATCTGTAGTAGTTTTAAATAAAATTGAAGTTTTAAAAATATCATATATAGATGCATCAACTTCTTTAATTACTGAATTGTTNGCAACAATCTCATTCTTAAGTTTTTCATTCTCNATTTTAAGTTTACGTAACTCTATGACTTCATTTTTTAACCTAATATTTTCATTTATTAAACGACTCTTTGTTTCAAATATTTCAAATGAGGAAAAATTGAAATTACTATTATTTAATGTGGGGGTTGGTGATAAAAAGCTTAATTTTTCATTAAAATATTTTGAGAGATTTTTTTCCGAAAAAATATCTATTGTTAAAATTGTAGTTGATAAAAGAATCCCTAAAATATAAAAAATATAGACGCGCCTCTTAGGATTGTTGCTATCAATCATAACTTAGTTTGGTTTTGGTGATGACTTTAATACTGTTCTGAAATCTTCAAATCTTTCAAGACAAATGCCTGACCCAACTACAACAGTACTAAGAGGGTCATCCGTCATGTTGATTGGAATGCCTAGTTCTTCGGCAATTTTCCTGTCAAGTTGTTTCAAAATTGATCCCCCACCTGTAAGCCAAGCTCCATCTTTATCAATATCAGATACTAAAGCAGGAGGTGTTCGAGATAAAGAAATTCTTATAGCTTCAATAATTTCATTTACTATTGGAGCCAGTGCATCTCGTACATCAGATGCTTCGAGTAGTACTTGTTTTGGTACGCCTTTAACTATGTCCCTACCTGTAACGGTAACTTGGGGCTCTTTGTCAAATTGAAAAGCTGAACCTACAGCATGTTTTAATGACTCAGCAATACCTTCATCAATTAACATTGCATGTTCGCTTCTTAAATACTCTATTAGCCTCTCTGTCATATCTTCTCCCCCGATACGAACAGAGTTAGCATTTACAACATCACCCATAGAAATTACAGCAATTTCGGTTGTGCCTCCACCTATGTCTATTACCATATTTCCAACTGGTTCAAAAACTTGAAGGCCTGCACCTATTGATGCGGCCATAGGCTCCTCAATAGTAAAAACTTCTGATGCTCCTGTAGCATGAGCTGCTGTTTCAATGGACCTTTGTTCCACACTAGTAACACCATTAGGAACACATATAACAATTCTTGGTTTTGAATAGGCTCTGCCTATTGCCCTTGAAAGTAAGGTCTTAACTAATTCCTCTGCCATTTCTATTTCTGAAATAACACCATCCCTTAGTGGTTTTACTAGTTCAATTGAGTCAGGAACTCTACCAATAAGCTTTTTGGCTTCATTTCCAACAGCTAAAATACTTCCATCTCCTTTATTTATTGCCAGTATTGTAGGTTCATCTACGACTACTCCAATACCTTTTACATAAATAAGAGTATTAGCGGTGCCAAGATCTATTGCAATATCACTACCGCCAAACAAAGTTCTTCTAAGGTTTAATCCTGCCATGTATATTCAGACTAATATAGTAAATATCCAAGTGAAATAGAAATTTTTTAGTTAAAAAATAAGCCTAGTTCTCTTTGAGCGCTCTCCTCAGAGTCAGAACCATGTACTACATTTTCCTCTAATTTAGATCCTAAATCACCCCTGATTGTTCCGGGTTCAGCTTCTGCAGGGTTTGTAGCTCCCATAAGTTCTCTTATGGCGAGTACAGCATTATCTCCCTCGACCTCCATTGCAACAACTGGCCCACTCGTTATGAAGGAGACAAGATCATTAAAAAAAGGCTTCTCTGCATGTTCTGCGTAATGCATCTCAGCAAGTTCAGTAGAGATCTGCATCATTTTCATTTTTGTAATTACAAATCCTTCTTTTTCTGCTCTATTAACTACATCACCAATAATATTTCTTCTTACTCCATCAGGTTTGACCATAAAAAATGTTTTCATTTGTATTCCTTTATATATTCTCCAACTAAATATAAACTACCTAACAAAATAGATGGCTTTTTAGAGAAATGAAATTCTTTTAGAGTACTTTTTTGAAACTCCTTGTTCTTAGATGTAAATAATTGCTTTAATGATCCAGTACTGTACTGTTTAAAAAAACTATTGTCTTCGATAACTTTTATGTTCAGATAATCTTTCAACCAGATTATTGATAACATTGCCGCAAAGTCTTTACTTTTATTGAAGCCAATATAGCAGTCAAAATTCATCATTTTATCTCCTCTATATCTATCTTCTAATAGATTAAAAAAAGCTTCCACTCCTGCTGGATTGTGTGCACCATCCAGAATTTTAAGGATTGGTGATTCTTTTATTATCTGGAATCTTCCATCAGGTACTGTATTGTGAATATTATTTAGATGATTGTTATCATTTTTTAAATAATGTTTTNGTTCTAGATATTTTAGAATAACTTCAGCTGTTTTTTTTGCAGTTTCTTGATTAGATTTAANGTAATTTATATTTACTGAATTCATAAGCTCTTCTTTTTGAAAGCCTAAAAAATATTGTTCATCTTCAATGTGTAAAGATTCTTTAATTAAAAACTTGTATTCATTATTAATCACTTCACTTCCATTTATAAAATTATTAACTTTTTTTGAGACGTGTATCTTTTCGATTANAATTTCTTTGATTGTTGTGCCTAGCAACTCTGTATGATCAAGTCCAATATTTGTTAAGCAAACTGTTCGACTGTCTAATATCGATGTAGTATCTAACCTTCCTCCGATTCCAGCCTCAGCAATAAATATGTCTAGATCTTCATNCAAAAAAAATTTTGCAGCAATTAAAAAAATAGATTCAAAGTAACCAAGTANAATATTATTTTCTTTTTCGAAGAGTTCAATCATCTGCATTCCCATATCTANTTCAACATCTTTAATCATTTCTTTGTTAACCTGAATGCGCTCATTTAAAGACACTAAATGAGGTGAAGTAAAAAGCACAGTACTTAAACCTTTACTAGATAATATGTTATTAAGCACTGTAGCAGTTGTTGTTTTACCATTTGTGCCGACTATGGATACAGACTTCTGGCTCAATTTGTTGAGTTCATCCTGAGAAAAAAATTTNGGTAANTTATCTAGATTTTTATTTGAATTNGATNATGACTTTTGTATGAGGTAATGAAGGCTATCCATTAAGAGAATTTAAAGTTTGANTAATGGTTTCTATCTCTTGCGTAACAACAGCAAGATTATTCTTTTCTTGGTCTATCAATTCAGATTTNGCATTTTCTACAAATTTCTTATTATCTAATCGAGATTTTGATACCTCTAAAGTTTTGTTTAGTTCAGACAATTTTTTTGTTAATTTTTTCTTTTCAACGTCAATATCAATATAATCACCTGGAATTAGGCCAAATTTAAAGTTCTGATGTTGAAAGATAACAAGATTCTGTTCTTTAGAAAAAACATCACTTTCTGCTTGAATAGAACATTTTGTCAGTACCTCTAGTTGTTTTATAAACCAATCTTCAATATTTGAAGAAGTGTGAAGTTCAATTCGCTGTGAATTTTTTAGACCATAAGTAACTTTAAAGTTTCTAATTTGACTTATGATATTTTTNATTGTTTCTACNTCTTGGACTTCTATACGGTCAANCTCATAAGGAGTAGGCCAGACATTATCTATTAGTAAAGTNTCATCAAATGAACTCCATATTTCTTCAGTAATGTGTGGCATTGCAGGATTTAGAATTTTTAAAGAATCTAAAAATACAGACCTTAAAACATGGCTTGTTTCAAGTTTGTTGGAATCATCTGCAATAAGATTTTTAGATAACTCAAAATACCAATCAAACAAGTCAGACCATAAAAAATTATAGAATACTTTATAGGCNTCTGANACTTTNTAGTCCTTAAATAAAGAATCGAACTCTTTTAAGACTTTATTGAATCTAGTAATTATCCAAACATTTTCTGGACATTTGATTTCATCAATCTTTAAATTATTAGAGTTATCAGTATATAAGTGTACGAATTTTGCTGCATTCCAAACCTTATTGCCGAATTTTTTTGCTGCCACAGTCCATTCCTCATCAAAAGGAACATCTTGTCCTGGAGAAGCCTTCTCTATCAAGGAAAACCTTAGCGCATCTGCACCATGGTTTTCAGACAATTCGAGAGGATCAATTGTGTTACCTAAGCTTTTTGACATCTTACGGCCCTTGGAATCTCTAACTAATCCGTGAATCAATATATCTTTAAAAGGAACTTCGTTCTGGACGTGTAGGCCCATCATTATCATTCTTGCAACCCAGAAAAATATTATGTCAAATCCTGTCACAAGTAGTGATGTTGGATAAAACTTTTTCAGCTCGCTAGTCTCCTCTGGCCAACCTAGCGTTGAAAATGGCCATAACGCTGATGAGAACCAAGTATCAAGAACATCTTCATCTTGAACCAAAACTATTTCTTCCGAGAGATTGTTTTTAACCCTCACATCTTTTTCAGATAAGCCAACATATACATTTCCCTCTTGATCGTACCAAGCCGGGATTCTATGACCCCACCATATCTGTCTAGAAATACACCAGTCTTGGATGTTGTACATCCACTCAAAATAGGTTTTTTCCCAATTTTTTGGGATAAATTTTATTGCATCAGTTTCCACTGCTTGTATTGCATCATTTGCAATATCTTTAGTTTTAACGAACCATTGCTCAGTAATCATAGGTTCAAGTATGCTTTTTGACCTATCACCTACAGGAAGTTGAACTGTATAATCCTCAATCTTTTCAATTTGATTTAAGTTTTCTAATTCTTGAATGACTATCTTTCGAGCGTCGAATCTATCTAAACCTCTCAAGTTTTTGGGAATATAGTCATCATTTGATATAGTTCCATCAAGATTCATACAGTTAATCACTTCTAGAGAGTGCCTGTTACCAATATCATAATCATTAAAATCATGCGCTGGTGTAATCTTCACACAACCCGAACCAAAATCAATATCGACATACTCATCCGCAATTATTGGGACCTCTCGGTCGACAAGAGGTATGATTGCTTTTTTTCCTATAAGTTTTTTATACCTCTCATCATTTGGATTCACAGCAATCGCTGTATCTCCCAATAGAGTTTCAGGACGAGTAGTTGCAATAATTAAATATTCATCANCAACTTTATATTTCAAATTCCAAAGTTTTCCCTGCTTAGTAATCATATTTACCTCGAGATCAGAAACAGCTGACATTAGCTCGGTATCCCAGTTCACCATTCGNGTACCTTTGTAAATTAGATTTTTTTCATATAAGTCAATAAAGACATGCTGTACTGCCTCTGAGAGTCCTTCGTCCATGGTNAATCTCTCCATGCTCCAGTCNCAACTCATACCTAAAGTTTTCATTTGTTTTGAAATATTTTCTCCAGATGCTTCTTTCCATTTCCACACCTCATCAATAAATTTATCTCGACCCAGTGATTCTTTATCAATTCCTTGATTAATTAATTCTTTTTCGACNAATAATTGAGTGATAATTCCAGCATGATCNGTCCCAGGAACCCATAATGTTTCAAANCCATTNAGTCTCATATANCGTACAAGTACATCAATAATGGAGTGTTCNAAAGCATGGCCCATATGNAGTGAACCNGTAACATTTGGNGGGGGGATAACTATTGAAAATTGCTTTTCTGAAGGGANNGGCTTAAATTTTTCTTGATNGTCCCAAATTTTCTGCCACTTCTNTTCGATTCTTAAGGGTTCGTATTTTTCACCTTGCATGAAATTATGCAGGTTTTGAATCTTTAGAGTCTTCGCTAGGATTTAAAACCATTTTTGGCTGGATACCATCCAGAACATTCTCTTTATCTAAAATAATCTGATCAATATCTTTTCNTGANGGTGATTCATACATTTCATTTAAAAGTATTTTTTCAAGAATAGATCTTAATCCTCTGGCACCTGTGTTTCTCTCAAGTGCTAAGTCGGCGAGGGCATCTAGTGATTCATCAGTAAAGATGAGCTCTATATCATCTAAAGCAAACATTTTTTTGAATTGTTTAGTNATTGCATTTTTTGGTTCAGTTAGGATTTTAATTAATGAATCTTTTTCTAATTCATTTACATTTGTGACGATAGGAAGTCTGCCTATAAATTCAGGAATAAGCCCAAACTTAATCAAATCNTTAGTTTCGACATTTTCAAATATTTCGCTTTGATTGACTTTATTTGAANCCCCTAANGAGGCAGAGAAACCAATCGAGTTTTCCCCTAACCTCTTAGTTATAATTTCTTCTAGNCCATCAAATGCACCTCCAACAATAAATAAAATATTNGTAGTGTCAATTTGTAGATACTCTTGTTGTGGATGTTTTCTTCCACCCTGAGGTGGGACTTGAGCAACTGTNCCTTCTAAAATTTTCAAGAGTGCTTGCTGAACTCCCTCACCTGATACGTCACGTGTTATAGATGGGTTATCTGATTTTCTAGTAATCTTATCTATTTCATCAATGTANATTATGCCTTTTTCCGCTTTCTTAATATCAAAATCAGCAGCATTTATAAGAGANAGCAGTATNTTTTCAACATCTTCTCCGACATACCCNGCCTCAGTAAGAGTTGTGGCNTCAGCAATAGCAAATGGTACATTTAATATCTTTGCAAGAGTCTGTGCAAGTAGGGTTTTACCACTCCCTGTTGGCCCTAAAATTAATACATTAGACTTCTGTATCTCAAGATCATCATTAATTGTGTCATCTTTGTAAATTCTTTTGTAATGATTGTATACAGCAACTGCCAAAGTTTTTTTGGCATCATCCTGTCCAATAACAAATTCATTTAGAGAATGGTTTATTTCCTTAGGTAAGGGAAGATTNACTTCGTTGGAACTATCAATAGTATCAATTTTTTCTTCTTCAATGATTTCAGTACAAAGCTCAATACATTCATCACAAATGTAAACACCTGGACCAGCAATTAATTTAATTACTTGTTTCTGTGATTTTCCACAGAAACTACATTTTAGAGGTTCGGATGACGATTCTTTATTAGCCATATTTACTACCCTGTTATTTTATTTTTTGTCGACTAACTCCCTTTGAGTTAGTACTTCATCTACTATACCGTATTCTAAAGCATCTTGTGCTGTCATCCAAAAATCTCTATCAGTATCAGTAGTAATTTTTTCTACATCCTGATTGGTAAAATCTGCCAATAATTGATTCAATTGAGTTCTCATAGATACAATTAAATCAAAGTTCCTCTCCATGTCAGCAACGGTGCCCTCCATGCCACCTGATGGTTGATGAAGCATTATTCTTGCATTTGGAAGACTGTATCTCTTACCTTTAGTTCCTCCAGCTAAAATAACTGAGGCCGCTGATGCAGCAAGTCCCATACATACTGTTGAAATATCCGGTCTTATATAGTTCATTGTGTCAAAAATTGTAAACAATGAAGTAATAGAACCACCCGGAGAATTGATATACATAAAAATATCTTTATCCGGATCTTCTGATTCTAGATGCAATAATTGAGCCATAATAGAGTTTGCAACACCATCATCGATTGGCGTACCAAGAAAAATAATTCTATCTTTCAAAAGTCTTGAATAGATATCAAATGCTCTTTCTCCCCTACTAGTATTTTCAATAACTGTAGGTATTACATAATTTGAAGGTATTTTTTCCATTTTATTCTTCCTCTCCTAAATCTGTATCTCTATTGTATACATCTTGTAGGTATACTTTTTCACCGTCTTTATCTACTGAGATTCCTTGCTGTAAAACATGCAGCATAGCTTTGTTTCGGAGTGACTCTGCTTCTAAATTTAATCTATGGCTAGTTTGGTCAGAGTCATCTTCATCGTTATTATGTGTTTCCATATGCTCATCAACCAAAGAAATATCTTTTTCATCTAGTTT
>NHIM01000028.1 GCA_002169845.1 Acidimicrobiaceae bacterium TMED189 | reverse complement strand
TTGTAATGCTGGATATAAGTAGCCAGATGTTGAACCTTCTTCAACAAATAAAACTTCTTCTCCAGTTACAACAGAAATATCTGCTTCACATGCAAGNCCNGGACTAGTTGTAACACCATCTCTTACTTCAGGTATTAAACCATCATCTCCAAAACCCCAACCAACTTGTAAAGCTTTTACATCTGGTGAAGCAGTTGTTGAACCTGTAACTAATGTTGGAACACCGTTTATATTTTCATATGCTCCAATAACTGGTGTAGATTTACAAATACTCGCGTCTGTTGTCCACCAAGTTCCATGATATGATCCTGAACCGTATCTAACAGATTTTGCAATTGCTTCAAATCTTGTAGGNAATGCATTCATAGCAGTTACATATCCAAGAGTAGCAAATGCACCAACATCAGCTTGACCTGATCCCATTGCAACTAGTAGTCCTGAATAATCACTTGTTACGAAGCCTTCAACTTCAATACCCAAACCATCACTTAACACGTCCATCATAGGTTGAATGTTATCTAATAATTCGGCTTGTTCCGCACTAGGGACGAAACCAAAAACTATTTTGTCTAATGTTTCAGCAACTGTTGTNGCTGGAGCATCTANAGTTTCAACTTCTTCCGTAGGTGCGGGTTCTTCTACAGTCTCTTCTGCTGAGCCGCCACATGCAACTAACAACATAGACAGACAAAGTAAAATTAAAAATGTTTTTTTCACATTACCTCCGCTTAACTTACTCCCATCTTAACTTGTTATAATTTTGCAACACAAAATAAGAGATTAAATTTTAGTTAAATAAATTTTAAGGAATATAACCAAATTCTCTAGATATGATATTTCCATTCGTATCGAAAATAACTGTTATAGGTTGACCAACAACTTGAAGAGAATCTCTTAAATCTTTTGTTGAAAAACCAATTTGCAAAGATCCGTTNAGATTATTTTGAACCCACTCCATGGTTGGCTCTACTTCACTNTGAGCCAAAGCAAGAATGTTGTACTCTTCTGATAATTCNTCTAANTTATTTTCCAAGAGAGGTAACTCCTCTCGACAGATTCCTCAGTAATCTGCCCAAAATACAATCATTGTTTTTTTAGTTGTCAGATTTTGAGTAATCAGTTCACCGAATTCATTTTCATATATTAAATTAGCTTCAACATTGTTTGTTGTTTCTTGTGAAATATCTGTACCTACATTTAAATTAGAACTAGTTCCTACTGTTTGAGCACAAGCAGTTGTAAATATAATAATTAAAAATATTTTTTTCATGTCTAAATTCTAGTTCTATACAGATTAAAGATTGTTAATCTGTACATATGAAGATCGGATTACTTTCAGTTGGGACAGAGATATTACTTGGTGACACAGTTAACACTAACTTATCAAAGCTTGGTAACTTACTTTATGAATCAGGCAACACATTAACACACGAGATTACTGTATCTGACACAGTTGAAGACATAACTAATGGTTTTAATTATTTGATTGATAATTGTGACATAATCGTAACATGTGGAGGACTTGGTCCAACTGAAGATGACATTACTAGAGAAGTTATAGCGTCAGTATTATCTTTAGACCTTGAACTTGATCCAGCTCATGTAGATTTAATGAAAAAAAGATGGCAAGCCAGAGGTCTGATGATGCCAGAAACAAATGTTAAACAAGCGTTCTTACCAAAAGATTCGATAAAGTTAAATAACTCACAAGGAACTGCTCCCGGTTCTTTTATTGAGTATAAAAAAAAGAAAATATTTATCCTTCCAGGACCGCCACGTGAATTCATACCCTTAGTACANGATGAATTAATCCCTAGAGTTGTAAATTTATCTACTGATACACCAAAAGACTATCAGTTTATATTATTTTACAATCAGGCAGAGTCATCATTAGCACAAGAGGTTAACAAATTTAAACCTGATCAAATCGATATTGCTTACTTAGCTAGTAAAGGAATAATTAAATTACGTTATGACAAAAATTCAATTAATGAAGAAGATAGTAATTTATTTAAGGAGCAGCTACAGGAAACTTTTGGCACNGATATTATTGCTTATGAAAATATAGATATTTCTAAAATATTATTCAAACTACTTAAAGAAAGTAATTTAACCTTATCTCTAATTGAAAGNGTAACTGGGGGAGAGTTGTCATCTAGAATTACCAAAAATCCAGGTGCAAGTTCAGTTTTAAAAGCTAGTAATGTTGTGTACACTAAAGAAGCAAAAAAAGTGTTTTTAAACGATATTCCAGTTTCAAGTAATTGGGATACATTAGCTGAAAACCTTTCTACACAGGGTTTAGATACTAACTCCACAGATATAAATTTAAGTATTCTAGGTGAAGCAGGACCAATTTCTTCTTCAAAGTATGGTATTGGTGATATTTTTATTAATATCTCAGATAAAAATAAATCTGTCTCTTCTTCACATAAAATAAAGGGAAATAGAGAAGAAATTATCCAAAGATCAGTAAATAAAGCTATTTGGGAGTTAATTAATTTCGTTAAAAACTTGTATTAGAACAAATGTTCTACTAAAATTTGTCTTACTAAGATGTTTTAATATATATTAATTAATCTAATTAGGAGAAAAAAATGGACAAAGACAGGGCAAAAAAACTAGATACCGTATTCGAACAAATTGAAAAACAATTTGGCGAGGGCTCTTTGATGAAACTTGGTAAAGCTGATATTAAACAAATACCAGCAATTTCTACAGGAGCATTATCAATTGATTTAGCTTTAGGAATAGGTGGTATTCCTAAAGGTAGNGTNGTCGANATTTATGGACCNGAAAGCTCAGGAAAAACTACTTTATCTCTACATGTCGCTGCTGAAGCACAAAAAGCAGGTGGTGTCGCAGCTTTTATTGATGCTGAACATGCTCTAGATCCTGTGTATGCCGCAGCTCTTGGTGTTGATATAGATGAACTATTAGTTTCGCAACCAGATACTGGAGAACAAGCATTAGAAATTGCAGACATGCTAATTGAATCTGGCGGAGTAGACATCGTAGTAATTGACTCAGTCGCAGCTTTAGTACCAAAGGCTGAAATTGATGGCGAGATGGGACAGTCTCATGTTGGATTACAAGCTCGGTTGATGTCACAAGCTTTGCGAAAATTAACTGGATCTATTAATAAAACACAGACAACAGTTATTTTTATTAATCAAATAAGAGAAAAAATTGGTGTTATGTGGGGTTCACCAGAGACTACAAGTGGAGGAAGAGCGCTTAAATTTTATGCATCAGTCCGTATTGACATTAGACGTATTGAAACACTTAAAGTTGGTGCTGAGATGATAGGAAATAGAGTTCGTGCAAAAATTGTAAAGAATAAAGTTGCACCTCCTTTCAAGGAAGCACAATTTGATATTATGTTTGGAAAAGGAATTTCAAGAGANGGAAGTCTTTTGGATGTAGGTGTAGAACATGGAATTGTTCGTAAAGGCGGTGCATGGTTCACTTATGATGATGTACAACTTGGTCAAGGTAAAGAAAATTCTAAAAATTATCTCAGAGAAAACCCTGACTTAGCACTTCAGCTTGAAAATGATGTATATAAAGCTGTAGGCATGATTGAGTCAGATGAAAATGAACAAGAAGACAAAGATGATGTTATCGATGAAAAAGATATAAAAGCTTCCAATAAAGAAAAATAAATCATATATATTTTTTAAAAACATTCATATAATTTAACTGTGAAAACAACAGTTGAGTTATCTAAAACTTTAAAAGCTAAACCTTCAAGGTCTGGTCTTAATTACTATGTAAAGACATTTGGATGCCAAATGAATGAACATGATTCAGAGAGAATTGCAGGTCTATTTGAATATGATGGCATGGTAAAAGCANNGAATGAAGATGAAGCAGATGTNCTATTTGTTAATACTTGCACTATTCGAGAAAATGCTGATGATAAACTATATGGTACCTTAGGTCATTTAAAAAAGTGGAAAAGTNAGAAACTTAATAGAAAACTTCTTGTTGGTGGTTGTGCTGCACAAAAGGATAAAGAATTAGTACGAAAACGAGCACCTTGGGTAGATGTTGTTATTGGTACTCATAATCTAACTAATATCGTAAATCTATTAAACCAAAGTGAAGACTGGGGTCCGATTACAGANGTTATAGATGAAATACAATCTTTACCTACAGATGCTCCCTCNATACGTGAATCTGAAGTATCAGCNTGGCTTACTATCCAAATAGGATGTAACAATAGTTGTACTTTTTGTATAGTNCCATCGGTCAGAGGTCCTGAGATCAGTAGAAGACCATCAGATATNATTAATGAAGCTACCGCAATGGTAGAGAGTGGAGTCAAAGAAATAACATTACTTGGGCAAAATGTTAATTCTTATGGTAGGGATTTAAAAATAAATGGGTCNGCACGACCATATTTTACTNAACTTCTANAGGAGTTAGATGATATAGAAAATCTTAAACGCATCAGGTTTACTTCTCCTCACCCTAAAGACTTTAAAGAAGATACTTTAAAGGCTGTCGATAGATTATCTAAAGTTACTAAACAAATTCACATGCCTTTACAAAGTGGTAGCAATAAAATTTTACGTAAGATGCAAAGGGGCTATACACAAGAAAAATATCTAGAAAAACTTAATCTAGCTAAGGAAACCATACTAAACGTGTCCTTAACTACAGATATAATAGTTGGTTTTCCAGGTGAGACAGACGATGATTTTCTTGAAACATTAAAGGTAATTAAGGAAGGTCAGTTTGATGCAGTCTATATGTTCAAGTTTTCGCCACGACCAGGAACAAAAGCTGACTCTATGAAAAATGAATATGTCTCTAAATCAATAATAGATTCTAGATTTATGCAACTTAAAAANATACAAACAGATATTAGTCATTCTCGTCTTCAACGCTTTATTGGTACGAAACAATATGTTCTAGTTGAAAAATATTCCAAAAAAACAAACGACTTTCTAACTGGAAAAATTGATGGTGGACAAACAACACATATTAAAGCAGATAATGTTTCAATTGGTGATTTTATAGAAGTAGAAGTAATAGAAGCTACACCTTTTGCATTAACAGCGGTNCCTCTCTAATTGTTATATTTTCTAACAGGAATAACTGCTTCGGGTAAATCTTCTGTNGCTCATCAGATCGCTATAGAACGTAATATACCAATATTATCTCTTGATTCTATGGCTGTTTATAAAGGNCTCGATATATTAAGTGCTAAACCAAATGACGTAATGCAGGCACAAGTTAAATATTTAGGCATCAATATTGCTGATCCAGATCAGAATTTTTCTGTCGTNGATTATTTAAATTACTTATTAGATATTGATTTTCCAAAAATGACTTATGAAATGGATATTATTGCTGTTGGTGGCACTGGGCTATATTTTTCATCAATGATAAAGAACTATGAATTTAGACCAACTGATCCAACTATTCGTGCAGAACTTGAACAGTTAAATTATGGTCAGTTAATGAAATTTCATGAAATATATAAAATTGAACTACCTAGTGTCGAACTTAATAAAAGAAGATTAATAAGAAATATTGAATCTAGTCTCCTCCAAGATTCAAAATATGTATTTCCAAAATTAAATATTCCAAATAATAGTGTTGGTATATTTTGGACCAATCCCGATTACAAATTAAACATACAAAAAAGAACCTCAGAGATGATAGAAAATGGTCTTGCCGAAGAATTATCACTATTAAACAACCCTTCAAAAACTATTCTTCAAGCAATTGGTATGAATATTGATACAGACATTGAAAGTAATATAAATCAAAAAAGTTATAAATTAGCAAAAAAGCAAATTACTTGGTTTAAAAAAGAAAGTTCTTTGACTCCATTTACAACTAACGATGCTAATTTTATTAAAAATAAAATGATAGAGTTAATGGATGAGTAATTTTGCATATATGTCTGGTACTGGCAATGATTTTATTGTTTCAACATATACTGGGCCAACCTCGGAAATCCAAATAATTTCATTGGTAGCTGATTCAGATTATGACGTTGACGGCGTCATTTTTGTTGAACCTTTAGATGATGATTCAGTAAAAATGCATTATTTCAATAGTGACGGGTCAGATGCTGAGCTATGTGTTAATGGAGTTAGGTGTACTGCTAAATATGCATTTGATAATGATCTTGTACTAACAGATAATATTAAAGTGCACGCACCTGTTGGGATCTTAGAAGCAACTATTGAAGATTCTGTTGTTACCGTTCTCACTCCAGTACCTACATATATAGATGAAAAAATAGAGATAAGTAATATTAAGGGAATAAGTTCTGAAGTTGGTAATCCTCATTTTTTAGTCAACGTTAAGAACGTTGAAACTTTCGATCTAGAGAGCTTAGTGAACAAAGTTAATACTTCTCAACAATTTCCCAATGGTGTTAATGTAGAAATCTACGAAATAGTTAATCAAAATTTCATTAAATCGAGAGTATTTGAAAGGGGAGTAGGAGAGACTGATGCATGTGGTTCTGGAGCGCTATGCTTATTTAATTACCTCTACTCAGAACGAAAAGTAAAAAATCCATCAATAATTTCATTTCCTGGAGGGGAATTGGATTTAGAATTTAGAAATAAAAGTTTATTCTTAAGTGGTATAGTTACATATCTCTAAATAGGGAGATAACCTTACCAATCACAGTAATGTTTTCATTTATCTCAATATTTTCATAATTTTTATTTGCCGGTATTAGATATTGTTTTTTTGAGATGGTGTCTAAATATTTTACAGTTGCTTCTGTATTTAATACAAGAAAAGCTCCAATATCTCCATTCATTGGTTCTTTTGATTTATCGACTACTACAAGGTCTCCATCATAAATTCCTGCGTCTATCATTGAATCTCCGTTAACTTTCAATGCAATAAGCGAGTCATTAAAATTACTTTCAGGATATGGAAGATCTCCAACTTTATTTTCCTCTGCTGTTAGTGGATATCCAGCTGCAATTTCTCCAACTATTGGAACACTTCTAAACTCATTTGTTGAATCATTTAAATGTAAGGAGCGTGATTTCCCTTCGGATTTGTTTATTACACCCTTCTTTTCCAATTTTTTTAGATGATACTGTACTGTACTTGTTGATTTGAGGTTTACTGCTTCACAGATTTCTCTTACTGAGGGCGAATAGCCATCATTTTTTAAAGTGAAGTTTATGTATTCTAATATTTCAGTTTCTTTATTACTCATACTCAATATTAGCACATATGTTCTAAATATAAAAGTGTCGTACCTANTTTCTAATGTTAGATTATGANAAATATAAAAAATTATNTTTACCTTGTTGCATTTGTATTGATATTTTCGTTTTTAACTTCACCTTTTTTAGTNAACGATGAAAAATCGTTAAATCAAACATCAGTTTCTTATAAAGTTGTAAAAGGAGATAATTTATGGCTTATTGGTCAGAAACTAAATATAGAAAATATCTCTAAGTTTATTTTTGAAGTAAAAAAAGTTAATAATCTTTCAGAATCATCACTTTCTATTGATCAAGTGATAATAATACCCTAGATTTATTGATTTAAATCATTGTGATACTTATAATATACTATATATGGTATGTCCTTTCTGTCAGGCAGAAGAAACATCAGTAGTAGATTCACGTAAGAACAGTGAAGGCACCTCNATTCGCCGCAGAAGAAGTTGCATTTCCTGTAAAACACGATTTACAACCTATGAAAAAGCTTCGATTGGACTCATAGTTGTAAAAAGAAATGGCAATCGTGAAGAATTCAATATCGATAAGTTATATTCAGGAGTAAAAAATGCATTTGGTGGCCAAGAATTAAGTGAAAAGAAACTTAAAAACTTGATTGATAGTATCTATAAGGATATAGAGACCCAAGGAAGTAAAGTTCAATCTGAGATAATTGGCGAAACTGTCTTATCTCACTTAAAAGAAGTGAATGAAGTTGCATATGTTAGATTTGCATCTGTTTATAAAGAATTTTCAGACGCCTCTGATTTCGAGAAAGAAGTGGCCGAATTTAATTAATCGAGTATCTGAATTGAATTAAAAACTACAATTTTATTATCTTCAAACATGTCTAAAGATTTTTCAAAGGCATTTAGTTCAGTCTCTTTATTTAGTAGCAGTGCTGATGATATAGAATTAACAACTTCGAATTCATTATTACGCAGTGCCGCCAACAGTCTCCCATGAAGATCTTCAGCAGTAATTATTGCAGTATTGATTAAATTCCTGTGATTATTCATTTCTTCTATATTTGGTAAATCTTGATAGTTTCTTTTACTTANTGCGGTAATCTCTGAAAGTGATGTNGTTANTTTATCAATCTCTGTATTTTCATCGATTGTTAAAAGTGAATCATAAATTAATATTTCAGATACTAAAATTCTATAAGTTAATAAATTGTCTAAGTTGTCAATAAATCTAAAAANNTTCTCAAGATTAGATTTTTTCAAGATTAATTCCTGTTGNGAAATTTCATCATTGATTAGTAACAAACTTTCATATTCTAAAGCTGACGATTCTACAGACTGTAAATATGCACTAGCATTTGAAATATCATATTTTGAATAAAAAGTATCTGTTGATATTTCTAACACATTTGATAATCCTTGAATAAGTCTATTTGTTTCATCTGCAACAAGAGTATTCGTAGCAATAACTTGTTCTGAATTTGCTGATCGTGTTCGGAATGTACCAATTGCAGTGCCTAGAAGTGCTGAAGTTAAAATAATTATTGTTAATGGCATAACCCACTGTCGTCTCGATTCAACATCGGACCATATTTTTTTTATTTTATTTGTGACATTAACAGGCTTAAAAGCTGATGTTGGTAATTGATCATCTATATTATTAATTGCATTCATGTCTGTATAAACATTTTCAGTTTCTCTAATATATGAATCGATTGGCGATGATTTATCTTTAGTGATTCCTACATCCAAGTTTTCTTCGAGAGATTCTATAGTAAAATTCTTTTCGAAATTTGTTGATGAATTATAATTTTCTGGATTTTGGGTAATAACCGTATCAGTTTCAAANCCTAATAGGTCAAGAATTTTTATTCTGTCTGAACTTTTAGCTTTATTTATGAAAATAATATCTCTAATATTCATCAATGAAAGGTTACCATTGTATATGAGTAAAAACATTCAAATNAAATTACTAACAGAAGATTCAATTATTCCNAAAAAACAGCATGAACTTGATATTGGTTATGACCTNCATTCATCAGTAGATATTAANCTAGCTAGTAAAAAAGTTACTCNTGTTAAAACTGCAATTTCNATAAGTTTACCTAAGGATNTTGGTGGNTTCGTNCTTCCGCGATCTGGTTTATCNTCTAACCACTTAATAACATTAATTAACTCACCTGGATTAATNGACCCTGGGTACACNGGAGANTTAATCNTACCTTTAATAAATCATGGTGAANAGAATTATAAAATAAAACNAGGAGATCGNATCGCGCAATTAGTTTTTATAAACGTACAAAATATAGAGTTTGAAGTAGTTAATAATCATATTGATTCCGAAAGGTCAGATAAAGGATTTGGCTCTACTGGATAATTTCCTTTTTTTAATCAGGCATTTAGCTAATATTATATTTACGCGGAAGTAGCTCAGCTGGTAGAGCGCAACCTTGCCAAGGTTGAGGCCGCGGGTTCGAATCCCGTCTTCCGCTCATATGGCGACGTGGCGGAGTGGCTACGCAGCGGTCTGCAAAACCGTGTACACCAGTTCGATTCTGGTCGTCGCCTCCAACTCTTGGAGGTATAGTTGATAGCAATTACAGGTTCTGGCGAGTACTTGACTGGTATGTTAAATGCTGATGCAAAATTACTATCAAAAATAAAAGGACGACCCTATGTTCTAAGTTTTCCCACTGCAGCTGGTAAGGAAAGTTCTTCACGAATAGATTACTGGTGCGATTTAGCAACTACACATTTCTCAAACTTTGATGTAGACCATAAAAATATGAAAGCATTAAAACATAATGATTTCTTTGATGACAACCTTCTAAAAGAAGTTAAAAAAGCAAATTTTATATACTTTTCGGGAGGTAATCCGACATACCTTTATGAAACAATAAAAAACACACCATTCTTTAACGAAGTAATGAATATTCACAATAATGGTGGAATTGTTGCTGGTTGCAGTGCNGGTGCCATGATAATGGGTGAAAAAATGATTAAAGGTTATGGTTTTAATTTAATAAAAAATGTGATTGTAATACCTCATTATGGTGAATCATTTTATTCTTGGATAACAAACACAGTAAAATTATTAAACAGAGGTAACTATAAATTATTATGCTTGGAAAAGGATACATATTTTACATTAAGTAATGAAAAGATAGAAATTATTGGTAATAATAACGTACATATAATATTCAAAGATAAACATGATACGTATAAAGAAGGCGATGACTTGAGTCTGAAAGATCTAGAATTTTAAATGTGTGGACGATATTACTTAGACTTTGATATTCTCGAATCTGAAAATTTTGATTTAAAAAATTCAATTATTTATGAAACAAATTTTAATATAACACCTCAAACGAAAGTCCCAATATTTATAGAAAATGAATTAACTATGGCTACGTGGGGTTTTTTCCCAGATTGGATTAAAAATCAAAAAAATTCTAAACCATTATTTAATACGAGATGGGAAACAGTTCAAGAAAAAAGAACATTCAAAGCAGCTTTTAAGAAACATCGATGCTTAGTTCCAATTTCTGGTTGGTATGAATGGAAAAATGTCAATGATGAAAAACAACCATACTTTTTTTATAAACAAAATGAACTTTTAAAAGCAGCCGGACTTTATTGGTTGAGATCAAGTGGAGATATAGAATTTTCTATTATTACAAAGGAAGCTGAAGATAACTTATTAACAATTCACAACAGAACACCTTTAATACTGAACAACGACAGTCAGAAATTATGGACATCTCATATAGATTTAAACAATCTTTATTCAGATATTTCCAAACAGAAGAATCCATCGATTAATTTCCACAGAGTTAGCAAGTCTGTAAATAACCCAAAAAACACGAATTCATCATTAATTAATGAATATACAGAAGTACCATTCTAATGAATTCACAATCACCCATATATTCATTTAAATTCACAATTTCATGGATATTTATATACTTAATAATTGTTATTATCTTTTCTAAACTTATTAATATATTTCTTGCTGCGTATTTAGGATTATGGATATTAAATTTATTAATTGAGGTTGCCGAAAGACTCTTGCTAAGGTTTGGTAGACGCATCTATACTGTTGAGCGTTGAGATTTACTTAAATATTATTCATTGCTATATTTGAAAAAAGGGAGATTAGCTCAGTCTGGCAGAGCGCTACCTCGACAAGGTAGATGTCACAAGTTCAAATCTTGTATCTCCCACATATATGAAATCTGTTTTAAATAAATTAAAGATTTTTCATTTTAAATATGGATATTTCTGGATTACTAAAAGGTTTGAAAAGTTTATTTGGATTATATTTATTTTCTTATCTTTTAGAAAACTTGAACTTTAAAGGATAAATAAAACTAAACATACGNTATTAAATCAGATAAAATAATCATGACCGTTTATTTGGATAGTATTCAATTCAAATGAGTATGTATAAAGGAATTTACAGTGGTCATTTAGAAAAGAGGGGTTTCTCCAGGATGGGAATTCCCTTTTTTCTTTTATAACTAAATAAAACGAATACTTAAACTTGAATTATGTCATCTAAAAACTTAGGCCATTTACGATTAATCATTTTCTTTACAGTCATAATTTATCTTTTGTCATTTATCACACCNGATACAGATTTAGAAATTCTGAATATTAACATCCTGCAATTTGTTTTATTCTATGTGTGGATAGTTCAAATTATTGGATTTATATTTGGATTTATTTATCAAACGGAGAGGTATTATGATTTTATTGGAAGTTTAACCTATTCATCTTCTACATTGATCATTTATTTTTCACTACCAGCAAAATCATTAACAGATTCTATTTTACTAATACTTGTTTTAATTTGGTCACTTAGGCTGGGCCTATTTTTATTTAGAAGGATTCTTGAAGATGGTCACGACACAAGATTTGATAAGCCTAAACAATCATTTTTTCATTTCTTACAATATTGGACAGGACAAGCAATGTGGGTTTCATTTACTTGTATAGCTGTCTATGTCGCAATGATCTCTCAAGAGGATAATGCTTTATCTATCGTGTCTTTAATTGGTTTATTTATATGGGTTGCTGGATTTGTAATTGAAGTAGTTTCTGATAGTCAAAAAAGAAATTTTCGAAAAGATTTAAATAATAAAGGGAGATTTATATCAACAGGACTTTGGAGTAGAAGCAGGCACCCAAATTATTTTGGCGAAATTACTCTATGGGTAGGTATTTCTGTAATTTCCTTAAGTAGTTTGAGTGGTATTGGATATGTAGCCTTAATATCTCCTTTTTTTGTTTATGCCTTACTTTCAAAGGGAAGCGGCATACCCTTGCTAGAGAGAAGTGCTGATAAAAAGTGGGGAAATGAATCAGATTATCAAGAGTACAAAAAGGGTACTCCAGTTTTATTTCCTAAATTGTTTAATAATATAAAACAATCCAATGACAATGGCAATTAACTGATAATAGGGAAGAGTATCGTATCTAATTATAAAGTTATAACCAATACCAATAATTCCAAGACCTACGGCTAATTTTTGCCAATTTTTCATTACAAAGCATCAAGTTTTTCTAAGAGTTGATCTTTTTCACCCGGCAACATATTAATAGTATGTGTTTTGTCTGGGTATGTGTTGTTATCAACTTCAGTTTTAAATCCATGAACAGCTTTTGATCTCTCTTCATTAAGTTGTTGTTTTATTAATTTTCCGTTTCCCCATGACTTTGCATGACGTGGCATTTTTATGCCTGTTGTTTCTCCACATATATCCTCAAAAAAAAGAAACATAACGTCACCACCTGAACCAGAACCAAGTGAATTTAATACAAGAGAAGTATGATTTTTAAGTTCTATAAGTGCATCTTCCGCAACACATTCAACTTCAGCACCAAAAGCTCCCGCATCTTCTAATCTTTTCATATCTTTTAAAATATCAAAAGCTTCATCTGCTGTTTTTCCTACTGTACGAATTCCACCATACTTTGTAGACATTGATGGAACCATACCAACATGGCCTTGGACTTGTATGCCTTCATTGGCTAACATCTCAACAACCTCATAACTCCTCGGAGTAAGAACAGAATCAGCACCACCCATTACANCATCAAATGCACCACGAAGAATGTCTTCATTTGTTATAAAACGACCAGCAAATAAAGCAGCCGTAATGAATGTATTTGGTGCTCCCTTTCTTACATCTGGATACCAATCACTACCTGTAATAATCATATCTATATTTTGCGATGCAATAATCTCAGCCTCTTCTTGATTCGANGCTGTTATTTGTGTCATTTTTTTATTATTTTTTTTATTTGCAAGCATATCTCCAACGGTTANGTTTCTTTCTACTTGCTCATGTCCAAATGTGTAAATCTTTTTCATTTTCACAGTATATAAGATGATTTACTAGAAATAAATATGTGACATAAGTTTATGTTCTAAATTAAACCATTAAAGTACATTAATTGTACAACTTGTAAAATATGTATATGAGTCTATGGAAAAAATTTTTGAAATGGGAGAATAAGGTATTTTCAGCACCATACAAATGGTTGCTCAAAAAAGGCATCATAGCCATAAGCGCAATTGCCAAAAAAGTCTACCTTTCAATGGATGATCTTTATGAGGAAAAATTTTTAGATGAATATAAAGGTAATCCAAATTTTCCAGGTGATGATTAATTTCAATTTGTAAATAGGCTAATTTCATAACTTAGATTCATTAGCTGTTTATCATTCTTAAAAATAAAATGTAAAATATTTAAATAATGAAAGTCTCCTACAAACAACCTCAGGGACAATATAACGTATTAGTCAAAAAAGAGTATGATTCCTGGTCAAGTTCTCATTATTCTCCAACAGGTCTGTTCAAATATGAATTTCCTATGAGTGAATTTCTTTTACCATCTGAAGGAAGAACATTGCACGCTACGCAATCAGACTTAGTTTTAACTATTGATTGTGAAATGAAGAATAATAAGTTTATAAATTTAGAAATAACTGAGCATATGAGTGACATTAATTTAGAGATAACAATTCAAGATATATATGAAAATATTAGAACAGCCAGTACTATGGTATTCGACTACGATCTAACAAGAATTCTTCCAGTTCCTATGTGGGATAAAGATAATATTGATAATTACATTGACAATAATATTAATGAGGAATATACAATGCATGTTAATAGTGTTCTTCTTGCAACTGCATATATTCAATATTCAAATTATATTATGACAAAACCTTATGCAGTATGGCTTATAACTCAACCACTATTTTTTAGGAGAAATAATATAATTGATAATCCAGATAAAAATTCACAGGAATTTCTNGACCTTTTAGCAAATAAAAATACTNTAAAATTAATAAATAATATAGATAGAGAATTGTACATACCAAGCAATGATGGATCTAAAAGCGGATACCTAACAGCAAAAGGTGAGAATATACTTCATAATTTTTTATTTACTTATGGCTACAATCAAAAAGATATAGAAAATATTATTACAACAGATTAGATTGATAGAATTTACATAAATTAATTTAAATTTGATAGTTGATTTTTAACCATTACGTCCTCATAGCAGTATGGACAATATTCATCTATTTTATATAAATCAGACATGAGCTCCTCCTTATTTAATGGCTCCCTACATCTAAAACATAATTTATATTCTGTTTCTTCTAAATTTTTGTCCAGTGCTACACGATCATCAAACACAAAACAGTCTCCATTCCAATATTTACCACCAGTTTTTTTAAAATAATTGATGATACCTCCGTTTATTTGTTTTACGTTTGTGAATCCATTTTTGATCATCAGTGCTGATGCTTTTTCACACCTAACACCGCCAGTACAGAACATTACTATTTCTTTATTTACTAAAGTATCTTTTAAATTATCTATTTGTTCAGGAAAATCTCTAAAACTGTCTAAATCTAAATCAATTGAATTCTCAAATGTACCTAATCTAACTTCATACTCGTTCCTGGTGTCCAGTAAGATAATATCTTCATCTTTGTCTAATCTTTTCACAAGATCTAACGGATCAATCTTTTCACCAGTAAACTCTGAAGGATTTATATCTTCAATCCCCATAGATATAATTTCTTTTTTTATTCGTACGAGCATTTTCCTAAATGGTTGATATTCGTTGTATGTTGTTTTAATGTCTATATCAACGAATCGAGAATCATTTTTAATAAATTTTATAAACTTGTCTATGTTTCTATTATTACCTGCAATTGAAAAATTAATACCTTTATCACTTATTAAAACTGTACCTTTTAAGTTATACCGATTACATTCGCTTAAAATTTTATCTTTTAGTGAATGCTTATTAGATATCTTTGTAAATTTATACCCAGTTACGTTTGTTATTTTTTTAATATTATTCATTTAGTAAAATTTCTCCAGATAATTATTTTCTTTTCCCAGTTCGTCCTGTTCTAAAGTCGAGACGTCCTTTTCTTTTAGCGACATGCTTCTTTTTTCTTTTTTGTCTTCTACCTTCAGGTATTGAGAAATCTTTCATGTAGTTATATTAGTGACTTTTTATCTTTGTAAATTAAAAGAGAAAAGGGAGTCGGCAAACCCCCTTTTCCTGGCAAAGTACTAGTGATAGAAACTTTGCCATTAGTATTTTAGGACACAAGGTATGTAAACTGGATTAAATCTTGTATTGCTGATACATCTTGTGATACATGATTACAGAAGGGGGAGTTCTCTGTCTGAACTCCTCTTTCAACTAAACTGGGGATGATATGACAATACATACAGAAATACCAAATATCGGTCTAGGTACATACATGATGTCTCCTGATGAAGCTGAAAAGATGACATATGAAGCTATTAAAGTCGGATATCGACATATTGATACAGCAGAAGTATATAGAAATGAAAAAGGTGTTGCAGAGGGCATTAAGAAAGCTATATCTAATAATATTGTAAAACGCTCAGACCTTTTTATAACTACAAAAGT
>NHIM01000013.1 GCA_002169845.1 Acidimicrobiaceae bacterium TMED189 | reverse complement strand
CAAACTCTATCGAATTGTACTCACTAACAAAAGGATACTCAATGGCTGGGTGGAGAGTAGGATTTGCCATCGGGAACAAAGAAGCAATACAAAGTTTAACTAAATTAAAGTCGTATATTGATTATGGGACATTCCAGCCAATTCAAATAGCATCTGCAGTTGCAATTAATGAGTTAGACACTTATCCCAAAGAAGTATCCGAGACCTATAAAGAAAGGAGATTGTTAGTAGTCGAAAATTTAGAAGATTTTGGTTTTGATGTTTATAAGTCAAACGCCACAATGTTTGTGTGGGCAAAGATACCTAATTTTTACAAGGAAAAATCTATGGAGTTCTCACTTGAAATTTTAAAAAAATCTAATGTCGCAATATCTCCCGGAATTGGATTTGGTAATGAAGGAGAGGGTTTTATAAGAATTGCTCTTGTTGAAAACAAACAAAGAATTAGACAAGCTATGAAAAATATGCAAAGTTTTTTTGATGATAATATACAATAATGATTGATTTACGTTCAGACACGGTAACAAAACCATCTAAAGAAATGTTACAAAAAGTACTCGAAGCAGAATTTGGTGATGATGAATACAAAGAAGATCCAACTGTAAATAGNCTTGAAGAGTATTGCTCTGAATTGATGGGATTTGAGGATGGTTTATTTGTAACTTCAGGTTTAATGGGTAATCAGATTTCACTATTAATACATACAAATCCAGGTGAAGAGGTNATTACAACAAAAGATTCACATGTTAAAAATTACGAACATGGTGCCGCAGCTTTTTTATCTAGAACACAATTTAGAGANATCAAAAGTAAAGACGGAGTTTATGATTTAGAGAATCTTGTAGACACAATAAATGAATCTAAAATNAATAAACCTTTAATAAAAGTGTTAGCAACAGAGAATACACACTTGGCATCTGGAGGAAGTATTATTCCATTTGAACACATTCAAACTTTATCAGAAATTTCTAAATCTAATGAATTAAAATTCCATGTTGATGGTGCTAGGATTTGGCACTCAATTCTTACTGATCCAGGCTCTATTAAATATGGTGAATATTGTGACAGTCTTACTTTTTGTTTCTCTAAAGGTTTGGGCGCACCAGTAGGTTCGATGCTTATGGGGAGTAAAGATTTTATTACTGAAGCCAGAGAGTTTAGAAAGAAACTCGGGGGAGGAATGAGACAAGTTGGGATTATCGCCTCTGCAGCAAGGTATGCGATAGAAAATAGAGACAATCTAGTTCAAGATCATAAGAAAGCAGCATTGGTAAATAACTCAATTGAAAAGGTTAATAGAGCTTTTCATACAGTTACATATAAAGACACGAACATGCTATTTTTTGCATTTGAAGCACCCGAATCTGCTGANATTTTTAGAAAAAAATTAGAGGAAAATAATATAATTTCAGGATATATTAAAAAAGATATTATTAGATTAGTCTTCCATCAAGATGTAGATAACAGAGAAGTGGAATCTATAATTGAAGCAATTAACTATTCTTCCTCANTAGACATTTGATTCCATTCAGTAATAGATTTTTCAGATAAGTTAACTAGTACAAAAACTCCCCCTAATGCAACTGTATTAGAAATTAGTATATTTAAAAGAATGTCTGTTAAACAATCAGAAACACAGAAAGCATTACCAAGAACGTATCCGATATAACTGGCAAAAAAGACTGTAATCAGGTAAACAATTATTTTAGATTTGTTGCTAAATTTCATAAGGATATTAAGTTTAGCTTAATATGGTTATTGTTAATCCGTGGATAACGTTATTAAGCTTTGTTTATTTTATTGTCGCAGGCTTTGGTGCATTTATTTTCAGTAGGTTCATTGTTGAAAAATATTTGGAATTCTTCAAATCTAGATTTTTTAAATTTCTTGAGCCTGTGGTTGGGATTTCTAGTTTTTCAACTTTTTTTGGTGGAGCGTTAATTTTACTTTACTATATGCTTACTATGTCTTAGTAAAGATGATTTAATATTTCACCATTTTTAATTTCTTGGATTCCNCAATGGTTTGGCTTATTCTTCATTAAATGTNTCAGCANTAGTTTTATAATATGTAAAAGCTCTNATAGTATCTTGGTGAGATACGAANAGCATNTTNTTTTTATTTTCGTTTAGTAAGTTAACTCTCTCAAAAACACTCACTAGAGATTCATTAGTATTTACATCAAGTGGATTATTTATATATGTTGGATAATCTTGTGTCTTTGAAAATTCTTCAAAAGTCGTTCCCAGCCACCCAATTACGCCACTCCATTCATAAAGATTATATGAAATTTCAATTTCTACTTTTAAAAATTCTGCGACAAATTTAGATGTCTCCCTAGCTCTTAAAACAGGTGAAGATATNATCTTATCTATCTGAAAATTATCCTTTATGAAATTACCAGCTTCTTTTGCTTGCGAAACACCTTTTGAGCTTAAACGATACCCTGGAATATCCCCGTACATAATATTCTTAACATTTTCAACCTCGCCATGCCTTAAAAATAAATTACTCANAATTACAGAGTAGTTTCAATTTATATTAAAATTCAAGNATGGCATTAAACAAAAAAGAAGAAGAAATTTTAAAACAAATAGAGCAAGAGTTATCTAAAGAAGATCCCGACTTAGCTAAGACTGTTGAGACTTCAACCTTATCAAGTTTTTCAAGAACAAGATCAATGATTTCATTCGGCACTTTTCTTCTTGGGTTACTTACAATGTTAGGCAGCTATATAATCCAACCTCTTATTGCTATGGCTGGCTTTGCATTAATGGCTGTATCTGGATATGTTTTTGTAAGAAACACNAAAGCTTTACTTAAAGCTGAAAATATAAATGAATGGAACTTTAAGCAAGTTTATTCAATAATAAGAAATAAAGATACCTCTAGACAAACTAAATAGATTTAATTAAATTTAATATACATCACTATTTAGGAGTAAGGTTTTGAAAAGAGATGCTTTTACATCAAAGCAAGCAAGTTATTTAACTGGGTGNACTTCACATCAATTAAGATATTGGGACAAGGTTAAACTTGTATCACCAAGCATTCAGTCATCAAATGGTAAGCCAGGAGTTCCAAAACTATATTCTTTTAGAGACATAGTTTCCCTCAGAGTAGTGAAAACTCTCTTAGATAACGGAATGAGTATACAAAGAGTTAGACGAGCATGGAAATACTTATCAAAAAATGGAAACCTTATTTCAGAACTATCTGAAGTGAAATTAGTTTCAGATGGTGAGACAATTTATTCAGTTCAAGAAGAGCAAGTATTCGATGCACTAAAGTCGGGACAGCTTGCATTTTTTGAGACAATCGATGATATAGCAAAAGAGGTCAAGGAAGATGTTTCCAAATTTGAACTTGATAAAGAAAGATTTCTCAACTTACTTACTAAAGTGGAAGAAGATGTCAATAATCAAGAAATGCAAGCTTAACCTCTTTACACTAAATAACTGTGGGTAATATAAATACGCATAAGACTTTAATACTAAACTCTACTTTCCAACCACTCTCACTTGCAACACCAAAACGGGCACTCGCACTTTTATTTGGTAAAAAAATAAATGTCCTAAAAGAGTCTGACATAATATTAAGATCTGTAGAGCGTTCAATCGCCATACCTAAAGTCGCTGTCTTAACTTATTATGTTAAGGCTCCATATGCTAGGCGGGTGGCNCTCAATAGAGAAAATATTTTCATAAGAGATTCTTTTACNTGCCAATATTGCGGTGANANNGCAGAATCAATAGATCATATTATGCCTAAGTCTAAAGGCGGTTCTCATGAATGGAGTAATGTAGTAGCATGCTGTAAAAAATGTAATCTTTTAAAAGCTGACAAGCTATTGGGTAAAACTAGCTTACATCTTCAAAAGACCCCCAGTATCCCAGGTGGAAANTTTTGGATAAAAACAATAATTGGAAATAATCCTGATCCTGACTGGAAAGAGTATTTAGTACTTACATAATTTTTTTGCTATTTTGTGTTGCATAGTGTCATAAAGTGTCATATAATGTCAANGAGTGGTTCAAGGCACGAAAGGCGGAAAAGTGTTCCTTGGTGAATATAAACATACAATGGATTCGAAGGGTAGAGTTGTTATACCTTCTAAGTTCAGGAAAGAGCTTCAACAGGGCTGTGTAGTTACCAAGGGACTAGATAATTGTTTACAAATTCTGACAAAGAAGAANTGGAATCAAGAATCTGAAAAGATGGCTTCTTTGCCTTCAACTGATAAAACTTCAAGACAATTAAGAAGAGCACTTTTTTCTGGTGCTGTGGATTCCTCTCTTGACTCTGCTGGAAGAATCCAAATACCTGAAAACTTAAGAGCTTATAGTGCTATTAAAGAAAACGATGACGTAACTGTCACAGGATCAGGTCCAGTTATAGAAATTTGGGCGACTAAAATATGGAAAAAAATTCAAAGTGATTCTGATAATGCATTTGCAAACATTAACGAAGTGAAAGGATAAGTTCATAGCCAGCTCTCTAGACAACTAAATTGGAATACCCTTACTCCGCCCAACTTTCCAATTGGTGCCAGTTCTAGAGAGCTGGGTATGAATACAAACAGGGCAGAGTATTTACCACACAGTGGTGTAATGGTTGAAGAGCTTACTTCAATAGCAGAAGCACTTCCAAAAGGAGTGTTTATAGATNCAACGTACGGTTATGGTTCTCATTTTCAGGAATTAAAACAATTTGATAATTTACAATTAATTGGTTTCGATAGGGACAACGATGCTGTAGAAGCTAAAAAAGCCCAAGATGAAGTAATTAAATTAAATTTTTCAAAAATTCCAGAATATTTAAGTCAAAAAAACTTAACTCCTATTAGTGGAATTTTTTATGATTTTGGTTTATCGTCACATCAGATTGATTCTTCTACAAGAGGCTTTTCATTTCAGCAGGATGCCGAACTAGATATGAGAATGGACAAAGACTCAAGCCTAACAGCAAAACATNTAATAAATGAGTATTCACTTGAAGAGTTGTTAAAAGTTTTTAATAATTACAGCGAGGAAAAATATGCTTTCCAGATAGCTAAAAAAATTATCGAACATCGTCCATTAAGCACAACAGTAGNTTTAGTTAACTTAATCAAAGATTCGATACCAAGACAAAATCCAATATTTACAAATAAAACCATAAGAAAAATATTCCAAGGTTTGAGAATTGAAGTAAACGATGAATTGTCAGAAATTAAAACATCGCTAGATGGAATAAGACACCATATCAATAGAAACGGAGCAATAGTCTGTATTTCCTATCATTCACTTGAAGATAAAATTGTAAAATCATTCATGGAAGATTTAACAATTAAATGTACCTGTGATCCAAGAGCTCCCATCTGTAATTGCAACATAGAACAGNAATTTAGATATCACAAGAAAAAAAAATATGCACCAAGTCAAGAAGAAATGGTCCTTAATCCTAGATCAAAATCAGCAATTATGAGGTGTGTAGTTAAATTATGAATAGAAAAATAATCTTTCGCACAATGTTTNTATCTATTGTTTTTTCCGTAATTTTTAATTTATATCTTAATTTAGAAATAAATTCACTTTCTTCAGAAATTAATAAATTAAATGTAGAAATTATAGAACTAGAAAGAGAAAAACAAGCTAAACACGTATTGTTNATAGAGAAGTATTCAATACAAAATATTGACTTACTCTCAAAAAATAATTCTTATATAAGACTGGATATACACCAAACAAATAAAAATTTAGTTGCTCCATATAAATCTAAATCTGAAAATAGTGAATCTACAACAGTTTTAGGTTTTGGAAAATAAAATGAAATATAAAAAAATAAAAGAGATTTCATTATTTGCACTAATAAATGCAATATTTTTTACGGGTGCTTCATTTTTTATATCTACTGTTTATGATCTTCAATTTTCAAAATCTGACTACTTTCAGAATCAAGCCCTATCATTTAGAGAAAAAGTTGAAGTACTTGAGGCTGCCCGAGGTTCAATCTATGATAGAAATCTTAATGTAATTTCAAGTAGTGTACAGTCATTCGATATAGGTATAAGGCCTAATGAAGTAGTGGAAAAAAAAGAACTTTCGGAAATACTTTCATTATTTTTAGATATTGATGAAAGTGAAATTCACCATCAAATTGAATCTAGAAATTNATTTTTCTATATTAAAAGAAATGTAGATTTTGAAATAGGAAATGAAATAAAAAGTTGGAATTATAAAGGCATTTATCCAGAGATATCATCAAAAAGAATTCTTCATTCTGATGCATTGGGTAAAATTGTTGGTAGAGTTGATCCCGACAATAATGGAATTGAGGGNCTTGAGTTATATTACGATGGATTATTAACTGGAACAGATGGTGAGCTACGATATGAGGCCGCACCAAATGGTTCATTAATTCCCCAAGGTGAAATTAGCACTAAACAACCCATACACGGGGAGGATATAATACTTTCACTTGATGGTGATTTGCANTATCTAACAGAAAATCTCTGCGCACAAGCTCTAGTCGAAACAAAAGCTTATAACTGCTCAGTTGTCTTTGCAAATGCTCTAAATGGTGAAATCATAATTTCTGCGGAAAAAAAAGCTGAGGAAACAGAAAAATTTAATATAAATCTAATTAGTGGTCGGGCAAATTATGAACCGGGATCCGCACTNAAAATNTTTACTATAGGTTCTGCAATAGATAATCAATTGATAAAACCAACAACAACATTTGAAGTTGATGATCAAATNGAAATAATTGAAGATTCATGTCTCAAGAGCTACGAAGGAAAAGACAAAGGTTGTTTTCGTGATTTTCTTAAACATGAAAAGTACACATTATCTGTAAAAGAAATAATTGAAAGATCATCTAATGTTGGAACAATTCTGGCAACTAAGAGTTCAGACATTGAAGATATAGAAGAATATTTAAAAAAGTTTGGGTTTTCTCAAAAAACGGGCGTTGAACTATCTGGTGAAACAAGGGGGAACTTTACAGAATACAATACATGTAAAACATGTCTGAGCTCACTTTCTATTGGGTATTCAATTAATGTCTCTCAATATCAAATGGTGAAAGCTTATAGTATTATCGCAAATGGTGGTAAAAATATTGACCTCACTTTAACAAGAGGAAATGAAGGAAGTCAAAATACAAAACAAATAATATCTGAAGAAAGTGCAAACCAGTTGAAAGATTTATTAATAAATGTAGTTGAAGGAAAAAATGGAACTGGNAAGTCACTAAGAATGGACAATTATACTATTGGTGGTAAAACTGGTACAAGCAGAACNCATATCGAAGGCATAGGTTATTCAGATTCTAGATTTAATACTTCATTTACTGGCTTTATAGAAACGGACGAAGGTCCAGTAGTTGGCTCTGTTTTATTATGGGGCGCACTAATATCTCCAAGTTCTGAATANGTAACAGGAGGATCCACTGCTGCTCCAATATTTAAAACTATCGTGAGTTATCTAGTTCCTGGTGAATGATGGAATCTNCTAAAGAAATAAAAATTTTAGATGATCTTAATATCAATTATGACAATTTAGTGAATAGCACTTTGGATGTGTTTAATGACTGTATTTTGATTATTAACTCAGATAATATAGAAAAACTTAACAATTATGTTAAAGAANGTCTTAATAAGAAACCAAAATATATAATTACCTCAATAAATTGTCAAGTCGAATCAGCGAATGTAATTAAATTTAAAAATTATGANGATATNTTTAATCATATGCTCAAAAAAATGTATCCAGAATATGAGTCTAAAAACTTTTTTGGACTTACTGGAACAAACGGGAAAACCACAACAGGGTATTACTTAAGTCAGCTCCTTGGTAAAAACTCACTTTTTATAGGCACAACAGAAGCTAATTTATTTAAAGATATAACAAAAGAAGAGCATTTAACCACTCCAAAACTGTTCAACATATTTAAATTATTAAGAAAAAAAGAGTATGTTGATATCGATAATATAATTTTAGAAGTATCATCACACGCACTAGATCAAAATAGACTAGAAAATTTAAATTTCTTAATCTCAGGTTTTACAAACTTATCGCAAGATCATTTTGACTATCACCAAAATATTCAAAACTACTTTGAAGCTAAGAAGAAACTTTTTAATAAAAATCTTTCTTTGCAATATGTGTACATTGACAGTAGNTGGGGCAGGAAGCTAAACGACGAAATAAACAATAAATCAAAAAGTGTTGGGTTCGATAAAGACAATGACTTGTCTATTAATAGAATAAAAAGTTTTGAAAGTGAAACCCTTGTTGATTTCAAAATCTCTAATGTCGAATATAGTGTACGGCTACCTTTTATTGGCCCAAATTGTGAAATGAATTATCTTTTAGCGGTCGGAATGGCATATTTCTCAGAATCATTATCAATGGAGCAAATAATATCAAATACTGGAAATGTAAATAATCCTAAGGGTAGGTTTGAAAAGCTCACCTATAAACAAAACGATATTTATATTGATTACGCACATACACCTGAAGCAATAGAGAGGGCCATCCTTTTGGTGAAAGATAAATACAAAGAAGTAACAGTGATTTTAGGAGCAGGGGGAAATAGAGATCACCAAAAAAGGTTATTAATGGGTAAAGCAGCCAATCATGCAGATGAAATAATCATTACAAACGACAATCCCAGAAAAGAAGACCCAATGTTTATAGCAAAAGAAATTTTGGCGGGTATTGATTTAAATAAAAAAGTAGAAATNATATTAGATAGAAAAGTNGCAATAAAGAAAGGTCTCGATTCACTTCGAGGAAATTCTGTTCTATTAGTATTAGGTAAAGGTCATGAAAAGACACAAGAGCTTAAAGATGGATTTGTAAAATTTGATGACCATGAAATNATAAATAAATTAATTGAAGATATGAAATGATAGCAACAATAGTCTCTGGNGGTTTGAGTTTCTTATTCGTTATATTGTTTACTTTAATTGGAACTAATTTATTTAAATCAAGAAATATCGGTCAGTCAATCCAAGAAGAATTAAATTTTCACGAACATAAAAAGGGAACGCCCACAATGGGGGGAGTATTTATCGCCGCAGGAACTTTTTTTGGTTTCCTTATTTCACATATTAATTTTTGGACAATAGGACAAGGCTTTAAAGTCGAGATTGATTACATTGTTCCAGAAGTTTTAAGTCTTTTACTACTTGGAACTCTTATGGCATCAGTGGGCTTGATAGATGATTTTTTGAAAGTTCGGCAAGGAAGAAATCTAGGACTCAGTGCAAAAAATAAATTATCACTTCAAATACTTGTTGCTTCAGCCATCAGTTACTATTTTTACTCTTTGAACCTAAGTACTACACTTTATCTCTTCAGTGGATTCGGAATTGATATTGGAGCTTTTAAGTGGTTTATTGTGGTGTTGTTTATTGTTGGCTTCACAAATGCTGTCAACTTAACTGANGGTTTAGATGGTTTAGTAGCTGGTACATCTACGGTATCATATGGAGGAATCTTGGTAATGACATTCTGGATATTTAGACATCAAGATTATTACANCAAATTTATGAATAGTGCTTTTTTGTCATTAGATATGTCAATTTTAGTCTCATCGATTGCTGGTTCATGCCTTGGATTTTTATGGTGGAACACCAACCCTGCAAAAATAATAATGGGGGATGTAGGGTCACATTTTTTAGGCGCGATGTTCCCAATAATCTTTTTTGCCATTGGTGCAGATGCACTAATATTTTTCATATGCATGCTTTATGTNGTAGAAGCACTATCAGTAATAATTCAAGTAGGATCATTTAAAATTCGCGGAACCAGAGTNTTTAAAATGGCACCCCTGCATCATCATTTTGAAATGAATAACTGGGCTGAAACTACAATAATTGTTAGATTCTGGATAGTTAATGGTATATTTGTGGTCATAGCACTCGGTCTTTTTTACGGAGACTGGGTGCTATTTGGTAACTAATTGAAGTATTTAATACTTGGATACGGTGTAACTGGTAAATCAGTAGAAAACTACCTAACTAATCAAAATGCTGACTATCTTATATTTGATGACTTAAAAGAGAACCTTAATAAAGTTCACCATTCAAAAATTTTTAGTGAAAAAAATATTGACCTCATAGACATAGTCATAATTTCTCCAGGTATTAAACCCGATCATCATCTTCTNGAACAGTTAATGTCAAAAAATGTTTCAGTTAAAACTGATATAGATATTTTTTCCGAACACTATAAAGGAAATGTGATAGGAGTAACGGGNACTAACGGAAAAACTACATTTGTTAATGAACTAAATAAATTTTTAAACATAAATAACGTACATTCTGCTTCNGCAGGCAATATAGGCATTTCACCATTGGACTTAATAGATACTAGTTATGAATATATAATTCTCGAACTTTCAAGCTATCAACTTCATTACACATCTAATTTAAATCTTGATATGGCAGTAATTCTAAATATTTTTCCAGACCATATAGATTGGCACGAAAGTTTTAACAATTATGCAAGCTCAAAAATAAAGATATTAAGTTTTTTAAGTGAAGGAAAATCTGAAAGAAAAATAATCGGCTCGAATATGGGAATAGTCGAAAAAAATCTGCCTAATAATATAGATATTAAAAGTAAAAATAATTTAAAAGTACATAGAGAANTCCTTCTATCACTAGGGGAAGCAACAAGAAAAATTGGNGGAGTAGAGCTTTNCAATAGGTACCTTGAATATATAAAAAAGTATGAAATTAAAAATCCACACAGAATGGAACAATTCTTTAAACTTAAAAGTAAGAATATAACTTTTTTTAATGATTCAAAAGCTACTAATTATCATGCTGTAAGTGAAGCCTCAAAATTATTTACTTCTGGGAAAGAGGACGGCATTCTAATTCTTCATGGCATCACTAAAGAGACTAACGAAAATAAGTTAAATATAGATCCTGTCTTTAAATATGTAATTATCCCAGAGGATATGAATACAAATCTTGGTGATCACAATGCAGAAATAATTCATATAAAACATATTTCTAATTTAAAAGATATATTGGTTGAAATTCTTAGTAAAAATCAAGTAGTGCTATTTTCTTGTGGAGGATCTAGCTTCAATGATTTTGAAAATTATCAAGTTAGAGGTGATTATTTTAAGAATTTAATATTAAGCATGCAGATTCAAGATGCTTAATATCAGTAATACATTTTTTAAGAAAATGAATTTATATGCTATTTGGTTCTTAGTTACATTTGGTATTCTTTTACAAATCTCTGCTTCTTCAGTCCAAGGACTTAATCAATATGATGATAATTTCTATTTCATAAAACGACATATAGCGTCTTTGGTTATTGGTATANTAATTTTTAATTTAGTGAAAAGTTTTTCATATAAATTTATACTAAAGTTTTCAAATATTCTCATCGTCACAATAACTATTTCCCTATTTCTTGTTTTAGCATACGGAGTTGTTGCCGGTGGAAGTAGAAGATGGATTGACTTAGGGCCTGTTTATTTTCAACCAAGCGAATTCGCAAAGCCTATAATTATTTTGTGGGTNGCCCACAAACTATCAGAGTTAAAAAATAACAATTCCCANAGATACTATTTACAACGAGCAATATTACTACCTCTAATTTGCTGCTTTTTAATATATCTTGAGCCTGATTATGGAACTACTTTAACAATATTGGGTATATTTTTTATACAAATTGTNTTTTCTGATATCAAATTAAGATATCCAGCATTTTTATTATCTATATCAATATTTCCATTATATTTATTTGCAACTGCATCTGATTATAGACGTGAGAGGATAGAAACATTTTTAACAGGAAAATGTCAAGANGGAGTAGATTTGCTGGGAGATTGTTTTCAGTTAAATCAAAGTTGGATTGCAATTAGNTCGGGAGGTTTAACAGGACTTGGACCTGGAACATCTAGAGCAAGATGGGGTATGCTGCCGAATGCTTACACTGATTTTATTGTTTCGATTACAGGTGAAGAATACGGTTTTATCGGAATTTTGGTTTTGACAATTATTTTTTTAATCTTAATAGTATCGTTTTACGGGATGGCACTAACAACTAATGACAACTTTAAAAAANTATTGCTNGCTGGAATAGCTACATGGGTCGGAATACAAACAATTTTAAACCTCGGTGGAGCTGTAGGTCTTCTTCCAATTACAGGTATTGTCCTTCCTTTTATTTCCTATGGAGGTACAGCTATGGTTTCAATATTTATAGGACTTTCTCTTGCTCATAATGAAAACTTAGATAATGAATAAAAGATATTGTTTTTTTTGTGTTGGTACAGGAGGTCATGTATTTCCAGCTAAAAATATTATATTACAATTGCTAAAGTCTGGAGTCAGTGAGAAAGATATTATTGTCATTACTGATAAAAGGGGAGTTAAATATTTTGAAGATTTAAACATAGAGAGAATACAAAAAGACTTCTTTAGTTCTAGTAGTGGTATCTTTGGTTACGTACTGAATATAGGTCAATTTATCGGAACTGCTTGGGAATTATTCAATAGGTTAAAATCAAAAAATATTGATACAATATTTACTACCGGAGCATATATTGCACCATATGCGGCTTTAATAAGTTTGTTACTTCGTTCTGATTTTTTTATTCAAGAACAAAATTTATATGCTGGTTTAGGAAATAAAATAGCATCATATTTTCCAAGCACAGTTTTCGAATCATTCCCAGATACAAGAAATATTAACAAGAGTAATAGTATCTTTACTGGTCCTATTCTAAATATAGATTTAACTGATAAAAATCAAAAAAAGGTAAATCAAGGTTTTACTATTGGAATACAAGGAGGAAGCCAGGGATCTGAACAAGTAAATCAATTTGTCTACAAATTTATAACAGACCTCAATGATTCGAATGTTAATTTTCTTCACATAACTGGTCCAGATAAAAGCAGTAACCAAGATGTTGATAAAGCTTTTTACCAACAAGTTGAGTTTATTAAGGACATGGATAAATATTATAAATCCATAGATTTTCAGATTTCTAGGGCGGGTGGAGGTATCTTAGAGGCAGCTTATTTAAATATTCCACAGTTATTAGTTCCATTTAAACACGGAACAACTGCGAACCACCAAACCCTTAACGCAGAGTATTTAGTAGAAACAGGAAATGCTATAACTGTTGAAGATTATGAACAATTTTCTAAAATCATGAATAATATTTGTGAATATCAAAATTCTTATTTAAAAGATAATTACAAACCACAAAGCGTCAAAGCTGGAAACGATGATATATTTAAAATTATTACTTCAGGAAGTCATGAATAAATACAGAAAAGCATACATACTTGGTATCGGTGGAACAGGGATGAGTTCAATAGCCAAGTATCTTTCTCAGTCAGGATTAAGTGTAGGAGGCTACGATCAAAGGAGATCTTACATTACCAATACCCTTGAACAAGATGAGATTAGTATCGATTTTCAAGTTGAGGATATCGTTTATAAAAAGGACACCCTTTATATATTTTCAACAGCTTTTGATATTTCTAAAACAAATTTAGGAATTCATTCAAAAAAATCTAACATCTTGTCTAGACCTGATTTTCTAGAAGAGTTAACAAAAGATAAGTATGTAATTGGAGTAACTGGGACTCATGGAAAAACTTCCACAACAGCGCTCATCGCTCATATATTTCACTACAACAATGAAAATGTTTCATATATATATGGTGGCGTTACTTCCTTTAGTGGAATCGGTGGCCATTATGGAATTAACAATAAAATACTAGTTCTAGAAGCAGACGAAGCTTTTGGGACATTTAAAAGTCTTCATATTGATGACTTGTTAGTTACTAATATTGATGAAGATCACTTGGATTACTATAAAACTTATGAAAAATTATTTCATGCTTTTCAAGCCGTTATTGAAAATACTAAAAATAATGTAGTCTTAAATTTAGACAATTCAGAGCTAGAACAAATGCAACTCTCTAAAAAGGTATTTCACTATTCATCTTCAGAGAAATCAGATATTACTCTTAGGGAAGGTGCAGCAATTTCTCATAAAGGTGTTGAATTCTTGGTTGAGACAAGCATGATAGGAAAACATTTTAAATCAAATATTGCTGGAGCTATTCTTATTGCATATTTAAATGGAATATCTATACAAGATTCTCTTTTAGCTATAAAACACTTTCCGGGCGTAAGAAGGAGATCTGAATTTATCGGGATAGCCGCCGGTGTGAATGTGTACGATGACTATGCGCACCATCCTACTGAAATTGAAGCCACGATCACATCATTAAAAAATCATATTACGGGGAAGTTATTTGTAGTATTCCAACCTCACAGGTATACGAGAACATTACAACACATAGACAGATTTAAAACTTCTCTTCAAAAAGCTGATGAGTCAATTGTTGTTGATATTTATCCATCAGGCGAAGCACCTATTCCTGGAGTTTCAAGTAAAAATCTTGATGGTGAAAACATTAAATATATAAAGTCCATGAGAGCTGTACCAAGTTACTTAATTAATCGTGTCAGTAGTGGAGACACCATTCTTACAATAGGTGCTGGAGATATTACTCTATTAGGTCCACAGGTATTAAAATATTTAGATGAAAAAAAATAGTGTAAAATTATCTGAAGTTACTACNTATAAGTTTGGTGGTTATTGCAATAATTTTTTTGAAATANATTCAGACTCACAATTGCAAGGTAATGATTTCGAGTCCCAAGATTATGAATTACTAATACTTGGTAAAGGGTCTAATTTAGTTTTTTCTGATGAAGGTTTCGAAGGGACTATTATTAAACCTAATATAGACTTTATCGATTTAAACCAAGAAAAAAGTACCCTCAGTTTAGGATGTTCAACCTTTCTCCCAGATATTGCTCGTTTTTCTAAAAATAATTCAATCGCAAGTCTTGAATGGTTAATTGGAATTCCGGGCTCAGTTGGTGGTGCAATACGAATGAATGCAGGAGCTTACGGATATGAATTTTCTGATCACGTGAAGTCTGTTAAAGTTTATAACTTCGTAACAAACCAAATTGAAGAACAAAAAANTGATTTCTTTAATTTTTCATATAGGACTTCAAAAAATTTAGAAAATAAAATGGTGCTTTCAGTAGATCTATCTGTAGAAGAAGGGGATCCACAAAAAATACAAAATCAAATAAGTGAAAACTTAATCCGAAGAAAAGCCTCACAACCACCTGCAATATATAACGCAGGTAGTGTATTTAAAAATCCACAAGAAGGATCTGCAGGATTCTTTATAGAAAAAGCTGGTCTGAAAGGCTTTTCCATAGATGGTGTAGGAGTTAGTGAGAAACATGCTAATTTCTTTGTTGCTAAAAGGGAAACAAAAGCACAATCCTTATTTGAATTGGTTAAATATGTCAAAGCCGAAGTATTCAATAAGTTTGATATTTCTCTGGAGGAAGAAATAATATTTGCTGGTAACTTTTATTAATTATGAATGAATTTTCTCAAGTTCAATTAAGGACTTTCAGAACTTTTTTAGTATTTTCTTTATTAGTTTTAATTACATCTTTATCAGTAATGTTCAGTAACTCACAAAAATTTCGAATCTCTGAAATAGAGTACGTTTTAGATAACCAGTTAGAATTTCAAAGTATAAATTTACTTTACGGGAAATCAATATGGTTTGTTGATGAGAATTCTTTCGATCAGGTATATAAGGATAATCCAGAAGTTAAAAACCTGTCAATAACTAAAGAGATACCGAATAAACTAATTATAACTTTTAATCTATATGAAAAACTANCAAACATTGTCGACTTAAGATCATCAATNAAAAATATAATAATNTTATATGAAAATACGTTTACAGCGAGTACAGATAATANTAATAAAAACTTACCTATAGTTGAGATATCAAATGGACCAGTTCAAGATGGATTTAATGGAGAAATAATATCATTCTTTAAAACACTTAATAATTACGAATATACAAAAAGCTTACTTAAGGTCTCATATAATGGAGAGCTTTTTGAAGCCTATTATGGAGAAACAATATATGAGCTTGGGGGAGCAATTGACCTGGGTGTAAAAGCTTCAATTCTGGGTAATTATTTATCAAGTGATACATGTAGTGGAACAATCCGTTTTATAACATCAGAGTCGACAATAGAAGATTGTAAATAATCTAAACCTAAAGTTTAGATATAGATAAAATATAAAATAATTATTTGTTTAACGCTGTATTAATGATATTCTTTTTTTGAAAAAGGATTTAAATGAAAAAAACTAAAAATAATTCTAAACAAAAAGGAGTTAATCTTAATATGAGACCTAAAAATTATACTGCAGTAATCAAAGTCATGGGAGTAGGTGGCGGTGGAACAAATGCTGTGAATCGAATGATGAAAATGAATATTGGTGGAGTAGATTTTGTTGCTTGCAATACTGACGCACAAAGCTTACTTGGCTCTAAAGCTGATATGAAACTTGATCTAGGTAGAAAATCTACAAGAGGTCTTGGAGCAGGAGCTAATCCAGAAGTAGGAAGACAAGCTGCTATAGATTCAGAAGAGCTAATCGTGGAAGCCTTAAAAGGTTCAGACATGGTATTCATTGCCGCCGGCGAAGGTGGAGGAACTGGAACTGGTGCATCTCCTGTCATTGCAAACATTGCACATGAGTTAGGTGCTCTAACTGTAGGTGTTGTAACTAGACCTTTTGGATTTGAAGGTCGCAGAAGGTCTGTTCAAGCAGAAGAGGGAATTCAAGCATTAAGGGATGTTGTTGATACATTAATTGTTATTCCTAATGACAGATTATTACAAATTAGTGATAAGGATATTAAAGTAAGCGAAGCCTATATAAAATCTGATGAAATATTAGCTAATGGAGTTAAAGGAATCACTGGTTTGATTACCAATCCAGGCGTAATAAATGTTGATTTTGCTGATGTAAAAACAATACTTAAAGATGCAGGAAATGCTGTACTTGGTATTGGTAGGTCGACTGGAGAACAAAGAGCTCCAAATGCTGCTCAAGCTGCCATATCGTCACCACTACTTGAAGCAAATATGGATGGTGCCGAAGGTGTATTGATTACTATAGCTGGATCTGAAGATCTTAAGCTTCAAGAAGTAAATGAAGCTGCAAGAGTAATTACTGAGCGTGCTGATGATAATGCTGAAATTATATTTGGCCATACCGTAGATGAAACTTTAGGTGATGCAGTTGAAGTAACAGTAGTTGCTGCTGGATTTGGTCCAAGACCAACTAGAAAGCCAAAAGATTTTGATGAGAATCAAGATGCTGGAGGTGACGGTCTTCCCGACTTCATCAAGGGATGATTGAATCTTCATTAATTAAAAATAGTTACTTTAGTACCAAGAATGATGGCACCAATTTAGATAACATTGTAAGCAGTGTTAGTTCGTCAAGAAATACACTGCTTAATGTTGCTAAAATGAAACAAACACACAGTAATGAAGTCAAGGTTATACATTCAGATGGAGAGTTTTTTTCAGATGGAATAATCACTGCAGAAAAAAATATAACTTTAGTAGTTCAAACTGCAGATTGTATGCCAGTGTTAATTAAAAGTGATATTTCTATTGCAGCACTACACATAGGCTGGAGGGGACTTCAAAAAAACATTTTTACTCTTGCCTTAGAAAAATTAAAAGGTAAAGATATAAAAGTTATAATTGGTCCGCATGCCCAAAGTTGTTGTTACGAAGTACAAAATGATGTTGCTGAACTCTTTAGAGACAACCTTGTAAAAAAGAACAATAAGTTGTATCTAAATTTAGCAAATCAGATTACTAATTATTGTCTATTAAACAAGATAAATATTCAAGTATCTGATATATGTACCATTTGTAATGATAATTTTTGGTCGCATAGAGAAAACAAAACATCAGAAAGACAGTATTCGTTGATATGGATTTAAATAATCTTGATAAAATAGTAACTAAAGTGTCCAGGTTCGACTGTAAACTTTTGCCTGTTGTTAAAAATCAAGACGTTAAAAGTATTAAAAATTTAATTGATTTNGGAATTAAAGATTTTGGAGAAAATAGGTTAGATGAACTTAATTTACACCAAAAGTACTACCCAGATGTGAACTATCACTTTATTGCCCCCTTGCAATCTAGAAAAATTTCTGAAGTTCTCCTTAAATGTTCAGTTTTACATTCCGTATCAAGAGAAAAAGAGGTAGATCTTATTTCAAAGCATTATTCTGGCCAACAAATATTTGTGCAGGTAAATATTGATGCTGATCCTAATAAAAGCGGTATTGATAAAGATAATATTAATATTTTCATTGAATATATGAAAAATAAAGGAATAGAAGCATCAGGATTGATGTGTATTCCAAATATTGGCTCAGATAGAAAGGTTGTATTTTCTGACATGCAACAATTGAATGATGAATTAAAAAATGAATTTAATAATTATCCAGGAGAGCTTTCAATGGGTATGTCTGATGATTATGAAATAGCTCTTGATTACGGGGCTACAATAGTCCGTATAGGTAGTAAAATATTCATATAATGTTAGAAAAATTCCTTATAGCAATCGGACTTAAGCAACCTAATAGCCTAGTTTTTGACGATTCACCTGAGCAGAGTCGTACTGTTAGACCCTCAACTGAAAATAGATTTTCTAGCGATGAGCAAGTTGGAGATGTCAGAATACACAATCCTAAAGATGAAGTTGAAATTAAAGTTTTAAAATCATTTAGTGATATCCATAATTTAGGAAGTGTTGTTAAAGAGGATTTTATTGTCGCCATGGACATCAGAGATATTTCAGATCAAACTGATCGTCGTAGGATTATAGACTTTGTTACAGGAATGGCCTTTATAAGCAATGCTAAAATACGATCAATTAATAAAGACGGAGTTTATTTAATTCTTCCAGCTTCTGCATCTCTTCCATCTAGTGAAAGAGAAAGACTGCAAAATTTAGGTTTATACAACATAAATGTGTAGTTTATTAATACTTTTTTTTAGATTCTTTTCTTATGCTTTATTTGCATGGATAATTTTAAGTTGGGTACAAGTTTCGCCCGATCACCCATTGGGACAATTAAANTATGTACTAGATAAAGGTTTTACTAGAATCCTGGAGCCCATTCGCTCAAGAATACCTACTTTAAGAATAGGCATGGCTGGTTTGGACCTCTCACCCCTGATTTTAATTTTTGGAGTTAATCTATTACAGCCATATGTGCTGAGAGCAGTTTGCTAAGATTTTTCTATTTCTATTGTTACAGAAAAATTTAATAAACTTTCTTTACCCTTTTCATTCATTGCCGAAAAATTAATTGAAAGAGTCTCATTTTTAATATAATTTTCGTGGCGGCTAATTGCTGATAACACTGTTTCGTCAGATGATAAAATATTTGTAGATATACGATCCGTTATGTCATACCCATTATCTTTACGCATTTTTTGTATCAGGGAAACTATTTCTCTTGAGATTCTTTCTTCAAGTAATTCATCATCTACATCCGTATCAAGTGAAATTAGAAAGTTATCGACTATGTCTTGACTAGAAGTTGGTGAGATAGCTACTAATTGTAAATCTAAACTATCAAGCTCAATCTCATGATCATTAAAATTAAAATAACCAACTTTAATGATTTCTGTAATCTTTTCTTGATTTAACGATTCCAGTTCACTCCTAAGTTGATTAATCTCCTTACCTAGCTTTGGACCCAATACTTGATAATTTGGTTTACATATATATTTAACCCATTTAGATATATTGTCATCAAAAACTATTTCTTTAATATTCAATTCATTAAGAATTATTTGCTCAACATTACTAATCTGANTTTTTAGTTCTTCNTCTGAAGTTACAATNTTTAAACTTCTCAACGGTTGCTTNTTTGGCAACTCTACATTAAGTCTTATATTTCTCGCTGATCTAATAATATTCTTTGCAATTGAGATTTCATTCTCTAATTCAATATTAATTAGATTATCATTAGCAGTTGGATAATTTTCATAGTGAATACTTGTACCTTCATCTTCAATTAATCCTTGGTAAATTTGTTCACATATAAATGGAAGCACAGGTGCCATTGTTTTTGAAAATTCTAATAAAACCTCATGAAGAGTTTTAAAAGCGTTGATTTTATCAAGATCATCTACTCCTTTTTCCTTCCAAAATCTTTTTCTATTTGACCTAACATACCAATTTGTTAGTTCGTCGATAAAACTTATTAAAGGAGGTATTACTTCATATAAATAATAGTTTTCCATTTTTTCATTTACCGTTTTTATAAGCGATTGAAGAGTAGATATTATCCACTGATCCATCAGTGGTCTATCCTCAATTAAATCTGCTTTGTTCAATTCCTCCATTGAAATCTCATCTGCATTCGCGTAGTTTGAGAAAAATGTGAAGCTATTCCATAGTGGCAGGATGACATTTCTAGTTACCAGTTGCACACCTTCTTCTGAAAACTTAAGAGGTTCACCCCTTACAACAGGTGAGTTTATTAGATAAGCTCTCAAACTGTCTCCACCGTAATTGTTGAGTAGTTTCTCAGGGTCTGGATAGTTCTTTAAACTCTTACTCATTTTTCTTCCATCTTCAGCAAGAATCATTCCAGTAGTTATACAATTTTTAAAAGCAACTGAGTCAAACAAGGCAACAGACAGAATTGTTAGGGTATAAAACCAGCCTCTTGTTTGATCTAGACCCTCAGCTACAAAATCTGCAGGAAATCCATCCAAAAAATCATCTTTATTTTCAAAAGGGTAATGTTGTTGGCCATAAGGCATCGACCCTGATTCAAACCAACAATCTAAGACCTCGGAAGTTCTAATATATGTTTTACCATTTATTTCTATTTCAATGTCATCTAAATAATGCTTATGAAGATCGTCGACTTTAACACCGCTCAACTCTTCAAGTTCTTCAATTGATCCTATGCAAATCTGATCTGTAGGATCTTCTGTATTTATCCACACCGGAATACAGCTTCCCCAATATCTGTTTCTACTAATAGCCCAGTCACGAGCATTACCAAGCCAATTTGAAAAACGCTTTTCTCCGATGAAACCAGGAACCCAATGGGTTTCTTGATTTAACTCGACCATACGATCTCTAATTTTCTCAACTCTCAGAAACCATGTAGGAATTGCTTTATAAATTAATGGTGTTCCTGTTCTCCAACAAAATGGATATGAATGCATCTCCGTCTTTTGGCTAAATAGAGAGCCACGTTCTTTTAACTGTTTCATAATTACTTTATCTGCATCTTTTACATTTAGATCCTCGATACCTTTGATTGATTTATCGAACTTACCGGACAAGGTTACTGGATCCACAATCACCTCTATACCTGCATCTTTAAGCGCNTAAAAATCACTTTCNCCATAAGCAGGAGCTTGTGATACTAGCCCAGAACCAGNTTCTGTATTTGTGTCNTCACTGTGTATTAATCTAAATGCACCATTTGCATACTCATTTTCATATTCACTGTATGCGGGAATATACTCAGCTCCTATCATATCTTTNCCGAGTGACTCATCTAAGACATCATATTCATAATCTTTAAGCTCTGTAGTAAGNTCTTCAGCTATCCAGTANATATCATTATCAATTTGAATACGCAAATAGTTTATCTCATTNCCAATGGCTATTGCCAAATTTCCAGGTATGCACCAAGGGGTAGTTGTCCAGACTAAAAATTTGTCTGATTTTTTTATTTTATTAAAGTCTTCTCTAGCATCTAAGGTGAAGAAAATTGAAGGATCTTCAACATCTCTGTAGTCCATGTTTGCTTCAAAATTAGANAATGGAGTGGCAGCAGACCAAGAGTAGGGTAAAACCTTATAATCTTTATATATTAAGTCATTCTCCCATAGGTTTTTAAAAACCCACCAAACACTTTCCATAAAATCAATGTCCATAGTTTTNTAGTCATTTTCAAAATCTACCCATCTCCCAATTTTTCTAGTTACTCGCTCCCAGTTTTCAGTATTTGTTTGAACCTGACTTCTACATGCTTCATTAAATTTACCAATTCCAAATTCTTTTATTTGTTGATGATCATCTAATCCAAGCTGTTTTTGGACTTCCATTTCAATTGGAAGTCCATGTACATCCCAACCAAAGCGCCTCTCCACATAATATCCTCTCATAGTCCAGTACCTAGGAACGATATCTTTGATAACACCAGCTAGTAGGTTTCCATAATGAGGGCTACCAGTAGGAAATGGAGGACCGTCGTAAAATCTAAATGTTTTTTCATTTTTTCGATTTTGCATTGAATTATCAAAAGCNTCAATNTTATCCCAATAATTAGAGATACTTTGCTCTTGCGATGCTAAATCGATATTATTGTTGATTCTTTTGAACATATCTTTAAAATTTTAAAGGTTTTTAGAATAAATATACCAATAATAAAGATTATTTAAATATTTATAAAATACTTACCTTTTCGTAGATATTTACTAAGATATTAAAATTAATAGGAAATATATATGACAAGAAAATTATCCGTCAATACAGTTAATAAGTTTAAGAAAAAGCTTGAACAGGAAAGAGATAATCTTACAAGTTTATTAGAAAGACATCAAGAAGAACGCGAGAGAGTAAGACTTTCTGAAGGGTCAGCTGAAAGAAGTCCAGATCCATCTGAAGCTGACGGTGGCTCAATGGCTTTTGAATTAGAAAAAGAGTTAACCTTAGATGAAAATACAAAATATCTATTAAATCAAGTTGAACATGCACTTTTTCTTATAAAGAAAAAAAAATATGGTATTTGTGAAAACTGTGGGGATGCAATTCCTGTAGCTAGACTTGAAGCCTTACCATATTCAACAAATTGTCGAGATTGCGCCGCTTTAATTGACACTTAAAAAAACTGTATACCTTACTCTTACTGTATCTCTCTTAGCCCTGATAGATAATTTAACGAAATATTACGTAAGAGTCGAAAATATCCAGGAACTAGTTATAATTGAAAACATTTTAACAATTGACCTTACATACAATACTGGCATAGCTTTTGGATTTCTTAGCGATTATACAAATTTAACATATGCAGTATCTCTGATAGTTTTAGTATGGTTAGCTTTTCAAATAAAAGACTCCCCAAGCAGTTCTATTGAGTTCTATTCTTTTACTCTAATTCTTGGTGGCGCGCTTGGGAACTTATCTGAAAGAGGTTGGAATCTGATTACAGATAATGGTGGTAAAGTAACAGATTTCATTGAGTTATTGTTCATACCTAGTTTTAACTTTGCTGATTCCTTAATAAGCATTGGAATAGCTTTATTATTATTTTCGGAGTTTAAAAATAGATAATATAGAAATAATTCACAAAAATGATAACTTCATCATCTTTAATAAACCAAATGGTTTGCTTAGTCACCCAACTAATAGCTCGACTGAGCAAACATTACGTGACTATCTTATAAAACTATACCCAGATGTTTTATCTTGGGGAGAAAAGAACAGAGAAGGTATTGTTCACAGATTAGACAGGGTTACATCGGGCCTAATGGTTTGTGCACTTAATCTTGATTCTTTCAATAATTTAAAAGGTAAATTTAAAAATAGAGACATACAAAAAAAATACATTGCTCTGATTCAAGGAACTTTACCGTCTGAAACTGGAATCATAAAACTACCGCTAGCTCGATCAATTCAAAATCGGAGTAAGCGTATTGTTGCTCAAAAAGGGCGCTTATCGATTACAAATTATGAAGTAAAATATTTTGATCATAGCTCTAACATTTCAAAGATAGAATTGGAACTTGTTACTGGAAGAAATCATCAAATAAGGGCCCATATGGAGCATATGAAAACACCGGTAGTTAATGACACACTATATGGAGCTTCAAAAAATAATTTAATACCGACTGATTCTATAGCTCTCCATTCAGCATCACTAAAATTTAATTTTGATAATGAAGTTCATTCTTTTGAAACTAATGAGCCTTCTTTTTTTAATCGAGTCTTAGACGTGTAATTATTTAAAAATACTTTTAATATGTTTTTATGAGTAAATCTTTTGTCCATCTTCATGCCCACACTGAATACTCAATGCTTGATGGTGCNGCAAAAATACAAACATATATAGATAGAGTAAAAGAATTAGCTCAACCGGCAGCGGCAATAACTGATCACGGTAATTTATATGGAGCTTTGGAGTTTTACAATATAGCAAAAAAAAATGGAGTAAAACCTATNATTGGATATGAAGCCTATATNACAACTGAGTCACGGTTTGANCGCCCAGATAGGGATAAAAATAAACGCTTTCATCTCACACTTCTTGCTGAAAATAACGAAGGATATTGGAATCTTGTAAGCCTTGCAAGTAAAGCTTTTACTGATGGGTATTACTACAAACCCAGACTTGATTATNAATTATTGAGGGAACATTCAAAAGGNNTAATAGCGCTATCNGGTTGNCTTGGAGGAGAGATTGCNCAACACTTAGCTCCAGATGGTTCTGTTGAAGAGGGTAATAACCAAGGTGAAAGAAGTTATCAAAAAGCTCTTGATAAAGCAGTGCTATATCAAAATATTTTCGGAGAAGAAAATTTTTACATAGAACTTCATAACCATGGGATTAAGCAGCAAGAATTAATACTTCCAGATTTATTAAAAATATCGAATGAAATATCTGCTCCTTTAGTAGCAACAAATGATTCACACTATGTTAATCCTGAAGATGCCTCAGCACATGATGCATTACTTTGTGTACAAACTAATGCAACAATCGACGATGAATCTAGGTTCAAGTTTGAGGGGGACGGGTATTATGTAAAATCTTCAGAAGAAATGAGAAAACTTTTTACAGAAGAAGAATATCCAGGTGCTTGTGACAACACTCTTCAGATAGCTGAGAGAGTTGACTATAGCTTTGAATCTGGAAAATACTACCTACCAGCATTTCCCTTAGAAGATCCAAATTTAACAGTTGAAGAATATCTCAAAAATCTTGTTTACGAAGGAGCAGTGTCTGCATATCCAGAATTAACTGATGAGATTACAGACAGAATAGATTATGAACTTGATGTAATAAATTCAATGGGATTTGCTTCGTATTTTTTAATAGTTGGAGATTTAATTCAATATGCAAAGGAAAATAATATTAGAACAGGTGCAGGCAGGGGCTCCGCTGCGGGTTCTATTGTATCTTACTGTCTCGGAATAACTGGTATTGAACCATTGAAATATGGATTACTTTTTGAACGATTTTTAAATAAGGGTAGAAAAGAGTTACCAGATATTGATATGGATATTGATGAGCGATACCGTAAAGATGTTATTGATTATGTTATAGATAAATATGGAGAGGATAAAGTAGCTCATATAGTTACTTTTGCAACGATAAAAGCAAAACAAGCGATTCGTGATTCATCAAGAGTGTTAGGACTTCCATTTTCTGCAGGAGACAAAGTCGCAAAACTCATGCCACCTATGATTTTAGGAAATACAGCAACACTTTCTGAATGCCTATATTTAGATGAGGATAACAATAGTGGCTATAGTAAAGAATTTTATTCTGCATCTGCAGAATTAAGAATCCAATATAAAAATGATGAAGAAGTCAAAAAAATCATAGATATAGCACTTGGACTTGAAGGCTTAAGAAGACAAGATGGTATTCATGCGGCTGCCGTAGTTATATCTCCAGAAAAGATAACAAACTTTTTACCAGTGCAGAAAAAAGGTAGAGATGCAGAATTAGTAACTCAGTATGAAATGCATACAGTAGAACAATTAGGACTTTTAAAAATGGACTTCCTGGGACTCAGGAATCTTTCAATTATTGATAGGACTGTTGAATTAATTGATAAAGATGAATTTAACATTGATAAGATACCTCTCACCGACGAAAAAACTTTTGAATTATTTTCATCTGGGAGAATGATTGGAGTGTTTCAACTTGAAAGTCGAATCGCACAGATAACAGCACGAAGTTTAAAA
>NHIM01000012.1 GCA_002169845.1 Acidimicrobiaceae bacterium TMED189 | reverse complement strand
ATAAGGCTTTAAGAGGTTTTCAAATTTTTTTAACTCTTTAGATGTCCCAGTCAGTTCGAAAACTGCATAGTCTTGTCCAACATCAACAGATTTTGCTCCTGATAAGTTTGCTTTTTCTATTACAGATGTTTGTGATTCTTTATTAATTGAAACCTTCATCAGTAATACCTCTGATTCAATAGTGTTGTCCGGGTCAAGTTCTACTATTTTTATAACATTTATTAACTTGTTTAATTGTTTTTTAACTTGCTCTACTGATTCAAGTTCTGTCACAATTGTCATTTTTGATCTTCCTGCAATATTTGTTGGACCAACAGAAAGAGAGTTTATATTAAAACCTCTTCTAGATATTGTTGATGAAATTCTTGCAAGGACACCTGGTTTATCCTCAACAAGAACACTAAGAATTCTTTCACTCATAATTTTTTTAAATCCTCTTCATTAAGAATTATTACATCGTTGCTTCCACCTGCAGGGACCATAGGGAATACCATATCTTCTGGATCTACTACACAGTCAACAAGCACAGGTTTGTCGTTTATTTCAAGCATTTTTTCAAAAACATCCTTTACTTCAGATTTTTGTTCCATCCTAAGCCCTACAGCACCCATAGCTTCTGCAAGTTTTACATAATCAGGAGTATGGTGTGTCAGTTCTGAAGCTGAGAAACGATTATTATAAAATATTTTCTGCCACTGTCTTACCATTCCATGGTTGCCGTTATTAAAAACAACTATTTTTAAGGGTATGTTTTCTGTTGATGCTGTTATAAGTTCTTGGCATGTCATTTGAAAACAACCATCACCGTCTAAAGCGAGGACTTGTCTATCTGGAAATGCAGCTTTTGCTCCAATTGCTGCGGGGAGAGAGTACCCCATAGTTCCAAGACCGCCAGAATTTAGCCATGTGTTTGGCTTTGTAAATTTCCAATGTTGAGATATCCACATTTGATGCTGGCCTACACCAGAAACAACAATTGAATCATCATCTGACATTTTTTGAAGCTCCTCAAGAACATAAGGAACTTTTAATGGGCCTTTGTCTTCTTGATTNTAGTTTAAGGGGAAGCTTTCCTTCATATCGTTAATTTCTTTAATCCATCCAGATGTTTCTAATTCAGTTGACTCTAGTTTTTCAATAAGACCTTTTATTACACTCTTAGCATCTCCTACTATGGGTACTTCCGCGTCTCGAACTTTACCTATTTCTGCTGGGTCTATATCTGCATGAATAACTTTTGCATTCTGNGCAAAGAATTTTGGATTTGCAGTAACTCGATCGTCAAANCTTACACCAATTGCTATNAGTAAGTCTGCATTTTGGATTGATGTTGTNGCAGTGTAATTTCCATGCATGCCTGGCATNCCNAGACATAACTCATCNCCATCAGGAAATGCACCTCTACCCATGAGAGTTGTTACAACTGGTATATTAAATTTTTTAGCAAGATCAAATAATTCCATGTTTGCTTTAGAGTGAATAATTCCTCCACCAACATATAAAAGTGGCTTCTTCGATTGTTTAATTAAGTTTACAGCTTGTTGAATCATCTTTGGATTTGCATCAAGTGTAGGTTTATAACCTGGTAGGTCTAAAAGTTTTGGCTCAACCCATTTTGCTTTCTGGTTAAGGATATCCTTTGGTATGTCCACAAGAACTGGTCCAGGTCTTCCTGTGACTGCTATATGTTTTGCCTCCAGTAATATTTGAGGAATCTCACTTGCATCAGTAATCAAATAATTATGTTTTGTTGCAGCCATGGTGAGACCAACAGTGTATGCTTCCTGAAAAGCATCATTACCTATGGCTTCTGTAGCTACTTGACCTGTGATTGCTAAAAGGGGAGTAGAATCCATCAAAGCATTGTTTAATGAAGTGATTAAGTTTGTTGCTCCAGGACCGGAAGTAGCTATTACTACACCTAACTCACCAGTTGCTTGCGCATATCCCTCAGCCATATGACCTGATCCCTGTTCATGTCTAGCTAGAATATGTCTGATTGGACTATCGTATAATGGATCATATGCAGGTAATATCGCACCACCTGGGACACCAAAAATCGTAGAAACTTTTAAATGCTCTAGCCCTCTAATAACGAGCTCTGCACCTGTTAACATTTTATCTTCCATAACATCCTTAAAAAAAAACCTCCCTTTTTTTTGGGAGGCGCTCAACACAAAAAAGTGAGCGCTACATAAGCACTAGCACTAATAATGTATTTAAGACATATAGTTTTTTCATTAAATCTAACTATAGTTAATGCTGATAAAAATGAAAGAAAAAAACATATTTAATTATCTCAAATTAAATAATATTCATATACCCAAAGATATAAACATAGCCGTAATTTCGCTGCCTTCATTAATAGATAAATCATTACTAATACAAGAAGCTAAATCTGAGAAGAGACATGCAAATATGAAATTTACATTCTCAAATCCTGAATATTCTGGATTGGGAGATAAATTTGAATGGGCAAAATCGTGTATTGTAATTTCATACAATTACTCTCCAGGGTCATCAAATAATCACTCTTTCAAGCCTGGTGATGGAGCAATAGCTCTATTTGCATCTGAAAACCACTACAAACCACTTGATAATTTCATCAATTTACTTACAGAACTGTTTCAAAGACAAGGAATCAGAATACAACAATTTATTGATAGTCCTCAACATTATGACAGAATCTTTTTTAATTCATCTGGACTCGGCTGGCAAGGAAAAAGCACAATGATGCTTTCACCAGGAATAGGACCATGGCAGCTGATTGGTAACTTGTACACTGAAGAAAAATTTGAAGATACAGAAAAAAATACTTTTTCATGTGGTGCATGTAATCTATGTCAAATTTCTTGTCCGACTGGAGCACTAGATAAGGAATATACTCTGGATTCAAATAAGTGCATATCATATTGGCTACAATCTCCNGATATTATNCCACATGAGATGAGGATAAATATTGGCAATAGATTTTATGGATGTGATGAATGTTTAACTTCGTGTCCACCAGGACAAACTAAAGAATTTGATGAGACTAAAACAAGTACAGTGGATTTAAAAAAAATTCTCAGTATGACTAATGAAGAATTGGTTGAAAAATATTCTTGGTTCTATATTCCTAAAAAAAATGGAGATTTTCTAAAAAGGAATGCTTTAATAGCACTCGCCAATAATCCTGATGAATATTCAGTAAAAATTATTCATAATTTACTGAAGTCTGATTCTGAAATTATTCGCTTTTATTCAATATGGGCAATCTGGAAAATAACGAAATTTATTGATATTGAAAAATTTTATGATGTTGATCTTGAAGAAAGCGAACTTGTAAAAAACGAATATCTAAGACTAATGAAATGATTTAATACAATAATTAATCTATTCTTAATTTATGGCAAAAATTTCAGACGATGTAACAAAAGGACCTAGTAGATCGGCAGCTAGAGCAATGCTAAGGGCAGTAGGTTTAAAAGATGAAGATTTTAATAAGTTTCAGGTTGGTATTGTCTCTGCGGGAAATGAAGTAACCCCTTGTAATGTAACTGGACCAGAACTTTCTTTGAAAGCGAAAATAGGAGTAAACGGTCCAGATTCTGCAGGTTTAATATTTTCCACAATCGCTGTTTCTGATGGTATTTCAATGGGCCATGAGGGAATGAGAGCCTCATTAGTTTCTCGAGAAGTGATTACAGATTCAGTAGAGTTGGTTATGCACGCTGAAAGATTTGATGGCATGGTTACTATTGCTGGTTGTGATAAATCTCTACCTGGAATGTTAATGGCTGCTGCAAGAATAAATAGGCCAGCAATATTTTTATACGGAGGCAGTAGCCTTCCGGGATCTTATAAGGGAAAAGATATTTCAATTGTCGATGTATTTGAAGGTATAGGGGCCATGGAAAAGGGCTTAATTACTGAGGATGAGCTATATGAAATTGAGTGTAATGCATGCCCTGGTCAAGGTTCCTGTGCAGGAATGTTTACAGCTAATACAATGGCATCTGTTGGTGAAGCTATTGGGATGAGTTTACCTGGTACAGCATCGATACCTGCTGAAGATTTACGCCTACGCACTGAAGCTGAGAACACAGGAAGACAGTTAAATTATCTTCTAAAAAATGACATAAAGCCACGAGATATAATGACTTTAAATGCTTTTAAAAATGCAGTAACTACTGTTTTAGCGCTTGGTGGAAGCACTAATGCCGTATTACATTTAATGGCCATAGCTCATGAAGCTAAAGTTGATTTAACTTTGAATACTTTTGATCAGCTTGGAAAAACAGTACCACATATTGCTGATATGAAACCTTTTGGTAAATACCACATGGTTGATTTAGATAATATTGGAGGAGTTCCTGTGGTATCAAAGATACTTTTAGAAAATAATTTGATTGATGGCAATTGCTTAACAGTGACGGGAAAAACAGTCGGTGAAAATCTTGAAGGAGTTGAAATACCTTCAAATCAAGATGTAGTNTCTTTTCCAGACAATCCTATTTCANAAGANGGAGGCATAGCGATACTNAATGGATCTTTATCTCCAAATGGATCCGTTGTTAAAGTAGCTGGAATCGAAATTGATACTTTTAAAGGTCCAGCAAATGTTTTTGAAAGCGAACAGGAAGCATTGGAAGCCCTATTTAATAATAAGATCAAAAAAGGTGAAGTTGTTGTTATTCGAAATGAGGGTCCTAAAGGTGGTCCAGGAATGAGAGAAATGTTACAAATTACAGCTGCAATNAAAGGTGCAGGCCTTGGAAAAGATGTNTTACTTATTACAGATGGTAGATTCTCAGGAGGAACTACCGGATTATGCATTGGACACGTGGCTCCTGAAAGTGTCGAAGAAGGACCAATTTCAATTTGTCAAAATGGAGATGAAATAGAACTTAATTTATCTAAAAGGGAACTCAATTTAAATATAAACAGTGAAGAAATGAAGATTAGAAAAGATAATTATTCTCAACCAACACCTAGATATAAATCTGGTGTCTTAAATAAATATTCAAAACTTGTCCATGGAGCAGACAAAGGGGCTGTGACAGGTTAGTTGAATGCTATTCATTTCTGACGTTCATCATGGATTAGATTCTCTAAAAGCTCTTCCAAATACAAAAGAACCTATCGTAATATTGGGTGATTTAATTAATTGGATNGATTANAGGAATGGCGAAGGTATTGCACAGGATGTTTTTGGAAAAGAAATTGTTAGTCAACTTATTAAATTAAGAAAAGATCATAATTTTGAAGAAAGAAAAAAGCTTTGGTCTTCAATGTTTAAGGAAGATGAAGAAAAAGTTAAATTNAAACTCGAAGAGGCAATTTACAGACAGTACCAAGAGGTCTTTCAGGCATTAATTAATTATGATGTCTTAATTATTCCAGGAAATGTTGANTCTGAAAAAATCATNAAAGAGACTATGACNAAAAATGTAGANTATGTCGATGGACAGGTTATAAATTANAAGCATTTCAAAATAGGTTTTGCNGGAGGGGGAGTACCTACACCAATTAANGCTAGAGGAGAGATTACTGAAGAANTGTTTTCATTGAAGTTACAACAGCTTGGTGAAGTAGACATAATATGCACCCATGCTCCACCACATATAAANGAATTAATAACCGATGTCATAACCAATAANGAAGAGCAAGGTTGGNNGAGCTTAAATGATTANATCTTNNATAAAAAACCTAANTATTCTTTTTTTGGAGACGTACATCAACCTCAAGCTTCATATTGGAGATTAGGGAGCACAGAGTGTTTGAATGTTGGTTATTTTCGTGCAAATAGTAACTATTTAGAATTATCATCTTTGATAGAATGAATATCTTGTCATTTGATGTTGGAGGAACTTCTATAAAGTATGGGTTAGTTGATTCAAATTTTAGAATCTTGAATAAGGGCAGTGTAGACACTCCAAAAACAGAGGAGAATTTTATAGAAATAATCAACTCAATTATTTCAGATAATGAAAATAATTTTAATATTATTTCAGTTGCCATGCCTGGCTATGTTAATAAAAAAGAATTTTTCTATTCGTACGGTCCACATTTAAAATATAAAATTGATTTTTCAAAGTTATCAAATTTTTCAGAATACGAATTTCATCTAGACAATGATGGTAATGTCGCAGCTTATTGTGAATATTTTCTTAATCATAGAAACAAGTATTCAAATTTAATAATGTTAACTTTTGGTACAGGAGTTGGTGGAGGAATAATTTCAGAAGGAAAATTANTAAGGGGACAAGGTAATGCNGGAGAGATTGGACATATGCTTACCTCAAATGATAGAAAAGTAGAAGGGGATGGCGGAAAAAAAGGTAGTTTCGAGTCATCAGTTGCCGCATCAATATGGACAAAGAAATGTTCAGAACTAGCAAAACAAAATCAAGATTCAGAGCTTGCAAAAATATTTGNTATAAAAAATGTTGGTTCAGTACTTTTTGACAANACTCTGAACTTAACAACATCAGAAACTGATGTTAGGGATGAGATAATTCAAAATATCTCAAACGGTCTCCTAAGTTTATTTGAAATATTTGATAATGAAGCTTTTGTTCTAGGGGGGACTATGTCGTCTGAGCCTTTTGACTTGATTGAGCTTATACAAAGCGATATAAAAAAGAGATACAAATTTCCATCTAGAAATTTTCCTGAGATATTTATTGCTTCGCAAGGAAAAGATTCTGGAATTATTGGTGCTGCACTCCTAGCTAAAAATGAATAAAGAAGTTTCTATATTATTACCTGGAGCTTTTTTTGAAAACGATTACCACCGGAAATTAAATTATTTAAGTTCAAAAAATATAAACTGTATTTATATATATGACCATTCAATAAACCCAGCAGAAACAAATCAGGAAATGTATGAAATTAAAAAGTCAATTTCATTACTGCAAGATAGTGCAGAATTTAATTTTCATCTTGGAATATGTGTATTAAATATAAATAAAAGAAAAATGAATTTATTATTTTCAGATTATATAAATCCNTTACTTGAAATTNANAACTTTAGATTAGGGCTAGGTACCGGTGATAACAAATATGAGATTATGGAAGAAAATTTTAATAACAATTTAGATACAATAATTAATGAATTGANTAGCTGTTATATATTTTCTACCCAAGGTAAAAATTTATTTGTAGGTGGTACTTCAAATAAAAAAATTGATTTAGTTAAAAAGTATTCAATTGGTATAAATCAATGGTTAGGTAACGAAGAAGAATTAAAATTACTAGCAAATAATATAGGAACCATTAAAAATCCGCTTGGAAGNTTCAGNCATTGTCAAAAAATTCATAAAATAAATTCTTCACTACCTTCAAATTTAGAACAGATTTTTGTTTTAAAAGATTCTAATTTAGAAGACTTTTATTCTCAGGTAGATAAAATNTCATTATGACCGATTTTTCAAACAATTTAGTGAATAACTTTCCTGAATATTTATTTAACAAAATTAATACACAAAAACTTCAAGCTAGAAAAGATGGAAGAGATGTAATTGATCTTGGTTATGGAAATCCTGATATTCCAACCCACCCTATCGTTGTTAATAAACTTATTGAGTCCGCTAAAAATAAAAAAAACCACAAGTACTCAGTTTCCAAAGGAATCGTGGGTTTAAGAAATGCCATGAAGGATAGGTACAAAAGAGTTTATAATGTCGACTTACATGAAGAAGAAAATATTGTAAACACCATTGGAAGCAAAGAGGGACTAACTCATTTACTCATGTCAGTTTTAGATAAAGGAGACAATATAGTCATACCAGATCCAAGCTACCCAATACATCACTTCGCTCCTCTAATTGCGGGAGGTGCAACNATCAAAATTAAATGCCTAGATACGGATCAGTTCTTAGATAATCTTACAGAAATTCTTAACACCACAAAGATAAAAGNTGTTTTAATCTCTTTTCCACATAATCCAACAACCTTGACAGTAACCCAAGAATTCTACGATAGGCTAGTTTTACTTGCTAGAGCACATAACTTTTTAATAGTTAATGATTTTGCTTACTCAGACGTTTTNTTTGANGGACAAAGACCTCCGTCGCTTCTTTATTCAGATAGAGAACTTACAAACTCTATCGAATTGTACTCACTAACAAAAGGATACTCAATGGCTGGGTGGAGAGTAGGATTTGCCCTCGGGAACAAAGAAGCAATACAAAGTTTAACTAAATTAAAGTCGTATATTGATTATGGGACATTCCAGCCAATTCAAATAGCATCTACAGTTGCAATTAATGAGTTAGACAATTATCCCAAAGAAGTATCCGAGACCTATAAAGAAAGGAGATTGTTAGTAGTCGAAAATTTAGAAGATTTTGGTTTNGATGTTTATAAGTCAAACGCCACAATGTTTGTGTGGGCAAAGATACCTAATTTTTACAAGGAAAAATCTATGGAGTTCTCACTTGAAATTTTAAAAAAATCTAATGTCGCAATATCTCCCGGAATTGGATTTGGTAATGAAGGAGAGGGTTTTATACGAATTGCTCTTGTTGAAAACAAACAAAGAATTAGACAAGCTATGAAAAATATGCAAAGTTTTTTTGATGATAATATACAATAATGATTGATTTACGTTCAGACACGGTAACAAAACCATCTAAAGAAATGTTACAAAAAGTACTCGAAGCAGAATTTGGTGATGATGAATACAAAGAAGATCCAACTGTAAATAGCCTTGAAGAATATTGTTCTGAATTGATGGGATTTGANGATGGTTTATTTGTAACTTCAGGTTTAATGGGTAATCAGATTTCACTATTAATTCATACAAATCCTGGTGAAGAGGTTATTACAACAAAAGATTCACATATTAAAAATTATGAACACGGTGCAGCAGCTTTTTTATCTAGAACACAATTTAGAGATATCAAAAGTAAAGATGGAATTTATGATTTAGAGAATCTTTTAGACACAATAAATGAATCTAAAATCAATAAACCTTTAATAAAAGTGTTAGCAACAGAGAATACACACTTGGCATCTGGAGGAAGNATTATTCCATTTGAANACATCCAAACATTATCAAAAATATCTAAATCTAATGAATTAAAATTCCATGTTGATGGTGCTAGGATTTGGCACTCAATTCTTACTGAACCAGGCTCAATTAAATATGGTGAATATTGTGACAGTCTAACTTTTTGTTTCTCTAAAGGTTTGGGTGCACCAGTAGGGTCGATGCTTATGGGCAATAAAGATTTTATTAATGAAGCAAGAGAGTTTCGAAAGAAACTCGGGGGAGGAATGAGACAAGTTGGGATTATCGCCTCTGCAGCAAGGTATGCGATAGAAAATAGAAACAATCTAGTTCAAGANCANAAGAAAGCAGCATTAGTAAATAACTCAATTGAAAAGGTTAATAGAGCTTTTCATACAGTTACATATAAAGAAACGAACATGCTATTTTTCGCATTTGAAGAATCTGAGTCTGCTGAAATTTTTAGGAAAAAATTAGAGGAAAATAATATAATTTCAGGATATATTAAAAAAGATGTTATTAGATTAGTCTTCCATCAAGATGTAGATAACAAAGAAGTGGAATCTATAATTGAGGCAATTAACTATTCTTCCTCACTAGACATTTGATTCCATTCAGTAATAGATTTCTCAGATAAGTTAACGAGAATAAAAACTCCCCCCAATGCAACTGTATTGGAAACTAGTATATTTAAAAGAATGTCTGTTAAACAATCAGAAACACAGAAAGCATTACCAAGAACGTATCCAATATAACTGGCAAAAAAGACTGTAATCAGGTAAACAATTATTTTAGATTTGTTGCTAAATTTCATAAGGATATTAAGTTTAGCTTAATATGGTTATTGT
>NHIM01000027.1 GCA_002169845.1 Acidimicrobiaceae bacterium TMED189 | reverse complement strand
TATAAATATTCACTATGTAGATGAAGGATCTAAAAATAAAAATACTGTATTACTTCTACATGGAGAGCCAACATGGGGATATTTATATAGAAATTTTATAGATCAACTTGTAAATAATGGATTGAGAGTAGTAGTTCCTGATTTACCTGGTTTTGGAAAATCAGATAAACTATCTCAAAGAGAAGGTTACACGTATGAAAAATATGTCAGTTGGATGGATACATGGCTAAATAAACTAGATTTGAACAATATTACAATTTTCGGACAAGACTGGGGTGGCCTGATCGGTTTAAGACTTGTGGTAAATAATTTGAATAGATTTGATAATATTGTGATGTCAAATACAGGGTTACCAACAGGAAAAACGCCATTAGGTGAAGCTTTTGAATCTTGGAAAAATTATTCACAAACAGTTGAAAATTTTCATATTGGCGGTGTAGTTAAAGGAGGAAGTGTGAGTGAAATGTCTCAAGAGACAATAGATGCTTATAATTCTCCTTTTCCAGATGATTCTTACAAAGAAGCTGCAAGACAATTTCCATTACTAGTTCCAGATTCTGTTGATAATCCAAGCTATGAGCACAATGTACAAGCATGGGAAGTTCTTAAACAGTGGGACAAACCTTTCTTATGTGCATTTAGTGATAAAGATCATATTTTTAAAGGAGTTGAAAACTCTTTTATAAAATATGTGCCTGGCGCAAAGAATCTAAAGCACATTGAAATAAAAGATGCTGGGCATTTTTTACAAGAAGACAAGCCTGATGAGTGTGTTAATGCTATTCTGACTCTATTTTAAATCGAAACACTCCCCCAAGAATTGTAACCAAGGAATTTCTGGGTTCCAGGAAGATAAATATTTTCTAGTTTTTCTATTTTAAATGAATTTTGTGTAAGTAAGCTCTCTATGTCTCTGTTTACATGACATCCTCCAGCAATCTTTGGGTAAAAAAAGTCTATACCATTTTGTATAAAAGAAACTGAAGTATCTGGAGCTAAACCATGTTCGCTAAAAATGAATCTTCCTGTTGGTTTTAATACCCTATGGATTTCTTTTAATGTCATAGACGGATTGGGAATAGAGCATAATGCGTATGTACTAACAACCGTATCTATGGAATTATCAGGCACTGATAAATTATCGGCAGACTCTATCAAAAATTCTACAGTTAAATTATGTTTTTCAGCCCTTTTTATTGCAATCTTATTGAGTTCTGAAGATGGGTCAACGCCGATAATTTTTTTTACATTGTTTTGTTCATAATGTTTTAGATTAGAGCCTGGCCCTATGCCAATTTCAAGCACCAAACCTTTTGCTTGAGGTATAATTTTTTTTCGTTGATAATCAATTGGCTTCGAGTTACATGATGAATTAATAACCTGTGGAAGAATGTTCTTATCATAAAATTTTTTATTAATTAAACGAATTAAGGGAAACAATATGAAGATAGAGATATATGATATTAAAAGGTATCTAAATTTTTTCATAAATATTTAATGAAATTTTACATAAAAATATAAAATCATGTGTTAAAAATAATTATATTATTTTGAAAATTCAATTATTTCCCGCATTGGAATATGATCAATTGTAGTTTTACCATACTTAACTTGCTCTACAATTCCGTCTTTATTAACTAAAATATCAACTGGCATACCAGTGAATGCTCCACTCAAACTCTTTAAAGGATTGAATCCTTTTATAAAAATAGCCTTCATGAATCTGAAAATTCCAATTACTGAACCAACAAATACTCCAATTCCACTTTTTTGAACACTGTACTTGTCAAAATATTCTCTATTCTCATCGGCGAGGATATAAATTGATGTTTCATGTTTTGAAGATGACTTTTGAAGACTTTCAAGTGTGCAATTAAATATAGCAATAGTTTCAAAACCTTCACCAAAATTACTTTTATTATTTATTGTTTCATTGATACGTAAATGACAAAATGGACAAGAAGAGTACCTGTAAAAGGAAATTAAAGCCTTTTTACCTTGTATTTTTAGTAAATCAAACTCAGTTCCATCTATATTTGGTAGCGATAGTTCTGATATTTTATCTCCAATTTTAATTTTCATATTTTATCCAATCTGTTTGTATAAAGGATATCATTTTTAAGATATACGCAAATTTTTGTATATTAAATTATTGTTAACTAGTGACCACCTCTTGGTACTCCACCATACTTCATCCTAGTGTCACCCATATAAGCAACTCTATCTTCAGTTTCAATTGTTTTACAATCTATAACTTTTCCTGTGTACAATGAATGAGTTCCAAAATCTTCTACGTTCACCTTTTGAAGTTCAAACCAAACTATAGCATTATCAAATATAGGAACCTTGTTTTGGGTTAAAGTTATTGGTTCCTTATTTAAATAACCTTCCGAATAAACAGCTGGTTTTGAAAATTTAACAAAAACTTTTGTGTAATTTGAAGAAAAAAGATTAATAGAAAAGAAATCGTTTTTTGTCATNAGTTTATGAGTAAAACTTTTATTATCAATTCCAACNNCAATAAGTAAAGGNTCCATATTTATTTGGGTAATCCAACTTGCAGTCATNCCNTTATACTCACCCNGACTNCCAGAGCCTATTATTGCTAAAGGACTNGGTATTTTCCAAGTAGCTACATTTAATTCTTCATCAGAGACTTTNCTCATATTAAGGCCTTGTTTGATTTTATTCTTTCTAATTGAATTTTATTAGGNTCAGAACAGCAGAACCATGTTTCTGAAAGTTTAGGAACTATTCTTTGATTGTAGTCTCCAGATTCAAGAAGATTCTGTTCGGTATGTTGTTCTATAATTTTTACTATCCCAAGATATTGTGCATACTCATCCAANGACTCATTNTGNAGGACATAAGTGAATAAATCAATTTGNAGTTTATCCATATCGGGAGACTTATACTTCCATGAATATGAAAACGATGCTGGATCGTATTCCTCTAAGTAGTTATCAATTTCAGGATTATTNAGTATTAAAGAGTTCTTAGGGACCAGTAATTTAATAGTAAGTTGAATTGGATCTACTGTTTCCCTAAGTTTATATTCTTCAATCAGTCTGATAATATTTGGTAAATCTTGTTTTTTTGTCCATGGGGAAAATGGCATCCAAGTAGGTCTTATGTCAATACTATTTGAAAGAGACAATTCAACAGCATTATTTAAATCAGATGATGTATGATTTTTCTTTAAAATATTAAGAACCTNATCATTAGTTGTTTCGAATGCAGAAATGACAAAAAGCATCTTAAGGTTTTTAAGTTCTTTAAAATAATCAGGATATTTTAGAATATGCTCTACTTTGATAGTTGAATCATATGTTATTTCTGGATGCTCATTATTTAGAGCCTTTAATATTTTCAAGGCATGTTTAGGTCCATTAAAGAAATCTGGATCATTAAAAGAAATATGCTTTGCACCTGCTTCTACCTGGTTAGATACGTCTTTTAAAATTTTATCTGTACCAAATGTTTTGAATGTTCCATTAAATTCAATAGGTACTGGGCAGTGGGTGCATTCATGTTTACATCCATAAGTAGTCTCTACTGAGCCTGCTATTAGATTATTTGAACCATCGACAATGTGAGAATAATCAGTTATCGAAGGGAGAACTGTTCTATCTGGCACTGAATGCTTGAAAGAGTATTCACCATTAAGTTGNACATTTAATAAGGATTCCAAATCTCCATTGTCTAAATTTTGAATTATTTCNAAGTTATGAAATATTTCTGTGAACACTTTTGCATAGAGACCAAAAACAAATAACTTACTTGGTAATTCTTTATGACGTAAGTATTCTTCTGCAAGNACAGAAGCTGTATGCATTGAAGCATAAACACCNAGAGCATCATAATCATTTAACTTTATAGATTTTTCTTCAACAGAATAATCCACAATATCAATTTCGTTTGTACCATTATTAAGTTTTTGATACAGCTCNGAAATTATCTTTGGCTGTTTTCCAAGGTCATAAAAAGACAGGAGAAGGATTTTCAATTTATTTCTTTGATAAATTCTAATGTTGGAATATCAATTGGAAGTGANAGNGACAACTCCGTGACTTTAGAATCTTTCCAATGATTTAATTTTTCTTCAATGTCCTTTTTGGTACCAACAAGGGTTAAATCTCTAAGTAGGTCTTCAGGAAATANCTCCTCAGCTTCTTGTTTCTTACCAGATAAATATAAATTNTGGATTTCAGTAGCAATTTCTTCATATCCATACTCGCACATAAGATTGAAATAGAAATTTTTATCTTTAGCACCCATACCTCCAACATATAAAGTGTAGGTTGTTCTTGCTGGTCTTAAATANTCNTCAACTTCATGTTCTTCACATAATCTAGCAAAAACTGTAGCAACAATGTTAAATCCTTTTTCTTTGTCGGAATCTCCCGATTTCTTAAATCCTTTTTTAAGATACTCTTCAAATACTGTGTCACCTTTAGTTGGTGAATACATGAATGGCAACCAACCATCAGCTACTTCAGCAGATANTTCAATATTTTTTGGTCCTATAGCCGCTAAGTAAATAGGTATATTNTTTCTTAATGGTGGCTCAATGAGTTTTAGTGGCTTGCCAAGATTTAAGGAATCAGGACCATTGTACGGAAGGTTATAAAATTCACCATCAAAACTTACCTTGTTTTCTCTCTGAAATATTTCTCTAATTATCTGTATATACTCTCTTGTTCTAGATAGTGGTTTTGTATAGGGTTGTCCATGCCACCCTTCTACAACTTGTGGACCAGATACTCCAAGTCCAAGTCTAAATCTTCCAGATGAAAGCTTATCGAGGGTTATTGCAGTCATGGCAGTCATTGCAGGAGTTCTACCTGGTATCTGCATAATTCCTGAGCCTATATTTATATTATTAGTAATTGCAGAAAAATAAGCTAGCGGAGTGACAGCATCATAACCATACGCCTCAGCAGTCCATATACATGCAAACCCCATTTCATCTAATTTTTTAATGAGTTGATCATCATCTGAAATATGAGGTCCNAAATATCCTACGTTTATGCTTAAATCCATATAATTAGAATACTATATTGCTGATTTGTAATAATTTTTATCTGTGAAAACATAATCCATAGATATATCATGTTCTTCTTCGGGAATATAGTCAACTATTTGAAAATCATGACAGACTCCAATTTTTAATACTGATGGGTTTTTATATAATAATTTGTCATAATGACCACTACCCCTTCCTAATCGTGAACCTGATTTTGTAAACCCTAAACCTGGAACTATGAAAACTTCTGTATCATTTTTAATGTCTGGGTTTTGAGGCTCAAGAATTCCATTCTTTTTTTTAATCAGAGGTTCTTTATAGCTACATATTTGTAAATTTCCATNATTCATAAAAGTAGTATTTAAAATATCTATATCCTTTAATAAAGGAAGAATATTTACTTCAGATTCTATTGGAACATATGTGCATACAACATAACCCTTTATTAATTCATTAAAAAAAGATTCTATTTTTTTAGAAAGTTCAATCTTGTAAAGATTATGGTTTGAAAGGTTACTTCTTAATATATTTTTCTGTATCATAATTTCTTTTCTGCTAATAATCAATATAGTATAAGTTAGATGTTCAAAAATAAACTCCTTACCTGGATAAACCTTTTTGTCATGGCTATATACACTATTCCAGTAGCTTATAGNATCTGGTTCATAGGTCTCTTTGCTAAATATGCNAAAGTTAAATATTACATAGCACGCAGTTGGTGCAATCCGTGGATGTGGGCTGCTAGAGCAAAACTTGATCTTATTAAAACTACTGAATATAAAACTAATCAGCCATATGTAGTTATTTCCAACCATTTATCCAATTTAGATCCAATGATGGAATTTAAATATCTTAAAATTAAATGGGTTTTTATGGCAAAGAAAGAAGTTTANAAATTACCATTTTTCAGAACNGCAGCAAAAGCATTTAATTTTATAAAAGTTGATAGAACAAACCCAAACGACAGAGTGTCTATTAATAAACAAGCAAAAATAATTTTCGAAAAGGGNTGGTCTCTTATGGTNTANCCACAAGGAACAAGGGTCCCAAAAGATGATTTTAGAAAGTTCAAAAGTGGAGCATTTCATATTGCTCTGGATAATGGNGTGCCNATCTTACCNGTAGTAATTGCAGGTACAGGAGATATTTGGCCAAGAGGAAGAAAATTCATGACAAGCGGTAAGGCCATGATTAAAACATTGGAACCAATAGATATTAGTAAGTACAACAAAGACAATATCGAACAACTTGTTACCGAAACTCATAATAAGATGAAAAAAGTTTACGATGAAATGGTAAAAGCAATACAATAGCTTGATGGACATATTTTTAGCAGTTGCCTCAATTTTTCTTCTTAGGCTTCTTGATCAAACCTTAGGAACNTTAAGAATGCTATATGTAAATAAAGGTAGACCTACCTTTGGTGCAGCACTTGGATTCATCGAATCAGCAATTTGGGTTGTTGCAATTTCCCAGGTTATAAAAGATTTAGATAGTCCCTTTCTAGTAGCCGGGTATGCATTAGGTTTTGCATCAGGAACTATTGTAGGTTCATACATTGAATCTTCAATTGCGATAGGAGATGTTGTTATAAGAATCTTCTCTCCTGAAGATGAAGATAGTAAATTAGTAGCAGATGAACTTCGTTCACAAGGTTTTGGAGTTACAGTTATTAGTGGTGAAGGACGCGATGGTGAAGTTAGTATTGCATGGTGTGTAGCACCTAGAAAAAAAGCAAAACAAGTCCTTAATATTGTTTCTTCTATTAATCCAGATGCTTATATAACTACAGAGTCAACAAGTCCTATTAACCTNACTTCAAATCGTAAGTAATTAAATTCCCTTTTCGAAGTCATCNTCAAAAGANACTCTTTTTCTCTTAGGGGAATCATTACTTGGCTTTTCATCCCTAGGTTTATCATTACGATTCCTATTGTTAGGACGGTCATTACGACGTCTGTTGTCAGGTCTTTTAGAGTCTTTTCTAGAACCACCTTTATCTACAGATTCTTCAGGAATCTCAAGATCTTCTAATAGAGATAAACTTATTTTGCCATTTTCGATTGAATCGACATGAACTTTAATCTTATCTCCTGCAGACAAGATGTTTTCAGGATTTGAAACTCTCTTCTCTGAGTGAAATTTGGAAATGTGTAAAAGTCCATCTCTACCTGGAAGAATATTAATGAATGCACCGTAAGTAGCAATACTTACGACTTCTCCATCATAATCTGTGTCAACTTCGACTTCAGGTGGATCAATAATCAACATAACCATTTCTTTAGCTGCTGCAAGACCATCTTCTTCAGTAGAGCCAAGTGTTAAGATTCCATCATCATCGATTTCGACACTAACTCCGGTCTCTTCTTCAATTTTTCTGATATTTTTACCTTTTGGTCCAATTACTTCACCAATTTTATCCTTAGGTAATTCAACTGTTTCCAACCTTGGAGCATTACCCGATAGTTTCTCTGCAGGTTGAGAGATTGTATCTTCCATGACATCTAAGATGTGATGACGAGCATCCATAGCTTGATTCAATGCTTTTCTTAAAACATCTGAAGGCAACCCTTCAATCTTCATATCTAATTGTAATGCTGTAATAACACCTCTAGTGCCTGCAACTTTGAAGTCCATGTCTCCAAGAGCATCTTCAGCTCCTAATATGTCAGTTAAGGTTACATAATTACTATCTTTTGAAATAAGACCCATGGCTATTCCTGCAACATGCTCCCTAATTGGGACACCTGCAGCCATTAATGAAAGGCTAGATGCACACACAGAAGCTTGTGAAGTAGATCCGTTAGAGGAAATAGCTTCACTGACTACACGAATAGTATATGGAAAGTCAACCTTACCTGGGATAACAGGAACCATAGCTTTTTCAGCAAGGGCACCATGACCAATTTCTCTTCTTTTTGGTCCTCTCATCATGTATGCCTCACCAGTTGAATAAGGTGGGAAGTTATAATGATGCATATATCTTTTCGATGTGACTGTGTCAATTGTATCAAGCATTTGTTCAAGTCGACCCATTCCCAATGTTGTGACATTTAATACTTGTGTTTCACCACGTAAAAATAATGAAGAACCATGTACCATTGGAAGAAGATTTATTTCAGCAGAAATATTTCTAATATCTGTTGGTGTTCTTCCATCTAACCTTGGACCACCAGCTATAACTCTATCTCTAACGACTGATTTAACTAGTGACTTGAATGCTAATTTAATAGCTTTAGAGTTGTCTCCATCATCATTTAAGAATTCATCAACGACCTGATCTTGAAGAGCAGATTGTTTCTCACTTCTCTCAGATCTGTCTGTGATAGCCATTACTTCCTCAACTTTTGTTTTATAGGAAGTGTCAATACTCTCTTTAAGGTCTGATGAGTAATCTTCAACTAACGGCCATTCAACTACTGGAACATCGTTCATAGCNACTAATTCTTTTTGAGCATTTATTAACGTTGCAATATATTCTTTAGACATGTCAATTCCATCAGCAACTATGTTCTCTGATGGTGCTACGCTTCCAGCATCAATTTTTTCAAATGAATCATCTGTTGCTCCCGCTTCAACCATTACTATGTCAATTTCATTGTTTGCATTTAACTTACCTGCAACAACCATGTCNAAAATAGAATCCTCTTGTTCTGAATTTGTAGCCTGTACTACCCAGTTATCATTAATGAGAGACATTCTCACAGCACCAACAGGTGANTCTAGTGGAACACCAGCTAACTGTAGTCCTAAAGATGCTGCATTTAATGAAAGAATATCATATTCATTTTCATTATCTACACTAAGTACAGTTGCGATAATTTGTGTTTCGCATCGGAAACCATCAGCAAATGANGGTCTCAAAGGCCTATCGATCAATCTACAAGCTAAAATAGCTTTTTCTGTTTGTCTTCCTTCTCTTCTGAAGAATCCACCAGGAATTTTTCCTGCAGCATACATACGTTCTTCAACATCTACTGTTAATGGGAAAAAGTCTATCCCCTCTCTTACAGTTTTGTTAGCAACAGTTGTTACTAAAACGTTTGTATCTCCAGATGTAGCAACTACAGCACCTGGTGCTTGTAATGCAAGTTTTCCGGTTTCGAATTTTATAGTCTTACCACCAATTTCACAGGTGACATTAGTTACGGACATATATCCTCTTTTCTAGACAGAGGTTATTAATTGTCAGCCTTCTTTAAAAGCTCCCAATTAACAACTCTTTGTCTTATGTTTATTTATTTATTTATTTATTTATCTTCTAATACCTAGTTTTTCAATTAAAGAACGGTATCTCGTGACATCTTGATTTTGGAGATATTGAAGCAGTCTTTTTCTTTTTCCAACTAACATAAGAAGACCTCTTCTTGTGTGGTGGTCTTTTTTATGTTCTTTTAAGTGATCGGTCAAATGACTAATTCTTTCACTTAATAAGGCAATCTGAACTTCAGTTGATCCTGTATCAGTATCTGATTTGCCATATTCTTTAATTATATTTTCTTTAGTATTCATTCGAGATAATAATAGTACCCACTAAATCTAATGTTGTAATTAAAAGTTATTCTTTATTTCAGCAATATCTGTAGTTATCTGTAATTTAAGTTCCTCTACAGAATTAAATTTCTTTTCATCTCGTATGAAATCNATTAATTCGAATGAAACTTGTTGATNNTATATGTTTTTATCAAAATCTAATATATGTATTTCAATCTTTGTTTGACCATTACTGTCTACAGTTGGATTTATGCCAATATTCATGCAACCTAGGTAAACTTGACTATTTACATTAATTTTTACAGCATAAACTCCAAATCTTGGCAATTCAGTTTGTTGATTTAGTTCTATATTGGCTGTTGGAATACCAATAGTAGACCCAAGTTGCTTACCTTTCACGACTATNCCTCGGTAAGAGATTGGNCGACCAAGGTACTTTTCAGCATTTTTAATATNTCCTTGTGAATAAAATAATCTAATTTTTGTTGTTGAGACTTTTTCGGATGAGATTAGATAATCATGAAGTAAAATTACGTTATTTTCTCCAAAATAATCTATTAAGGTATTCACATCTCCNACTCTTTTGTTTCCAAACTTAAAATCTTTACCAATAACAAGTTTTGTAGTTTTAAGATTATTTTGAAGAAATTTACAGAAGTCTAAAGCGTTCATGCTATTAACAGANTGGAAATCAAGATAAACTATATTCTTAGGGTTTTGCTCTTCAAAAAATTGAGTTCTTTGTTNTTGGCTTAGTATTGGTTTCAAANCATTATTAAAGTAGATTTTAGGAATTTCATTAAAAGTCACTATTTGAAAATTGCCATTAGAAGTTTCATAAGCTTTCTTAAATAAAGCTTGGTGCCCTAGATGTATTCCATCAAAACCTCCTATAGACGTAACGATTTCAGTTGAATCAATAAAATCTTCCGTTTTAAAATTTTCATAGACTTTCATAAAAGAACTTTTTCCGGTTTAAAGTAATTTTTGTTAAATGGAGTATACAGTGCAGCTATATTATTTTTGTAATCAATAACTGTGAGTTTGTCATGAGAAAACATACTTTTATCAAGGAGTTCNCCGTGTATTATTTTTTTATAAATTAAATCATCAATTTCGAGAACAGGAAGGTCTAATATCTTACTCCAATGAATACTTACTGGTTCAGTGGTGCTTTCTAATGTNTTTATATCTCTAATGTATTCTGGATATTCGATACTTAACTTACCAATATTAGTTCTAAATATTTCCGTTACTACAGCTGTAGTGTTTAGTTTTACTGCAAGATCAAGTATTAAAGATCTTATATAGGTGCCTTTGCTTACTGTAATTAAGAATTCTGCTTTTGGTCCATCTATATCTAAAAGTTCAAATTTACTTATATGTATTTCCCTATCAGGAATATCAACTTCCTTACCTTGCCTGGCGTATTTATATAAACGTTTCCCATCAACTTTGACTGCAGAGTACATCGGAGGTTTCTGCATGGATGATCCTAAAAAGGTATTCATAGATTTATTTAACTCCTCGAGATGATCATTAAGTGATACATCTTCATTTTTATTTACATCTGTATCAGTATCTATAGAATCTGAAGAGTAGCCAAATAAAGTTGAAACTTTATATGTTTTATCAGTCTCCTTTGTGTAATTGAAAAGTTTTGTATATTTATCAGTAGCAAGAAGCATTAAACCTTCAGCATTTGGATCTAAAGTCCCTGCATGACCAACTTTTTTAAACTTATAAAGGTATTTGAATTTGGAACAAAGGTCTTGTGAAGTCCAGGTTTTAGGCTTATTGATTAAATAAAAGTTAGATCTGTTTTCTAATTTCATTTTTAACATTTTTAATAATTTCATCGATGGATAGATTACTAGAAAAACCACTTGCAGCCTTGTGGCCACCTCCATCAAAAAATGATGCTAGTTGTTGAACATTAAAATCTGTTCTTGAACGTAAGCTACCCTTAAAGGTTCCATCATTTTGTTCCTTTAAAAGCAATGCGATATTAGATTCTTTAGCAAGTCTTACAACATCGATTAATGAATCTGTTTCTGAAGATGTTGTATTAAATTTTTTATAATCATCTTGATAAACAATAGAATAAATAAATCTTAGATCTTGATCTAATTCCAGGCGATCAATAACTGCGCTTTGTAATTTAAGTGCATTTAACTCTATTGAACCATATATTTTTTCACTTATCAGACTTAAATTTGCGCCTAACGACATGAGATCAGCTGCAATTGTAAATACTTCCGCATCAGTATTCGAGTATTGAAACCTACCCGTGTCTGTAATTAACCCAGTCATTAAACAATCTGCAATTTCTTTACTAATTTCCAATTCTTCATCTTTAAAAATTCTATAAAGAACTTGTGTAGTACTTGCAGCGTTTGGGTCAATCATCTGTAAATCACCAAATGTAGGATCTATGTGGTGATCAACAACTACAACCTTTTCTGAATTAAGTACTAATGGTTCAAGGCTTCCAAGTCTCGAAGAATTACCACAATCAAAAACGAATACGGTCTTATATCTTTTCTCAGAAGGAGTAGTTATTAATTTATAAGGTAGATGATCAAGATTACTTGGCAAGTCTCCAGTGATGTCGAATGAAACCGTTGCTTCAATATTCATAGATGTAAGCAAGAGTTTTAAAGCTAGAGCTGAACCGATGGCATCTCCATCTGGATTAATATGCCCTGTTATAAGTATTGGGGTTTCATAAAAATGATCTTTAAAATTATTATTCATTGATTTTATAAATTAATTCGTTAATTTTATCAGCATTTTCGAAACTGGAATCTATTTCAAATTGAATCTTAGGAATAAACTTAGTGGTTAGTTGATTACCTAATTCTTTTTGAATTTTTCCACGGTTTTTATCTAAAGCTTTAGAAAGAGTGCCTTTNGCATTTTCTAGAGAAGAAACGTATATAGTGCATCGTTTTAGATCTGGTGAAGTTGCGACATGCGTAACTGTAGCTTTGTTTAAATTAGGATTTGAACTGCGTAGTAATTCAGAGGAAATAATCTGGTGAATGAGCGGATTAATCCTATTAATTCTTCCTCCTCGAGTTTGTTTATTCATGATTATTTTATTTCGACTTCACCAAGTATTTCGATTACATCGCCTTCTTTAATNTCTTTATAATCAGTTAAGCCAATACCGCACTCTAAACCTTCAAGTACTTTTTCAACATTATCTTTAAATCTTCTCAGAGAAGTAACCGTTCCTTCATAAATTACAACTCCATCTCTTAAAAGTCTTGCTTTACTATCTATTTCAACACGACCTTCTGTGACAATAGATCCTGCAACAACGCCAACCTTTGGTGCTCTAAATGTAGTTCTTACATCAACCATGCCTATGACAGCTTCTTCAGTTTTAATTGTCATCTCACCCTGTAAAGCTTCTGTTATGTCATCTAGTAATTCATAAATTATTTGGTAGGTTCTTACATCTATACCTTTACTTTGTGCCATGTTCCTAGCTTGACTATCAGGTCTTACATTAAAACCAACAATTAGTGAACTTGTAGCCCCGGCTAAATCTACATCTGACAAAACAATACCACCAACGGCAGAATGTACAATTTGTATTTGTACTTCATCAGATGACAACTTCATNAAACCATCTTTAATAGCTTCGACTGAACCATTTGTGTCCGCTTTCAAAATAATATTTATTGTGTTAAGTTCTCCTTCTTGAAGAAGTTTCATCATTTCAGAAACCCTAGATTGAACTGTGTATGCGGAACTATCAAAATCTTTAAGAAGTGTTTTGTTCTCTTCTGCTTTTGATTTAGCTTCTTTTTGANTTTTAACAACTACAAATTGATCTCCAGAATTCGGGGACTCATCCCAACCAATAATGTCAACGGGTGAACCAGGAATTACTTTTTTTAAAATCTTATTCGTATGGTCAAACATGGATTTGATTCTACAGAAAGCTCCCCCTGCATAAAGAAAATCACCTTGCTTTAATGTACCTCTAGTAACTACAACTGTTGCAACATTGCCACGGCCAACTTCCATTCTTGATTCGATAATATATCCAGATGCATTAGCGTTTGGATTAGATTTAAGTTCTTCAATTTCAGCGACTAATGATAAAGTTTCCAGTAAGTCATCAATACCATCTCCTTTTAATGCTGAAACTTCAACTACTGGAGTGTCTCCACCAAGGTCTTCTGCGATAATTTCATACTTTGTTAAATCCGCTTTTACTAATGCAGGGTTGGCATCAGGTAGATCACATTTATTTACAGCTACAACAATGGGTACTCCTGCAGCTTTTGAGTGATTAATGGCTTCGATAGTTTGAGGCATTATTCCATCGTCTGCTGCAACAACTAAAACGACTATATCAGTAACGTTTGCTCCTCTTGCTCTCATTTGNGTAAAAGCTTCATGACCAGGAGTATCTATAAATGTAATTCCTAATTCGCCCGTATCAACTTTATAAGCTCCTACATGTTGCGTAATTCCGCCGGCTTCACCATCAGCAACTTTTTCATTTCTAATGTAATCTAATAAGCTTGTTTTACCGTGATCTACGTGACCCATAACAGTAATAATTGGAGATCTAACAACTAATTCTTCATCNGTGTCACTAAATTCTTCTAGTTGAAGAATTTCAGATCTTTTAACTTCTACCTTTTCAATAATTTCAGGGATTAAATCATATTTCTCAAGTAATTTTTCTATTTCATCGTCATTTAATTCAGAAGTCATAGATTGCATGATTCCTAAATTCATTAAGTCACCAACTATTTGTGTGGCGTCAACATTAATTAGTTCAGAAAGTTCTTCAGGAGTAGATTTTGATGGAATTTCAATAATTTGAATATTATCTGATACTTCTACATCTACAGATGGTTCTGTCTCATCCTCAGCGTCTTCAACTGGGTCAGCTTTTTCTTCAACCTCTTGTGGCTTATCTTCAACATCAGAAGTAGAATCAGATGTACTTACTACGTCATTGTTAGTAGNATTTTCATTATCTTTAGTTTCATTAAAAGAAAGCACTACTAACTCTTCTTCTTCGGGAGTTAATCCAGATGAAGCTGTTTTTACTTCTAAANCTAATTCTTTAGCTAGAAATAATATGTCAGCAGAAGCNACATCTAGTTCTTTAGCGATTTGATGAATTCGCTTTTTTGCCATTATTCTTCCTCTTGTTTAGATTCTTCCTGTACTTCTTCAATTACTGGAGAATCTCCAAGACCTTCTATATCTATTTTATAACCGGTTAATTTTGCTGCTAACCGAGCATTTTGACCTTCTTTACCTATAGCTAGTGATAATTGATTGTCTTTTACTGTTACTTTTGCACTTTTAGTATGTTCATCAATATCTACAAGTTCAATATCAGCAGGTCCTAATGCTTCAATAATAAAACGTACTTTATCTTCTCTCCACTCCACTACATCTAATTTCTCACCTTTTAGTTCGTTTACTATTTGTCTAACTCTTGAGCCACGTGAACCAACACATGCTCCTTTAGGGTCAACATTAGGATCATTTGAAAATACAGCAATTTTCGTACGACTTCCAGCTTCTCTTGCAATAGCTCTAAGCTCAACAGTTCCATCATTAAGTTCTGGAACTTCTAATTCAAGCATTCTCTGAATAAATTCAGGTCTATTTCTGCTAATAATAATTGGTATTCCCTTTGCATCTTCTCTTACTTCTGTAATTAAAGCTTTAATCCTATTTCCTCTTTCTAGTCTTTCAAAAGGAATCCTTTCGCTAGAAGGGATGACAGCTTCAGCATCTTGTAAGTCTATTATTGTTTGATTAAATCTAGAATCGAATTGAGTAACTATTCCCGTAATCAACTCCCCTTCTCTTCCAATATANGCATCAAGTACAGTTGCTCTTTTTGCATCTCTAACTTTAGTAGTCATCATTTGCTTAAATGATTGTGCAGCAATTCTTCCAAAATCGGAATCACTTATATCAGCTTCCCATTCTTTGAGCACATTTCCTTCATTATCAAGCTCTTGTGCATAAACTGTTACATCACCTGAATCCGGATCCAGTGTAACCCTTGCTTCTTCTGCAGCTCCTTCAATCCTCATATAAGCTGATCTAAAAGCAGATACTAATGCTTCATACATGCTATCGACAGTAACACCCTTATCAAGCGCTAAAGATTCTATAGCTTGTTTTATATCGCCACCTAATTTCATAATTTACCTCTATTAATTAACTTTCTGTTTAAATTTATCAAATTGTATTTTTGCTCTCTTAATGTTTTCAAAATGTAAATCTATATTTTTTTCATCTTCTAAAGAAATTGATATAAATTCATCGTTCACATTTGTTAACTTACCTGAAAAGGTATAAACACTGTTTACAGGATCGTAAACTTTAACTTTTATATTTTCTTCCTGAGCTAATTCGAAATGTCTTTTAGTTTTTAAACTTCGTTCGATACCCGGTGAAGAAATAATTAATTCGTATTCACCTTTGTGTAGATTAAATATTTCAAAATGCCTTTGGAGTTGATANTTTATTCTTGAAATAATATTGTAATCTAACTGATCTTGAGTAAATATAAATATTTCAATTTTGTCAATATTTGGAAAATTAACTATATTGATATCATATAATTCAAGATTTTCTTCAGCTAAATATTCAACAACGGATTCTTCGATGTCGACTAAAGTGTACTCCATCTTCCCCTCCGTTCATAAAAAAAGTGGGTTATGACACCCACCAAATGTAGCTAAATTGTCTACTTTATTTTAACAAATTNTCGTTTAAAGATAAAGAAGTTTTTAATATGATTTAGAGAAAATGGCGAATTTACCTTGCTCATTTTCTTTATTAATTGATTGCTTCNCATCATTATTATCAAGTGGGTAGCAACGTATAGTGGCTTTTGTTAATTCTTTGATTTTTAACTCATCATCCTTATTTTCTGACCAGTAACATGATACGAAACCTTCACTTTCATTTAATTTTTTTATAAGTTGATCCATATCTTCAGCATGAGAAGTGTTATTGTTTAAAAAATTNGATGATTCANTNAACATGTTCTCTTGAATTTCTTTTAATAAATTATTAATAGTTAAATTAAGTTCATCAATATGGGTCTCGACTTTTGAGTCAGNCTTATCTCTTCTTNCAACTATTACAGAGTTTTTATCGAGATCTTTAGGGCCGATCTCAATTCTGANTGGCACTCCTTTAAGCTCCCATTCATTAAATTTAAATCCTGGAGATACTTCACTCCTGTCATCTATTTTGACCCTAAGTCCTTCTAGTAAGGCTTTTATATTATTAACAGCATCGAGTATTTCAGAAGGGTTAGAATTTTTTGGAATAATTGGAATAATAACAACTTGAGTTGGTGCTATTTCAGGTGGTAATTTCAACCCTTTATCNTCACCATGCGCCATAATAATCATACCTATTAAACGTGTACTCACTCCCCAACTAGTTTGATAAGGATGCGCGAGTTGATTATTTTCATCTGAATATTGAATTTCAAAAGCTTTAGAAAANTTTTGACCTAATTCATGTGAAGTTCCTGCTTGTAATGCTTTTTTATCTAACATCATTGCTTCAATTGAATAAGTTACTTTTGCTCCTGCAAATTTTTCAATTTCAGATTTGGTACCTTTAATAACTTTTACTGCAGCTACATTTTGAGTGAATTCTTCATAAATATCTAACATTCTTAATGCTTCTTCAGTTGCTTCCTCTTTTGTTTGATGTGCTGTATGTCCTTCCTGCCATAAAAATTCTGACGTCCTTAGGAATAATCTGGTTCTCATTTCCCATCTAACAACATTTGCCCATTGATTAATCAACATAGGTAAATCCCTATGGCTCTTTATCCACTTTGCAAACATGTGATTAATTATTGTTTCGGATGTTGGTCTTACTATGAGAGGTTCTTCTAATTCTTTGCCTCCGGCATGTGTAACGGTAGCCAGTTCAGGTGAAAATCCTTCAACATGTTCAGCTTCTTTTTGAATAAATGACTTTGGTATAAACAATGGAAAGTAAGCATTTTCATGCCCAGTTTCTTTAAATCTTTTATCTAGATAAGATTGAATATTTTCCCATAATGCATATCCATAAGGCCTAATAACCATTGTTCCTTTAACTGGTGAGTAGTCAGCCAACTGAGCTTCTTGAATAATATCTGTGTACCACTGATTAAAGTCTTGGGACATCGGTGTNAGCTTTTTTACCATGTTTATATCTTAAATGTTTTATTTAGGTTTATCTTGTTTTGAAGTAATCTCAACAACAGCTTTTGTTCTTTCCTNGAAGTTATTGATATCCCCTTGGATCCCCATAAGTTCTTCAGCATCTTGCTTAGCTANTAAAGCTGCATTTTTATCTGCAGCAGCCAATCTTGCATCAATTCCCTCTTTAGCGAGAAGTCTTCCCTCTTCAAGTAAGGCTGAGACCATGTCTTTTTCATCAACAACTTTTACAACTTCACCTTTAATAAATAAATGTCCTCTTTTTTTTCCTGCAGCTATGCCTAAATCTGCAGATCTAGCTTCTCCAGGACCATTAACTACACATCCCATAACTGCCACCTGAATTGGCAATCCTTCATTTTCTAGAGCTGACTGAGCGTCGGATGCTACTTTAATAACATCTACCTCTGCTCTACCGCAGCTAGGGCACGCAATAAGATCTAAAGATTTACGNTCTCTTAATCCAAGATATTCTAAGAGTTGTCGTCCATGTTTAGCTTCTTCAACTGGATCAGTAGTTAGTGACATTCTTATAGTGTCACCAATACCTTCTGATAATAATGTAGCAATTCCTGCAGTAGATTTAATTAATCCACCGGGAAGAGGGCCAGCTTCCGTAACACCAAGATGCAAGGGATAATCAACTTTTTGTGCTAAAAGTCTGTAAGAATCAATCATCAAGGGCACATTAGAATGTTTAACAGATATCTTAATGTCATGNAAGTTAACCTCTTCTAAATATCTAACTTCATTTAGAGCAGACTCAACAAGAGCTTCGGGNGTTGCTTCACCGTATTTTTCTAATAAATCTTTATCAAGAGATCCTGCATTAACTCCAATTCTTATTGGTATGTTAGTTTTTAAACATTCTTTAGCGACTTGTTTAATTTGATCTTCATTACGAATGTTCCCAGGNTTTAGCCTTAACCCCTGTACCCCAGCTTCTATAGCAGCAAGTGCTAGTTTGTACTGAAAATGAATATCCGCAACAATCGGCACTGGACTACGAGTACAGATTTTAACCAAAGACTCAGCAGCTTCGAGTTCATTACAAGTAACTCGAACTATATCAGCTCCGTTAGCTGCTAATGCATATANTTGTTCTAGAGTATCATCNGTATTTCTTGTTTTAGTAGTAGTCATTGACTGAACTGATACTTCTGATTCGGAACCAATACCTACGTTTCCGAGTAATAATTGTTTNGTTTTTCTACGAGGATAAATCATAATTGTATTGGTTGAGTTATATCAAGATAAAATGCTGTAATACCTAAAAAGATAAATATGCCAACAACGATAGCAGCGATCGGATAGAGTTTTCTATCAGAAACNTTTTTACCAGTTATACCTTCTACTAATGCTAAAACAACCCTCCCACCATCAAGAGGTATGAAAGGTAATGCGTTAAATACAGCAAGAAAAATATTAACAAAAGCTAAGAGACTAAATAAGTTTACATAGCTATCTTCAGCTATTTGATTACCAGCCTGTGCCAATCCGATTGGNCTCAAGGGTCTTACTTCATCGGGTATGGATTGACCTGTATACGTACCAAGTAATGTTTTTATATTATCGGGACTAAACAAAGTTATTATCCCTTCGACAGCAGCTACTGTCATTTGTGCCTCAAGTACAGTAGTATTTTTAACAGCAGTTATAACACCAATTTTTTCATTTTTAATAGTTGGTGTAACACCTAGGTAGCCAATTTCTTGACTGTTTACAATTCTGGTTTCTAATGTTGTATTTGAACTGACAAGATTACCACCTCTTAAATAGGTAATTGACACCTCTTTACCGGGATTAGTTTCGATAATAGAAACTAATTCATCCCAAGTAGCTACCGTAGTTCCTGAAAAAGTAACTATTGTGTCACCTGGTAAAAGTCCTGCTTCTACTGAAGGTGCATTGGCATTCCCTTGAAGTGAGTCTCCTGTATTAGCAACTTCTAATGTTGGGGTATTTACACCATTAGTTGACAAGATTCCAAAAATAATTAACCAAGCTGTTAGAAAGTTAACAAGTATTCCAGATATCGCTATATAAAATTTTGTAGTCCACTTTGCATTGTGAAACAACTCTGATGGTTCATAACCAGATGTGTCTTCTGATTCATCCATACCAGGAATCTTTACATAGCCACCAAGCGGGATCGCTTTAAGNCCATATTCTGTAGCTCCTTTTGTAAAAGAAAAAACCTTGGGACCAAAACCAACAAAAAATTCTGATACAGCAATTTTTGATCTACGAGCTGATAGATAGTGACCGAATTCGTGCAAAACTACAAAAAAGGTTAAAAATAATATAGTTAGAATTCCATTCATATGTTTATTATCTCACTTACGGGATTAAATAAGAAAACTGTGAAAACAATAGTAACACTGGAAAGGACAACAAATACGAGTCTATTCGATCAAGCAAACCTCCGTGGCCTGGTAATAAGGTACTGGAGTCTTTAACGCTTAATGTTCTTTTAATCCTTGAAACAAATAAATCACCTAATACACCGAAACAAATAAAGATGAAACTTATAAGTATTGCAAATAATGATGACGTTTCTGTGTTTATTACTAAATTTAAATACATTGCTATCGATCCAGAAAGTAAACCGGCAACAAGTCCTTCTACAGTTTTATTTGGTGAAATGTTCTCGATTAACTTTCTTTTTCCATATCGTCGACCGATTTCATAAGCNAATGTGTCAGANAGTGAAATTGAGATAATAGCTAAATATGTAAAAAGTAAGGTATTACTTTTAAGAATAAAGACTACAGAAGTTATCCCTAGACTAAACCAAGTATGAAAAATAAACATACTTCCAAATTTTTCATAAATTCCATAATTGACAAAAGATCCTGTATAAATAATTAAACCAATTGGAAGCACGAAAAAAGGTATATAAATAAGTGATATGTCAAAATAATAAACGATTGTCATAGGAGCTATTGCTGAATAAAGCAAAAAAGGATATGGTACAATAATGCCGTAATCGAACATATCAAACCATTCTTTAGAAGAAATAAAAACTGCGAATATTAAGAGTAAATATGCAGAGTTCTTATTTATAAAAAAAACAGATAACAATATTATGAGCCCAATAGCTGTAAGAATTCTCGGATTCGTATTAAATTTAGAAGAATTTTTATTATTATCTTCTTTATCTTCAACTGGAAGCTCTATTACTCCAGGCCAAAAAGTGCCGTCATCATCGGATGAAAAATTAAATCTATACTTCGAGAAGTTCATTTTGCTTAACTGAAAGTAATTCATCAACTTTTTTAACATACTTATCAGTTAGTTCTTGAATTTGAGTTTCAGACCTTTTAAGATCATCTGCTGAAATTTCATCTTTCATTTTACCTAATTCGTCAATTCCAGACCTCCTATGAGAACGAATAGAAATTTTAGAATCTTCCGAAAATTTAGATGCAACTTTAGTAAGCTCTTTACGTCTTTCTTCAGATAAAGAAGGTATAGGAATTCTTATTACATCTCCATCATTAGCTGGATTCAAACCAATATCTGAATTTTGTATCGCTTTTTCTATTTCTTCAAATGAGCCTTTGTCGAAAGGTTGAATAAGAAGTAATTTAGGATCTGGAACACTTATAGAGGCGAGTTGTTGTAGAGGTGTTTTAGTCCCATAATAATCTACTTGAATATTGGTAACTAAAGATGGATTTGCTCTACCAGTTCTAATTTTAGTAAATTCTTCAACAAGNTGATTAATGGATGTTTTCATATTANCCTCTACTTCGGTGATGATTACTTGTGTCATAATTAATTTATCAACGTTCCTAATTCTTTTCCTGATAAAACATCATAGATATTATTCCCTTTAGTCCCATCGAAAACTCTAATTGGCATATTGTTTTCCTCACATAAGGTGATTGCAGTAAGATCCATTACTCCAAGTTTTTTTTCAACAACATCAGTATAAGAAATCTGACTAAACAATGATGCATNATCATCTGTTTCAGGATCTGANGAAAAAACACCTTCTACTCGTGTTGATTTTAANACTACATCAGCTTCTATCTCAGCTGCACGAAGTGATGCTGCTGTATCAGTTGTAAAATATGGATTACCCGTACCAGCTGCAAAAATTACAATTCTTCCTTTCTCAAGATGTCTAATAGCCTTTAATCTAATNTAAGGTTCGGCAACTGCTGTCATTGTAATTGCAGACTGGACTCGNGTTTGTGTCCCATTTTTATCAAGAGCATCTTTAAGGGCAACAGCATTTATGACTGTTGCTAACATTCCCATGTAATCAGCGTTAGCTTGTGCCATATCTTTGGCTGATTCTTGGACTCCTCTAAAAAAGTTTCCCCCACCAACAACGACGGCTATCTGAACACCTTCTTCATTAGCTTTAGAGATTTGATTTGCAATATCAGTTAATATCTTTGGCGATATACCAAAGTTAGAATCAGTATCGGCAAATGATTCACCAGAGAGTTTTAAAAGCACTCTCTTTGTCATCTAAGAACCTACTTCCACTCTAGAAAATTGCTTTATAAAGATTTTCTCGCCTAATTTTCCTGACATCTCTTCTATCATAGTGCTNACTTTACCCTCGTATATTTCAGGATTACAAAATATTTGCTCGTTTAAAACATTATCTTTATAAAAAGAAGTAATCCTACCTTNTACGATTTTGTCTATTACGTCAGCTGGCTTACCTTCATTTTCAGATTGTTTAGCAATAATTTCTTTCTCTTCAGCTAATTTACTATCTGGTATATCTTCAATGTTTAAATAGTTAGGTTTCATAGCAGCAATGTGCATAGCTATTTGTTTTGCAGAATCTTTAAATTCTTCGCTTTTAGCGACAAAATCAGTTTCACATGCAAGTTCTACCAACACTCCTGATACAGCTCTATCTTGTTGGTAATGAATATAATCGCCGATTGTTCCTTGATTAGCCTCTTTATCTGCTCGCTTTTTTGAGTCTGCTAAACCCTTTTCCCTTAAGTATTTCACTGCGGCATCGAAATCAGAATTTGACTCAGTAAGTGCTTTTTTAGCATCCATCATTCCGGCACCAGTCATATCTCTTAGTTTTTTAACATCGCTCGCAGAAATAGTCATTATTCGCTCTCCTTTTCAGCCTTGACGGCTTCAAGACCAGCACCTTTAGCACATGCTTCTGCGATAGCCGAAGTTACTACTTCAATTGATCTTATAGCATCATCATTTCCAGGTATAACTATGTCTACGCCTGTAGGGTCAACATTAGAATCAGCTAAACCAATTACAGGAATTCCTAATTTGTTAGCCTCAGTTAAAGCGGTAGATTCATTCATAAGATCAACGATAAATATTGCATCAGGTATCTTACTTAAATTNACAATACCACCTATTGAACGGGTTAATTTTGCAATTTCTCTTCTAATCCTTAGTCTTTCTGGTTTAGGATATGCGTTAATTTCTCCAGATTCTTCTAAGGAAATTAACTCTTTCAAATAGATTACTCTTTTAATGATAGTTTTAAAATTTGTGAGCATTCCTCCAAGCCACCTATGATTAACATACGGCATTCCTGCAGATTCTGCTTGTTCTTGAATAACATTTTGAGCTTGAGGTTTTGTTCCAACAAATAGAACTTTCCCACTATTTGCTACAATTTTCTGAACAAACTCCTCAGCTTGAGCAATTGCTTCGTATGTTATTCTCAGATCTAAAATATGTATTCCGCTTTTATCACCATAAATATAATTATCCATTTTAGGGTTCCAGCGTTGGGTCTGATGACCAAAATGAACTCCTGCTTCCAAGAGTTCTTTCATGTTTGTACTCATTATTCTCCTTTGGTTATTTCATCCCATATTCATTACTCTCGCGGTTTCCAAACTTTCGTTCACCAAGGAAACTTTAAAAATATGGTGNCTATTTCTTTTAAATGATACCCACGAACTNGTATTAATCAACCTCTTGGATGAGTTCTTTTATATTTTTCTTTAAGTTGTTTTTTTGAAACATGTGTATAAATTTGAGTAGTACTTGGATCAGTATGTCCAAGTAGTTCCTGAACAACNCTAAGGTCTGCACCGCCGTCAAGCAAATGTGTAGCAAATGTATGTCTAATACTGTGTGGGAAAGTACCAAGTCGGAGTTTAACAATTCTTCTAATTTCCCTATCTGAAATCTTATTTCCATGAATTCCTAAAAAAAGGAAGTCGCCAGAATCTGATTTGGTGATATTCACCCTGTTGTTTAACCACAATTCGTAGTATTTGTATGCCTGTTTAGTCATTGGGAGAATTCTAGTTTTGTTCCCCTTACCTAAGACACGCAAAGATAAATCTTTTTTAATATCGTTGAGTTTCAAATTACTAATTTCAGAGACTCTTAAACCTGATGAATATAAAATTTCTATAATNGCTCTATCTCTAATTTCTTTAGTAGTGCTAGTTGGTATCTCATTAAGTAGTGTATTTATGTAATTACTCGTCATGATATTGGGTAGTTTTTTCTCAGTTTTAAGTGCTTTAAGGTTTGAAGTATCCGGAACATTAATTTGTTTTGTTTTTGAACACCAATTGAGAAATGCTGTTACAGATGCAATTTTTCTGTTTAACGTCGTTTTTGAATAATTACTTCTTGAAAGATTTTGTAGGAACTTTTCTGGATTAGTGGTGCNGCTAGTATTGATAAATTTATAGAACTGATCAATATCTGTTTTATAAGCCGTGACAGTATGCTGTGAGTAATTTTTTAGGTTTTTAATTACACTTAAGTATTCATTAAGAAGAATAGTTTGATCAGTGGTGTTATTGAGTTTCAAGTCTTTTCTCTAATTGTCTTTGAAGAGCAGAAAGAAGNAGTGTTATGCATAAATACAAGACNGTCAACACTAGGTAGGTTTCAGCAAACCTGAAAGTACTACCAGAATATAAACGTCCTCTATAAGTTAAATCTTCTACTGCTAATACAGAGAGTAAGGAAGAATCTTTCATCATAGAAATAAAATCATTACCTAGTGCAGGGAGCATATTTCTAAATGCTTGAGGTAGTACAATAAATCTCATAACTTGTCTGTCATTTAAACCTAAAGATGCTCCTCCTTCTCTCTGCCCTCGTGAAACTGATTCTATACCAGCACGAAAGACTTCAGCAATATAAGCGCCATAAAACACAGAAAGTGCAATTATGGCACGAACTAACATTGGAACGTTTCCATTATTAATATTGAAAACATCAGCTACATTAGCAACTAAAACAAATGCAATAGTAAAAATTAATATCAATACTGGTACACCGCGTATGAACTCAATGTAAGTCCGAGATAATGTACTTGCAATACGATTATTTGATATACGTCCGATACCAGAAATTAAACCAAGAAAAAGAGCAATAACAAATGAAGCTATTGTTGATAGAAATGTAAGTTTAAGTCCAGGAAGGATAAAGAAAAAAGCTTTATTATATTCAGGATCAACAACAATGATATAAAACATCCATGCGATAATTGCTGATAATATCAGCATCCACCAATTTTCAGGTTTAAATAGATTTCTTATCTTCATTCTTTACCATATTAAAGCAATAGGCACGGATTTCCGTGCCTATTACAAATTTAAATTAATTAAAATTTAAAAGTTATACTTCACAATCTTCAGGAAGATATTCCGCAGGAATATTTTCATCACATTCCGCAATATCATCATAAGTTACAGAGAAGTCAGGTGAGAAGAACTTAGCATTTATCTCTCCCAATTTTCCACTTTCTTGCATTGCTGCAAGACCTTGGTTAACAACATCAACAAGTGCACTTCCATTAGGGAATGCAAAACCAAGCTGTTCTGAAGTTAAGTCTCCACCAACAAGTTTTACCTTATCTTTATTGGCACCCATGTATCCAAGACCAGCTGTTTCATCAATAATTGAAGCATCAGCATCTCCTGAGATAACAGCTGCTATTGCGAAATCAAATGTATCGAAAGCTTTAACTTTGTCTTCACCTAATTCGCCAACTGCAAATTCATAGTTAGTTGTACCTTTTTGTACAGCTACTGTGTAATCTCCTGCTTTTAGATCATCAATACTCATTACCATTGTGTTATCGGCAGCTACAAGTACTTTTTGAGCAAGATTGATATAACCATTTGAAAAGTCTACTATTTCATCTCTTTCAGCTGTAATAGTGATACCATCACCAGCAATCATGAATTGACCATCAGCAGTTGCTTGAATCATTCCATCCCATGCTGTAGGAACATATACAGGTGTAAAGTTCATTAACTCTCCCATATGATTGAAAACGTCATAATCCCAACCCATAGCTTCGCCTGTTTCAGCGTCGATATAGTTAAATGGTAAGTATGCATTTTCTACAGCAAATGTAAATTCACATCCGCCTAGATCTGGTAAACCATTGTCACCAGTTGCAATATCTGCTTCATCACAAGGGGTAGCTGTGCCTGAACAAGCAGTCGCGACCATTGCTAGAGCAAATATTAAAATAAGTGTTTTCTTATTTTTCAATTTTTAAACCTCCGTTTAAGTTAAGTTGTAAGTATTGCATAAATATACATAAAGATGAATATTTATTCAAAAATTTTATTCATCTAATGTATTTTTATAATTAGGCAATCTTTTTTCCATGAAAGCTAACATACCTTCAGCTGCATCAGAGTGAACAAAACGACTGTTTTGATTTACTGATTCTAATTCAAGTGATTCTGTGAATGTTTTGTTAAGGCCATTTTTAATTTGTTCTTTATTTTTACATATTGAGATAAAGCTTAAAGAGTCAAGTTTTTGTATTAACTTATCGGTTTCATTTTCTAACTCATTAGATTCAACCAATTTATAAAGCATATTTAAATCATTCATAGTTGAACCATTTATTTCATCTGCGGTCATAACTAATTCTTTGGCCTTTTGTAATCCTACAATTCTAGGCAAAGACCAAGAGCCTCCAAAGTCAACGACAAGTCCTCTTCTTGCAAATACTTCAATAAATCTTGCTTCCGGAGTAGCAATAATAAAGTCGGACAACAATATCATATTTGATCCCGCTCCAGCGCATATGCCGTCTACGACTGATATAACGGGTTTCTTACAATCCCATAAAGCTTGGGAAGCTGCCGTAACATCATCCATAAGAGCATTTAAATTTTCACCCAATTGCGCTCCAGAAGAGAAATTACCATTTGCTTCTGAGAGAACTAAATATTTGAGATCACTTTTACCGAAGTTTATAACTTCTTTACGAAACTCAATCCAATCATCAGCTGATATAGAGTTTTTAGTTTTATCATCATTAAATTTAAGAATTAATGAATCTTTTTTTTGTGTACTTTCTAATGCCATATACCAACTTTAATATAAATTATCATAGAATGGAAGTATGGGATTTGATCCAAATAGACCATATAAAGCAAACAAGGCTGATTATTTTAATATTGCCTTATCGGTCACTCTTGCTTTAATTGCTATTATTTGGGCATTAAATTNAACGATNTTCTGTGAAACTTAGTTAAACCATATTTNTTGATAGCTTCTCTATGCTTCAATGTCCCATATCCTTTGTTACTAGCAAAGTCATATTCAGGAAATTTTTCTGATATCTCTATCATGTAATTATCTCTACTAACTTTTGCAATAATNCTTGCAAGGGCAATTGAAATACTTTTATCTTCTCCCCTAGTAANGGATTCTGATTCTGGAATATCAACTTTNAAGTGATCAATATANATTTTTTCACCGCCTGTTTTAACTTTATTAATAGAGTTAATGAGTACTGCTTGATTTGATTTCTGAATACCGTACATGTCGATTTGTTTATTATCACATACTGAGATTGAATAACTTATTTCAGTATTGTTAATAATTTCANATATANAGTTTCTTTTTTTTTCAGTAAGTTTTTTTGAATCTTTTACATCTANTAAATGCTCTTTATCATATGAATTTATTTTTACAGCACANGCAACTATAGGGCCTGCAAATGAACCTCTACCTACTTCATCTGCGCCTATTACATATTGTGCTGGATAATTTANCCAAATATTATCTTCAATCATTATCTAATTTTTGGATATTTTCATATGGGTATACCACANAGATAGCTTTCCCAATTAGATTTTCGACAGGTACATAACCAAAGATTCTAGAGTCTTGGCTATTACTTCTGTTGTCACCTAATAAAAAATATGANTTATTTGGTATATTATATTTNTCTTGANTGGNAAANGTTTCATTAANTATCCCCTTAAAAGTTAATAACTCATTATTTCGATACACGTTCCCTAAGGTGTCTATAACAATTTCATCACCTGGTAAACCTACTATTCTTTTAATATACGCGTGATCAGAAGCTTCTTTATTTTGATTAAACGGTCCTATTTTGAAAGATTCGATCAATCTATCAACATATGTTATTTCAGAATNTGTAAGNGGATTGTNAAATACAACTATATCCCCTATATCGTAACTAAGGTTAGTGATATCATCTTTTACTACTAATACCCTATCTTGAACCCTTATAGTTGGTGACATCGATTCAGATGGAATAANATAGAGTTGAATAATATNNGTTCTTAATAAAGAGGCAAANANTATAGCTATTAAAACAATGATTAAGTTTTTAAGAATNTTTATAATATAATAATAATAATATTGTTATTAACGATCTTCTTTAATTTTCGCAGCTTTTCCTACTCGNTCCCTTAAGTAATAAAGTTTTGATCTACGTACTTTACCTTTTCTTATTACTTCTATTGAGTCAACAATNGGNGCATGNACAGGAAATATTCTTTCAACTCCCACACCAAATGAGAGCTTNCGAACTGTAATTGTTTTATTTAAAGCAACNCCGTTTGTAGCAATTATTACACCTTCAAATGTTTGAATTCTTTCTCTGTTTCCCTCNGAAACTTTAACGTTGACCTTAACNGAATCACCTGATTTGTATGANGGCAACTCTTCTTTTAATTTTGANTTTTCTATTTCTTGAATTAAATTCATATCTTCTCCAGNAGANGATTATATAAGTAATTTAGCTTTATATGTCCTTTAAATTATTCTTTTTCCAATCCTCAATCTTTTGATGATTACCGGATAAGAGAACCGAAGGAACTTCCATATCTTTGTACACTTCTGGCCTTGTATAAACCGGATGATCAAGTATTCCATCTGTAAATGATTCCGTAAGTAAAGATTCTGAATTCCCAAGAGTTCCAGGTATTTTTCTTATCATAGCTTCAAGAAGAAAAAGTGCTGGAACCTCACCTCCAGAAACAACGGTTTGTCCAATAGATATTTGGTAATCAGCATGTAAGTCAATAACTCGNTGGTCAAATCCTTCATATCTGCCACAAATTATATTTGCAGATGAATATGAGTGTAGTTTTGAAATAAGATCTTCATCTAGCTGTTTACCAGAAGGGGTTAAAAAGATATTTATATCAGATTTACTTGATAATATTGCCTTATCGATTGGTTCCGACATTAAAACCATACCTGGACCTCCTCCATATGGAGCATCATCAACTTGACGATAATCACCTATCCCAAATTCTCGTAAATCAGTTGTTGAAATATCAAAAAGTTCATTTTCATGAGCTTTNGCAATTATTCCTGTCTCTAACCATTGTTCAATCAACTTTGGAAAAAGTGTTATTATGTTAAATTTTGATAACATTTTGANTGCTTACACCTTCAAGATTTTTAAAAGAGGTATAAAGAGTATTTCTTAAGTAGGGAATTTTTCCGGCATCTTTAATAAGGTTAATAAATTCAGTAGCAGTAGTCTCCTGTCCATGATTTGCNCCAGAAGCTCTACTAATATTNTCATTTATCAAAGTTCCACCAAGATCATTTACTCCTGAATTAAGTAACACTTTAGCTCCATCATGACCAAGTTTTACCCAACTTGCTTGAATGTTATCTATAGTGTTATAAAAATATATTCTTGCGAGTGAATGCATCAGTACTATTTCATCCCATGTAGGTCCAGGCATACTATTTCCTTGTAAAAATATGGGCGATCCCATGTGAACAAACGGCAGTGGTACAACTTCCGTAAATCCAGAAGTTTTTAATTGTATTTTTTTTAATANNTCAAAATGATTTACCCATGATTCCAAATCATCAATATGACCGAACATAATTGTAGCGGTNGATTTNATTCCTAGTGANTGNGCAACCTCCATAACGTAACCCCATTGAGAAGATGTAATTTTATCGTCACACAAGAATTTCCTTATCCTGTCATCTAGTATTTCAGCAGCTGTACCGGGTAGTGTANCTAAACCAGCTTCTTTAAGTTCTAATAAGTATTCTTCTATAGATTTATTNACAGTGCTTGCGCCCTGCCAAATTTCTANGGGTGTGAAGCCATGAATATGCATTTCTGGTAATTCACTCTTTATCTTTTTAACAAGGTCAACATAGAAATTACCTGTATAACTAGGGTGTATACCCCCTTGTAGACAAACTTCTGAAGCTCCATTGTTATGTGCTTCAATAGTTCTACTAAGAACATCTTCGGGGGTTAAGGTATAAGGTTTTTCTTTAAGATCTAAACTACGGGGACCTTTGGAAAAACCACAAAATCCGCACTTGTAATAACACTGATTTGTGTAATTTATATTACGATTTTTNACAAATGTAACTTTATTGCCATGAATATTTTTATTTAAGTCATTAGCTAATTCTGCAATTTTATTTATATATTTGCCGGATGTTTTNAACAGCTCGAGTAAGTCAATTTCTGTTAGGTTTTTAGTTTTTTCAAAATTATCTAAAATATTATCAAAATTTGTTGTTTTATAATCAGAAAGTGTTTCAGATGTAAAGTTGAAAAGATTGGGAATTGGTTCTCCGCTTCCGGGAAACCATGTTGTCATTTCTCTTTTATATCCTCGTACATTTCTTGTTTGTAGAAAATTAGTGAATTCAATTTTACTTAGAATNTTTCTTGCCTGNTTGATAGTTAGTAATGGTGACAGAAGAGTTCTCTCATGCATAGAAATCTGNATTTTATTCTGTAATTCTANTATTTGATNTCGACTCCAGTCTCGCAGAAATAAATCATNTACTCCTTTNGATATCGCATCAATTGCTTCATCTATGGAATTCGTATANTTTGATATTTTAAATTTCGTTATTCCATTTAATGATAATAAGAAATCAATATCNTCTAGGTTCTCAATTAAAACTACTGATGGTTTAANTCTTGATATTATTTCTAATGCATTTTCTTTGTTCTCTTTGTATCTATAAATTAATCTTTTTGAATTNTGTTTTATCTCGGTGTTAATATTTGCATCAGTTATNAACCANGCAGANGAATTACCTGATAAATCACTTGAAATTGTCTGAAATCCTTTTANAAGTAAAGATTCNTAATTTAATAATGGATCTGGTTTTAAAGTAAATGAAGACGTTCCCTCTTTAGCTCTAGAATTAAGATAAATTTCATTGTCACTATCACAAGGACGAATCCTTAAATATGAGATATTTTTATTATGATTCATTGCTTTGGATACCCATTACTATCTGTAATTTTAATAACTTTTTCAAGAACTGCTGGGCTTATCCATTCATTATTTATGAAATTAGGATAAACAGGCAATCTCTTAATAAGTACCTGACCGCTGGCCGATGTAAGTTTTTTTAGGTTGTTAATATCTGGCCATAAATGATCAGGATTTACCCAATCGATAGTCTTTGGAGAAATCCCTCCTAAATCGTTAATGCCGCTTTTTAGGTATATGTTCACATCAGGTAAAAGATTGGGTGGTACTTGTAATGAAATATGAGTTGGTAAAAAGATTCTAACTGTAGCAATAATTCTTAAAAAAAGATCATTAATTATTTCAGAATTATTACGCATTAAAGTATTTTTNTTAGCTCTAAAATTTTGCAATATAATTTCTTGTACAGCAGAATTTTTTTGACAAACCTGTATTAATTCAACTATATCATTTATTAACTCATCTTTAGTTTCAGTTATTCCAATGAGCAAACCAGTTGTCATTGGATATTTTATTTTTTCAGCAGCAATTAAAGTATCTACTCTATCATTTATTTTTTTTGTTTTTGCTCCATAATGAGCTCTTCCCTTTTCTAATAGTTGAGGTGAAAAACTTTCTAACATGAGCCCTCCAGATGGGGAATATTTCTTATACTCTTGAATTTCATCTACTGTCATTAATCCAGGGTTAGCGTGTGGAAATATCATATAACTATCATGAATCTGTTTCATATTTTCAGTTAAATATTCATGCGTAGATGAAAATCCAAATTGATTTAACTGCTCCATTGCAAAATCCCATTTAAGCTCTGGTTTATCACCAAGTGTGAACAATGCTTCATAACATCCTGAAGACTCACCAACAGATGCAATAGCATTAACTTCTTCTTGGTTTAGATAAGTTCCACCATCTTTTGGTGTTTTTACAAAAGTGCAGTATGCACATGCATCTTGACAAAGTGTTGTTAAAGGAATGAATACTTTTGGACTGTATGAAATATTTTTTCCAAAATTATCTATTTTTATACTAAATGCTTCAGATGATAAATCTATGGTAGGTCTATCACCAAATACTAGTTTTTCTATTTTATCTTTTAACATCCTTACCAGTACTTTAGAGTTAACAAATATTTAATAATTTAAGGTAATTTAAGTATTGAATCCTTTAAGATTATGATTTAGTTGTATTAGGAAAAAATGAACATATCAATTTTAGGTTTTGGACGTATAGGTAGAGACCTACTTAGACAAACTCTTGATAATGATTCAATCAATATCGTATCGATTTCTGATATAGCTGACAAAGAAAACCTTATCTATCTTCTTAAATACGACACTATATATGGAAAACTCGATGCTGATATCCAAATAACGGATACTGGATTCACAATAAATGGTAAAAATATAATTTTTAATAACTGGAAAAATGCTTCAGATGCATCTTGGAACGAACTTAAAACTGATATATTAATTGTATCAACAGGAAAACAACAAAATATTGAAGAAGTCAATGAGCACATTACAAAAGGTTGCAAGAAGGTACTAATTGCTTCAACCCCTGAAACAGGAAGTGACATACAGATTTATGTTCCTGGAGCAAATGATTCTGAGGTTGATTTCACGAAAAACATTATTTCCTTAGGTTCAAATACGGCTAATGCTGTATCACCACTATTAAAAATTATTAATGAAGTTTATGGTTTAAAGAGAGCTTTTCTTACTACAGTTCACGGTTATTCTAACTCCAACAGATTGGCAGACGTTGCAGGTGAAGGTTTTAGATTAAATAGAGCAGCTGGAGAAAATATTATTCCAGGTATAACAAAATCTTCAGAGGTAATTGAAACTGTTCTACCATTTATAAAAAATAAAATTGCTTCATCATCCATGACAGTTCCTGTACCAGATGGGAGTACAGTAGATCTGACTATAGATATAGAAAAGGAAGCAAATTCANAAGATATAAATACAACAATCCAAAATGCAATAAAGAATCCTCCGTATAACAAAGTGCTNGATATTACTTTTGACCCGATAGTTTCATCAGATGTAGTGGGAAATTCACATTCAGGAATTATTGATGGATTAGCAACCATGGAAATTAATAAAAATAAAATTAAAGTTTTGGTTTGGTTTGATAATGGTTGGGGTTATAGCGCTCGGATAATCGACACAATCAACAAACTCTCAGAAGGTGGTTTAAATGAATAATATTGCAATTAATGGTTTTGGCAGGATTGGGAGGTCAATACTTAGAATAATTATTGAGAGTAATTCTGATTTGAATGTTGTTGCGATTAACGACCTTGGAAATTATCAAAATTTATCTTACTTATTGAAACACGATTCAGTTATGGGTGTACTTGACCACGATGTAAAACTTGATGGTGATATCTTAAAAATTGATGATAGAAATATTAAATTAGTCTCCGTTGCTGATCCTGCAGAGCTTCCTTGGAAGGAAATGAATATAGATATCGTTATTGAATCCACTGGTATATTTGCCGATAGAAAATCTCTTGAAAAACATATTGAAGCAGGTGCTAAAAAAGTAGTCTTAACAGTCCCACCGAAAGATGCTATAGATGCAACTGTGGTGCTTGGTGTCAATGATGATGACATTAAAGAAGATTCTAAATTAATATCTAATGCTTCCTGTACGACAAATTGTTTGGCACCTATTGCAAAAGTGTTAAATGATAACTTTGGAATAAAATCTGGCTTAATGACCACTATTCATGCATATACCAATGATCAGGCTCTTGCTGAAACTACACATAAAGACTTTCGCAGAGGAAGAAGTGCTACTCAAAATATTATCCCAACATCTACTGGTGCTGCAAAAGCTGTAGGAATGGTTTTACCAGAATTAAATGGAAAACTTGATGGTATGGCTATGAGGGTTCCGGTACCTGATGGAAGTGTTGTAGATTTAGTTGTAGAACTTAATAAAGAAGTAACTATTGATGAAGTTAACGANGCTGTTAGAAATGCTGCAGATAATGAATTAAAAGGCATACTTGAATACTCATCAATACCGTTAGTTTCTACTGACATACTTCAAAATCCACATTCAAGCATATATGATGCATCATCCACACAATTGCTTGAGGGAAATCATATTAAAGTAGTTTGTTGGTATGACAACGAATGGGGTTATTCGAACCGTATTGTTGATTTAGTTAATAAACTTGTTGGTATTAATTAAAATGGATCTACCAAATCCACCAAAGGCAGTGGGTAATTATATTACTATTAAACAAGCTGGAAATATGATATACACATCAGGTCATATTCCAATTAATGAAAATATTAAGTTCACAGGTAAAGTACCTAGTGAAGTTAGTGTTGAGGAAGCATATACAGCAGCTAAATTATGTGCAGAATTAACTCTATCTACATTAAAATCTCACTATGATTTAAGTCTTATTAGTCCTATCAATGTTGTTGGTTTTGTAAACTCTGACCCAACCTTTACAGAGCATGCTGGGGTACTAAATGGTTTTACTGATAAGTTATCTGACGTTTTTCCAGAAAAAGCGACAAGATCAGCTGTTGGCGTAGCTAGTTTACCTCTAAACGTATGTGTTGAAGTTCAGACAATATTTATCATAAATGACTAAATTAGTAGCTATCTCTACTGGTATAGAAAATGTGACTTTGTCACCTGGTGAAATAGAGTGTTCCGTATTAAACATGTCATTCGTAGATTTATGCAATAAATTTGGAGCAGAGGTAGTAATCGTACCTCCACAAAGTTTATCTATAGAGTTTAGTAAATCTAGTTTTGATCGTTTAATACTTACCGGAGGTGGAGATATAAATCCGGAAACATATGGTGAGCAATTGAACAGTAAAACTGAAAGGATATCCGATCGCAGAGATCAGACTGAGTTGAATCTTTTAAAGCTTGCAGAAAAGAATTCAATCAGAACTTTAGCAATATGTCGAGGTCACCAAATGCTTAACGTATATAAAGGTGGAACTTTGCACCAACATATTCCTGATAGTTTTGAAACAGATATTGAACATTTACAGATCAACGAAGCTGCTTCACAGCATATTCATAACATAAGTATTTTAGAACAAACAATGCTGAGTAATATTACGAGTAACAATAATGTAGGTGTTAATAGTATTCATCACCAAGTTATTAATAGGGTTGGTGAAAACCTTAAGGTGAATGCNATTTCTGAAGACAATCTAGTAGAAGGCATAGAAAGCACAACAGATTGGGAGGCCATAGGGATACAGTGGCATCCTGAAAATTTAGTTAATGATGAGATCACCAACGATTTGATGGACTGGTTATTAAACTAGATCGAAATTAATTAAATTAAGTTCATTATTTTTATATTCAAAAAAAATATCATTAAACGGGATAACTGCTTCATGATCTGAATCTAAAGTCAAGTAAACAAGGTTATCTGCATAAAAGTAGTTTTTAACAAGATATTTATTGTTTAGTTTCTTCCCAATAAAGAATCCGGGCCAAGGAAGTCCATTTGATATAAAAGTATTTATTTGTTCAGAAGTTATATATATATTTTGATTTCTAAAGGTTTCAATATCAGAAATAGAATCAAATCCTTCAAACTTTATCAGATATCTATTTTTAAGATGTGTTTTGAATTTTTGGATTTTAAAGTTTTTACCATTAATGAAGACATTGATACCAGTTAAATCGAAGGATCTAAAATAAATGTCTTGATTCAAATAAAGAAAACCATTTAGGGCATGTGGTTTTCCAAGTACACCTAGTAAGAAGAGATTGTTGTTAGTCAATAAATTCGACTGATGAGTCTAGACCTTCTTCATCAGCAGCCGCTTGGGCCACTGTCCTTATAGCTCTTGCTACACGGCCTCTTTTACCTATAACTCTACCCATATCGTTAGAAGAAGTTCGTACCTCAATTGCGACTTTATCTTCTGTTGATGTAGCTACTTCTACTTTTACTTCATCTTCATTTTCAACAATTTGAGTGACTATATATTCAACTACATTTTTTACAATATTTCCTGATTCAGACATTATTCTTCTTCACTTCCTTCTGAACTATCTGAAGCTTCTGATTCTACTTCAGCTTCTGCTTCATTTTTTTTATTATTAGCCTTAGAGCTACTCTTTATTTTTGGCTCTGGTGCAGTTGGAATCGAAACAACTTCACCTTTTGTAGATCTCCATTGTGCCCATGCTCCTGAGATTTCAAGTAATTTTTGTGCCCTTTCGGATGGCTGGGCGCCTTTGTCCAACCAAGAAACTGCTTTTTCAACATTTATATCAACTGTAGATGGGTTGTCATGGGGATTATAGAAACCAAGGTCTTCAATGAACTTTCCATCTCGTGGTGAACGAGCATCAGCAACTACTACTCTATAGGTACGGGTTTTCTTTTTACCTCTTTGAGCTAGCCTAATTTTTACTGCCATCTTGTTGTTCCTTATTAATTACGAAATTCTATATTACTTAAACTGCATCTTAAACAGTCATTTTTTATAATATATCTTTAAAATAATAAAGGTAGAAATCATTTTAAATTTTAACTAATCTGTCTTTAATGGAAATTATTGAACTTAAGCATCCTCTTTCACAACATTATTTAACTATTTTAAGAGATAAAAATACAACTTTTGAGACGTTTAGACTTGCCGCTTCAAAACTATCTTATTTGTTAATAATTGAAGCTACAAAAAATTTACAACTTGATAATAAGGATATAGAGACTCCACTAATCTCAACTCAAGGAAAAGAATTATCTTCTAACACAGTTGCAGTTTCTGTTTTGAGAGCGGGTCTTGGATTGATTGATGGACCAAAAGATTTAATTCCAAACATGACCTTTGGTTATATAGGTGTTCAGAGAAATGAAGAAACAGCTGAACCAGAAAATTATTATGAAAATCTACCTGAAGTAAAAGGTAAAGATATTTTTATTCTTGAACCAATGCTTGCGACAGGTGGTTCTTTATCTTTTGCTATAGATACTGTTAAAAAATATGAACCAAGGAAGATATATGCATTAACCGTAATATCTTCTCCAGAAGGAATTAAGTATATTCAAGATAAACACTCAGATATTACATTATTAACAGCATCAATAGATGAAAAGCTTAATGAGAATTACTACATTGTCCCTGGTCTTGGCGATATGGGAGATCGACTGTTTGGAACAGTTTAAAAAAATATGCCAAAAAAATGTGTTCTACTAGTTATTGATTCGCTTGGTGTTGGCGCATCACCCGATGCAAAAGAATATGGTGATGAAAATGCAAATACCTTTGGTAATGTTTCAAAAGCAGTTGGACCCTTAAACCTACCAACATTTGACAAACTTGGTTTTGGTAAAATGACTAATATCGAAGGAGTATCCTCAGAAAATTATAAAGGCGTAGTTGGGCGACTTGCCGAAAAATCATTAGGTAATGATTCCACAACTGGACACTGGGAGATCGCCGGACTCGTTACTAACCAAGCTTTTAGTGTATTTCCTGAAGGTTTTCCAGATGAATTAGTTTCAGCAGTTGAAAATGCTATCGGCCTCAAGTTTATTGGTAACTGTCATGCTTCTGGTACTGAAATAATAAATGAACTTGGTAAGGAACACCTCAAGACGGGTGAACTGATTCTTTATACCTCTGGTGATTCTGTATTTCAAATAGCTGCACATGAAGATATTTTGAATACAAACGAGTTATATAAAGTATCCGAAATAGCTAGAGAATTTTGTAATGAATNCAATATNGGGAGAGTTATAGCTAGACCATTTAAAGGTGAAAGTANTAACTTTGTCAGAACTTATGACCGAAAAGATTTTGGCATAAAACCTCCTGGAGCAACAATTCTAAGCCACCTCAGTGAAAATGGATTTACAACTTTTGGGGTTGGAAAGATAAGTGATTTATTTGGAGAAGAATTTCTTAATAAATCCATTCATACAGAGGGTGATAATGATGGTTTGAACCAGTTAGTCGGCCTATTAGAAGCTCCAATATATGATTTTTATTTTATAAACCTTGTAGATTTGGATATGCTTTATGGACATAGAGAGGACCCGCAGGGGTATTACGATGGGCTTAAACTCATAGATTCAGGACTAGAGAAAATCATAAAACAATTAAACGATGACGATTTATTGATAATTACTGGAGACCATGGAACTGATCCTACCGATGGAAAGACAGATCATTCAAGAGAATATGTCCCTCTTGTAGCTTTTAAAAATAACATTGAAAGCAAAAATATTGGAGATAGAACTTCTTTTGCAGATATTTCGTCAACTATTTGTGACTTTTTTAATATTCCAGACATATTTGTTGATGGAAGTAGTTTTTATGAAAAGATTGTAAATAAATAAAGAAATTGTATTTATCTAAATAGAAAAATTTTATTAGAATAAAAAAATATGAAAATTGCTGTATGTGCCAAACAAATACCGGATCCAGCTAATACTGTCACTTATGACGGTGGAACTATTGTAAGACCAGATGAACAAGTACTGGATGATACTGACAGATACGGTATTGAAGTTGCCCTTCAACTTAAAGAAAAGTTTGATGCTGAAGTAACGGTTATAAGTATGGGGAAATTAGGAACTCAAAAAGGGATCCAACAAGCCCTTCAGATGGGTGCTGATAAGGCATTAGTTATTGAGGATACAGAATTACAAAACTCAAACTCGCTGATGACTTCCAATGTATTGAGTGGTTTGGCTAAAATTGCAGAAGCTGACATTGTCATATTTGGAACAGAATCTTCAGATGGCTATTCAGGNGTCGTACCNCAACAGGTGTCAAGATATTTAGGTTTACCCTGTATTTCTTATGTCAAAGGTATTGATATAAATGAAGAAACAGTTCTTACCAGACAAACAATAACAGGCTCTGAAAAAGTTGTAATGCCAACACAATGTGTAATCTCTGTAACAGCAAGTGGTGTAGAGCCTCGATATCCTAACTTTAAAGACATAATGGCCGCTAAGTCTAAAGAAGTTGAACAAATAGAGCTATCCTCTATAGATTTAACTGCTGAACAAAATCAAGAATTTAAAGAAATAAAATCAATTTCTAGTGATAAAACTGGCGAAAAACATACGGATGAAGGCGATGCATTCAATCTAATTATTGAAAAGCTAAAAGAGATCAAAGCAATATGAAATCATTAATTATTGGAGAAGTCAGTAATGGAAGTCTTTCCTCGGGCACCCTTGAAATAATTACAAAAGCTAAAGAAGATAATTTGGATTTTGTGGTGGTAACAATAGGCTCAGAAGAAAATCCTACAATCGGTAATGAATTATTCGAAAATACTTATTTTCAATTAAACCCAAATGAATTATCCCTATCGGTAGTAGCTGACAAATTAAGTGAGATAATCAAAGAAAACTCAGTTGAACTTGTATTGGCTTCNTCTACATATGTTGGCAGAGATATTTCNGGATTTCTNTCNGTTGACTTAAATTCAAGTCCTGTATCAAANGTTATTAATTTCACAATAGATGAAAGCNTANTGACTACTACTAATTCTATAGACGGTGGTGAAAGTGAATATTTAACCAACGTGACATCAGAAGTTAAAATTCTAATAATAAGACCGAAGTCATTTGAAGCTGCTGATTTAGAATTAAATGAAAGTTTTACAATTGCTACTGTAGAAAAAAATGAATTGACTCTAGAGGTTAACGATATATTTGTAGAGGAAAAAACTGGACCTCAACTGGAAGACTCTAAAATAGTAATTTCCGCTGGTAGGGGCATGGTTGAAGTAGATAATCTAAAATACGTTCAAGAACTTGCTGATAAATTAAACGCTGCTGTAGGCGGGACTAGAGCTATTGTTGATGCAGGTTGGATGCCTTATTCTCAACAAGTAGGTCAAACAGGAAAAACAGTAAAACCAGATGTGTATATAGCTTGTGGTATTTCTGGAGCAACACAACACCAGGTTGGCATGAAAGATTCAAAGTATATTATTGCTATTAATAAGGATGAAGAAGCTCCTATATTTCAGATTGCAGATTTAGGTGTCGTCGGTGATACTTTAAGTATTATTCCAAAGTTAGTAGAGAATCTTTAAACTTTAATTTTTAAATTTTATTTTATTATCAAAAGGAAGTACTTCTTCAAATTTATATTTTTTAGCTTCACCCTTATGAATAACAATAACATCTTCTGTCCCAAATTCTGACATTCTTTGTCGAGATACTCCACAAGGAAANATTGGTTCTTCATCAGCATCTATACAAGCGACTGCTAAAGTTTCAATTTTTGTCTCCCCTTCGGAAATCGCCTTAAATACAGCTACATCTTCAGCACATACCGTAGCAGGGTATGAAGCATTTTCAATATTGCATCCAGTATATATATTGCCACTAGCAGTTATTAGTGCTGCTCCTACTCGAAAATTTGAATATGGTGCATATGCAGATTCAGCGATTTCCTGAGCTAACTGTGCAAGTTTTTTATCAGTTTCATTCATTCTTTTTGCCTTCATTGGAAATGAGGTTTTCAAATTCAGATTTTGTTTTAATAAATATACGAGATCCTGATCCTGGCTCCATTGTTACACCATATAGGACATCTCCTGCATGCATTGTTTGTTGTTGGTGTGTAACAATTATAAATTGTGCATCATCCCTTACGTAATTTAATAAGTTAATCATCCTATGTAAGTTAGCATCATCTAAAGCTGCTTCAACCTCATCTAGAATATAGAAAGGACTTGGAAAAGATTTAAATATAGCAAATAGGAAAGCTATGGCAGCTAATGATCTTTCTCCACCAGAAAGAAGACTAAGTTTTTTTACTTTCTTACCTTTAGGTTGGACATTTATTTCTATTCCAGTCTCTAATAAGTTTTCTTTATTAGTTAATTCAAGTGAACCTTTTCCACCAGGAAATAATTGCTCAAATATTTCTCCAAAATGAACAGAAATGGAATTGAATGAAGAGTCTATTCTGAATTCTATTTCATCTTCAATTTCTTTTATATGTGTTAATAATTCTTTTTTGGATGTTGTTAAATCTTCAATAGAAACTGAAATATCTTGATGACGAGNATTTAACTGTTCAAAGTCAGTTTTAGCAAGGTAATTAACCACACCNATATTTTCTAATTTATTTTCAATGATTTTNATTTCATTCTCTAGTTCNTCTTGANTATAAAGATCAGNATTAAANGAATCNATATCANTACTTTCTACCCCATATATATTTTTAAGACTTGAATAATAATGTGCTTTTTCTGATGAATATTCAGCATTTTTAATTGATATATTCCCTTTTTCTTCATTCAACAAAAGATAACTCTTGTTATATTTTTCTATCTCATTATCTAGTTCTATAATTCTTGAATTTTTATTTCCATGTTTTTGTTCGTATACATCTGCTTGGAGAAGCATTGAATGAGCTGATTTATTGAGAACCTTAATCAGAGCAGTTGATTTTGAAATAATAGATTCTAATTCAGATTTGTAATCATTATTAGGAGCATAATGAATTTCATCTATTGTAATTTGTAATTCTGAGTTTTCATTAGTNAGAAACTTGATTTGTTCAGCAGCAGAAACTAATTGGTTGGATCTTGAAGTTATCTCTTCTTCTAGCGAATTGAGATTTTTACGAAGAATTATTTCTTGGTTCTTAAGTTCTTCTTTATANGAAGAGTTGTTTGAAATAATATTTTGTTGTTCAATTTTTGAATTTAAAATATCAACATTACTTTTGTACTCTGCTTTAAGGATATCTAGATTTTCCTTTGTAACATCTACTTCTCTATTGACAATTAGATTGATATTTTTTCGTACTTTTGAAAAAGAGTTTTTAAGTAGAATTTTTTTTGAAATTAATTTTGAAAAACTGTCCATGGATTCTTGNGTAGAATTCCTGTCATTTTCCCATTTATTTAAATCTCCTTCACTTGTAATAAGATTAGTCTCCAACTTATTGACAATACCTTTAAGGTAATCTAAATCTTTTTCAAGGATTGCTTCATTTACTTCAAGCGAAGCGGATTGATTTTTATTATTCTCATTAATTTGTTTGTTAAGATTTTCAAGGCTTTTATTTAAATCAGTTAATGNATTCTTTTTTAATATTAATTTATTAGAAAGATCATTGATAGTAAGTGTGTTGGTTAAAACCTTGTTTTGAAGATCACTTAAACGTTTTTCTTCACGTATTGTTTCTCTGTTTAGATTATCTAGACGTTCTGTAGCAATCTGNGCAACTGATTTAATTTGTTCAGATTTTGTTGTTAATTTATTTGAATGATCTTTAAAAAGTGAGCTGACCGAGACCCCCTGACCAAGTTCTTTTGTGAGGTTAGATTTTAATGCTTTTGCCTCATTACTTGATTTTGAAATATCGTCTAACTTTTCACTTATTGTTGTCAGCTTATTTATACTTTCATTTTCTTTTGTATTAAAATTCTCATATTTGAGGAGATTGAGATTAGTCTTACTCTCAAGCAAGGAAGCATTTAGTGACTCATGTTCTTGAGCTTGCTCAGCCTGAATTTTCAGAGGTTTGAGTTGTTTATTAATTTCCCTTAGAACATCTTTAGCTCGTTTAATTTCTTTTTCACCAGATTCAATTCTTCTTAAAGCTTTATCTTTCTTTAACTTAAAAGGTAGTATTCCGGCCGCCTCTTCAATAGTCACTCTGTGGTCTTCTGGTTTTGAATTTAATATTTCTGCAATTTGACCTTGAGAAATAATAGTATGTTGTTGCTTTCCTATACCTAAGTCACTTAGAAATTCCTGGATATCAAGGAGTCTACAATTTAATCCATTCATAAAATATTCNGAAGCACCATCTCTATAAAGTTTGCGACCAATAGAAATTTCTTCAGATCCATTAAATTTTTCNGGATCTACGACGAAGTTTAAATAGACTTCTGCGAAACCTTTCTCAGAAAGTTTTTCCGTTCCTGCAAAAATNACGTCTTCCATTTTATTTGTTCTCAAAGCTCCAGGACTTTGAGTGCCTAATACCCATGAAATGGCATCTACTACGTTTGATTTTCCAGATCCATTAGGTCCGACAACGACATTCACCTTATTAGATAAGTCTATATTAACTTTTTCAGCAAATGACTTGAAGCCATTCACGACTATCGATTTTAAATACATTGTAACCCTGTTGTTGTTAACAATTATACTAAAGAATCAAGAAATAAAAGGTATTTACGCTATTTTTCTATAATTTTAATATCAGCAACCATGGTGTTTTGGTTGTTGTGAGTAAATATTTTAATAAAATTTGAATAAATATCTTCTTGGATGAGACCTGACTTTAAACCAAAATACATAGATGCGATGTCTACTCCCCTTTTAGAGCCATCTCGACATTTCAAAACTGTACTACTACTTAAATCAGTAAAAAACATCGATCCCTCAGCCCCAGCCTTAATAAGAATGGGATTTGGACTGTTGTTCATAATGATTGTGTCTACTCGATCTGTTCCAGCAGTATATTTAGGATAAGAAATGAATGAATCAAATATAATATTCCAAGATTTTTTATAAATCACTGAGTTGTTCAGTTTATCTACGCTTGATAAAAATGTTTTTGTATTGATATATGGTGCGGGAAGTCCACAACCATCAATTCCGTAAACAATATCTTCTAAGTTAAATAGGTCCTTATAAAATAAATCAATTTTTTGTTGTAATGGGTGGTCTATATTTTCATAATTA
>NHIM01000026.1 GCA_002169845.1 Acidimicrobiaceae bacterium TMED189 | reverse complement strand
CTCATCTTGAAGAGCATAAGCTTTTATCTTATTTCCTAAACCTATTCCTCGCCCTTCATGACCTCGAACATAAAGTAAGACACCAGCTTCATTTTCAACAATTTTTTTGAATGCAGCATCAAGTTGATAACCGCAATCACATTTTTTAGAAAATAAAACATCTCCTGTAAGACATTCCGAATGAACCCTGACCATTGTTGCTTCTTCTGCTAAATAGTCTCCATGTGTCAGCGCAATGTGCTCTGTATTATCATTATTGTCTCGATATACATGCGCTTCAAATTCTCCATGTTCTGTTGGAATCGTCGATTTAGAAATAAAAGAAACAGGAGTTTTTGTTTCAAGCCTGTATTCAATCAAATCCTTGATTGTGCCTATTGGTAAATTATGCTTTTCTGCAAATAATTCAAGATCTTCAAGCCTTGCCATTGATCCATCTTCATTTATAATTTCACATATTACTGCTACTGGATAGTGATCTGATATTTTACATAAATCAACTGCAGCCTCTGTATGACCAGCTCTTCTGAGCACCCCACCATCCATGGACTTCAAGGGGAAAATGTGCCCTGGGATACTAAAGTTTTCTCTTTTCGCATCTTCTTTAGTTAGACCAATAATAGTTTTATATCTATCCTCTGCGGAAATACCTGTAGTTACTCCTTCTCCTTTCAAGTCAACTGATGCAGTAAATTGAGTTTCCATTTCATTGTTCACACCTTCCATGAGCGAAAGATTTAGATTTGATGCTATTTCAGATGATATTGGTGCACAAACTAGACCTTTGGCATGGGTAATCATGAAATTAATATGATCAGGTGTTAAATGTTTTGCGGAGATTACCAAATCACCTTCATTTTCTCTGTCCTCATCATCAATTAAAATAATCATATCTCCTTTTTTAAAGTGAGAAATTATTTCTTTTATATCACTTATCATTTAATGCTCTTTCAACATACTTAGCCATAATATCAAATTCTATATTCACAGATGAACCCACTTTTAGATTATTGAAATTTGTACGATCAAATGTTTCTCGAATAATAGATACTGAAAAATTATCATCAGATGGATTAACAAGTGTTAATGAAACTCCGTTAATAGTTATAGATCCTTTGTCGACAATATATTTAAAGTTATTATTTTGAAAATAGAAGTTCCAGAGATCATCTGATACTTTTTCAATATCTGTAACTGTTGTAAGAGTATCAACATGTCCTTGAACCATATGACCACTCATGAATGTCTCCATTGTTAAGGGAAGCTCTAAATTAACATTTACACCATTTACATATTCTTTAATTATTGATCTTTCTTTAGACTCCGTGGATACTTGAAAATTAAGATACCCCTCTTCGTAGCTTCGTAGAGTTAAACACACTCCATCTACAGCAATACTTGTACCTGATTCGTGGTTTAGGAATTTATCAGAATCTGGAGAAATTACTAAATTTTCTCCGTTTAGAGATTCAATAGTTCCAATACTTTGTATTATTCCAGTAAACATTAATTCTTAGTATAAGTAGTTAAAAAATTATCCATAAGTTGATATTTGTTTCTTATCGTAAATCCATTGTCTAAATGTTGACTATATGCATTACCTATGTGCATTCCATCTTGAATTGAAAATGAACTTTTAAATTCATAAATAGAATCTATTTTATCTTCATTTAGGTAAGAATTTATAATTTCCCTACCTCCTTCAATAAAAATATTCCTGAAATTTCTGTCCTTAAAATATTCTTCAACTTCATTTAGAGAATTCGTAAAACAATTTACATTATTATCATGTGAGGGCTGACTGCTTAAAAAAGTAAAATGTGGGTATTGGTTCATGGCTTCATTTAATAAGGTAGTTGAACTACCCCATAAAACTATCGGAAAAGGATTGACATCTACGTTCTCAAAATTATCTAAACGGACATCTAATTTGGGTTTATCATTTAGAAGTGTATTTTTACCAATAAGAATACAGTCTGCTGTAGCCCTTAAGTAATGTACAATCTTTAAAGATATTTCGTTGGTAATGTATTTCGAATCAGTTGAATTATTAGTTATATATCCATTTTCAGACATTCCCACTTTTAGCAAATAGTGTATATCTCTTGACTCAGCATGAATATTTTCATAATAAGGATTAAGTAAATTATTAGCATTTGGTTCAATTTCAACAGAAATATTATTATCTTTTAGTAAAGAAATACTCTTACCGTTAGTTCTTTGGTCCAAATCTATATCTCCGATAACAACTTTTTTAATCCCCTGTTCAATAATCGCTTTTGCACAAGAAGGTGATGAATCGCTATGAAAACAAGGCTCAAGTGTAATATAAAGTGTATCTGAATCTTGTGCTTCCACTTGCTCAAATATATTCATTTCAGCATGATTATTACCTTTTCTTACATGATTTGAGATAGCTTTAATATTTCCAGTTTTATCTGTTAAAACAGCCCCGACTCTTGGATTTGGATATGGATTAACTTTTAAGGCTTCAGCAATAGCTAGCGCCATAGGTTGAGAGTAACCTAAGTACTCTAAATTATTTACCAAATATAGCTCCACCCTGTACCGCTATATCAACACCATTATCTTCAAGCGATTGTAAGTCTTTAGCAGTCACTCCGCCATCAATTATTAATGTAGTGCTTTTTTCTGTGATCACATTATTAAATTCATTAACTCTATCAACTAAATTGACTGCTTTAAGTTGATTAGAGAATCCAGGGTTAACCGTTAGAAGAAGGAAAATAGATGTAAAGTCGGCATATGATTTAAGTACTTCCATATTTGTAGATGGCAATATACCAATTCCAATGTTGTCATAATTATTTGTTATCGATTTAAATTCATCTATGTCTGTTGACTCACAGTGTACTGTCACAATATCAGCTCCATAGTCTATTACTTTTTCAACATACTTAGAATTATTTTCAAGCATAAGGTGAACATCTAATTTATAATCTGTTTGGTTTTTCAATAAAGAAACAATATCTAATGACAGGCCAATGTTACTAGTGAAATGTCCGTCAGTTATATCTATGTGTAGTTGATCAAATTTATCAGAATTATTTTTAATATCCGTTAAAAGGTTAAGTTGATTTGCAGCTTGAATACTTGCAGAAATATTCATAATTATTCAGTTTTTGTTACTATTAAAGAATATTTACCAATCTGTATCCTGTCTCCACTCTTAAGAACAGACTCTGATAATAATTCTCCATTTACAAATATTCCATTAGTTGACTGTTCATCGTTAATAGAAATGTCGTCATCNTCAACTGTGATAAAACCATGATGTCTTGAAACAGTAACATCATCTAATATAATCTCTTTTTCTGGAAGCCTGCCAATCTTGTGAATACCATTCGGCAAGAACCATGATGTTGAGGTTATATCTTCTTTAAGCAGCGATAAAATATATTTTGAATTCTGAGTAAGGATTAAAGAATCTTCTATCGGTATTGTTTCATTGTTCATAATTAAATACTAGGTAATAAAGGTATTCTAATGCAACAAAGTAATAAAAAACCATAACAGGATAAGCGATAAAACTCATTAAACCGGTTACTAAAGTTGTTTCTAAAACGTAGAAACATATCGTGATGAACATTAATACAGTTGCTAGTTTTCCTTTATTAGATACTTCAATGGGTTTCTTTGATAGCAAAACATATACACCACCCAGAAGAACTAGTACTTCTCTAGCAATTAGGGCTGTGAAGAAAATATTTGGAAAAATATCTTGGAGCCATATAACTAACAAGATGAACACTGTTCTGTCCACGAAAGGATCAAGAATAATACCAAGCTCACTTACCATATTAAATTTTCTAGCAACAATACCATCAAGTGAGTCGCTTAAGCCAATAACGGCAATAACTAGAACTAGTAAGTAAGTATTTATATCTAATGGTTGAAAGTTTCGAAAAAGATAGACCGAAGCAAATAATCTAAAAAGAGTTATCAAATTAGGAGGTAGGAAAATATCTTTAAATTTCAAATAAGTAAATCCTTAACATCATGTGTTGCTATATAATGCTCATCACCAACATCTACCATTGGTAAGTTATCTGTATTTTTTGAAATGATTTCATCTAGTTCTGTAAAATCTAAATCGTATTTTACTCTTGTATATTTAGGATCTGGCACTGGTATCGAAGAAATTAATCTTTTTGTGTATGGATGTATGGGATTACTCAACAAATCTTCAGTTTTAGCAATTTCTACAATTTTACCATTAAACATGACTGCAATCCTATTACACATATATCTTGCTACCGCTAAATCATGAGTTATATANAAATATGATACTTGTAAATCTTTTGCTAAATCTAACATNAAATCCATAATTGAGATTCTGATAGAGACATCTAGCATAGAAGTTGGTTCATCGCATATTACAAATTTTGGATTCATAATCAAAGATCTTGCTATGGATACACGTTGCCTTTGCCCGCCAGACAATTCATGTGGATATCTTGGTAAATAGTTTTCTGGTGGTGTCAATCCTACAGTTTTCAAAATTTCAACTACTGCTTCAGTTCTGTTTTCNAATGAACCAATATTATGAATATTCAAAGGTTCCAATATTATGTCTTTAATTGTCCATCTTGGATTTAAAGATTCATAAGGGTCTTGAAATATCATCTGAGTATTTCTGCGAAATTGTTTTACCTGTTCTTCAGAGAGATCATCTAGGTTTTGCATCTCGTTTGCTTCAGAGTTGTAAAACTTCACATCTCCAGAAGTTTTTGGATCAAGTAAGCATAATGCCCTAGCTGTTGTTGTTTTACCACATCCACTTTGACCAACTAATCCTAAAGATTCACCTTTTGGAATACTAAAACTGATACCATCTACAGCTTTTACAATCTGCTTATTACGTGAAAAAAAGCCACCTGAAACATCAAAATTTTTAACTAAATTGTTTACTTCTATTACATTATCCATTTATTACCCACAATTTACGCAACACTGATCGGCCCAGTGTCCAGTTTCTAGTTCTATTAATTTCATATCTAATTTTCCATTGTTGCAATCCTCTGAAGGATCTGGACATCTAGGCGAAAATGCACATCCACTTAAGCCATTAATAAGACTTGGAGGCTCTCCATCAAGAGCTCTTAATTTCTTTTTTTCTCCAACTACCGAAGGTGTTGACTCTAGCAATAGTTTTGTATATGCATGCCTTGGGTTAGAAAAAATTGAGGAAGTAGGACCCTTTTCAACAATTGATCCAGCGTACATAACTGCCATATTGTCTGTCATCTCTGCAATTACAGCTATATCATGAGAAATATAAATTAAACTTAAGCCTAATAATTCTTGAACTTTTTTTATCTCTTTCAAAATTTGGTCTTGAATAACTACATCTAATGCAGTTGTAGGTTCATCTGCTATTACTATTTTAGGATCGCATGATAAAGCAAGAGCAATGACAGCCCTTTGTTTCATGCCTCCTGATAATTCATGTGGAAATCTATCCATAATTGAATCATCTAGGCCTACAATTTTAAATAACTCAGATATTTTTTCTGTGTTCTGTTTTTTAGTATTTTCAGGGTGATGCTCTCTTATAGCTTCTCTAATTTGTTCNCCAATCTTTATCACTGGGTTCCATGCATTCATAGCTCCTTGAAATACAATACTTATGTCGTTCCAACGCACCTTACGTAAATCGGATTCAGACATTCCAACAAGTTCTTGATCTCCTAGAAGTATGCTTCCTGAGGANATAACTGCATTGTCTGATTGAAGTTGTAATAAGGTAGAAGCAACAGATGACTTACCGCAACCNGACTCCCCTACTAAACCAAATGACTCACCCTCTTTAACTGTAAAAGTTACATTATTGACTGCCATCACATTTCCTTCAAGAGTTTCATAATGCATATTGAGATTATCTACAATTAAAATGTCTTTCAATTTATTACCTCTTCCTTAAACGAGGATTGAATACGTCATCAAGTCCTCGACCAACTAGGTAGAATCCACCTGCAAGGAAAGTTACAGAAAGACCGGCAGGGAGTATCAACCACCAATATTCCAAACCGGAGAATATAAATCCATCNGTTTGTGATAAATAAATCATCAAACCCCAACTCATATCGATATTTAATAAACCTAGAAATGAGAGAACTGATTCTGAAGCAATAGCNCCAGTAACACTAAACACCATGAACAACAAAGCTAGTGGTGCTACATTTGGTAAAACATGCGAGAACATAATTTTTCTTTGTGAGCCTCCAGTTATTCTTGCAGAATCTACAAATGGTTTGACTTTCACCTGAAGAGCTTGTGACTTGATAGTAATAACTGATCCTCCAAGACCACCAAGTACTCCCAAAACAACAGCAAGGTGCCAAATCTTCAACTCTGCAAATGCTGAAATAATAAAAAGTAATGGTAAAGTTGGCAGCATAAGTACTAAGTCAGATTGTCTCATTAAGTATGCATCGATCCTNCCTCCAAAAAAAGCAGCAATTGTTCCAAGTATTGTTGATATCCCTACACCTAATGTTGCACTAAGTAATCCTAAGACAAAAGCTACCTGGCTACCCTCCATTATTTGAGAAAATACATCTCTACCGAGTGAATCCGTACCAAGAATATGCTTACTTGATGGAGGTGCTGGCTGTAAATAAACATCGTACATGTCGCCAATTTCTACACCTTGAGCGAGATAAAGCATTTTTTTCTGTACCTCTCCCTCTCCAGGACAATCAAGATAAGTTTCATATTTAGGAGTTGGGTATTCCTTAGGACATTCAACTACTAATTTTTTTTCAATAATTTGATCGTAACCAACTACGGGATGATAAATACTTTCATTCCATAATCCAGTCATGAAAAGGAAAGGTTGTAACAATGCTAAAAAAAGAAAGAATAGGACAATCCCCAATCCAATCATTCCTAATTTACTTTGTGAAAATAATTTCCAATTTCTTCTGATTGATTCTTTTCTAAGCTGTTTTTGTAAATTCTTTTCTTTTAATTCATCAATTTCCATATTTTATCCNTGTGATTTAATCCTAATTCTTGGATCTAAATAAGAATATGAAATATCTGCAATTAAGTGAGCAATTAAAGCAAATACGCCTACAAAAGAAAATGCTGCCATTGCAACAGGAATGTCTTCTTCCAATACAGCTTGAAGAAGTAACTGCCCCATGCCTGGCCATGAAAAGATTTGTTCTGTCAGAACTGAACCATCAATAATAGTAACTATTGTGAAGATGAAAGATGTTACAACAGGTAAGAGTGCTGTTCTAGCCGCATGTCTATCCCTAATTCTTTTTTGACTTATTCCTTTTGCTCTTGCTGTGAGTATATAGTCTTCTTTTAAAACTTCCATCATCGTAGTACGTGTAAGAAGAGCAGTACCTGCAAAAGCTACGATAGTAACTACAAGCACTGGAAGGATCATATGATAAGCAATATCTGCTGCATAAGGTTTTCTAGCTAAAGCTTCTCCTGTATTCCAATAAAAATAACTGCCGATAAATATTGCAATCAAACTTGCAAACCGCACATTTCTTCTAGAAGAAAGTGCTTCTATTCCCCTTGTTGCTGTATACGCAGCGAATTGTAATAGCGAAACTACGACTACGAATTTAATCATCATTGAGAATATAACGTCACTATCAAANGGAGCGTCATACCATTTCTCAGGATATAAGAATTTACCGATTGGAAACCAACCCATTTTATATCCAAAAAACCATAACATCATTAATGCGAACCACGGATAAAAAACAGTGTAAGAAAATACTGAGGTAATCGTAATCCATGTTTCTGATTTTGATCCCCTTCTCCAAGCAAGGANTTTGCCAATAAAAAAACCTGTATAAAAAGCAACGATGTTTACAACAGAAAATAACATAAGTGTACGCGGTAATCTTTCTGCTATTAATTCAATAGGTGTTTTCGGGAAATACTTATATGAATATCCAAAATCACCTTTAAAAAAGTTAACAACATATAGCTGTACCCTTTCAAAAAGTGGTTTATCTAAGCCATAAGTTTCAAGTACTTTTTGATAAGCATCTGGAGGAAGATTNGGGTTTAATAATAAGTTAGAGAATGCATTTCCAGGAATTGCATTAAATAAAAGATANGAACTAACAAGAAAAATAAAAAACACTACAACCATCTGTAATGTCCTTCTGATAATATATTCAACCATATTTGTACCCTATTTTAGGCTTTTAAAAAACATAGGTAGGCCTGAGCCTACCCATGTTTAAATAATCTTATTAGCTCTGAACTTTTACAAGACTAGCGTAACCGCCGCCTGTACCAGTTAATCCGTCTAATACGTCTGTGAATGGAAATTCTACAGTATCTCTATATACCTCAAGTGTAGGTACGTTGAATAATACCAAGTATGGCATTTCTTCGAATAAAATAGCTTCCATTTTTTGCGATAGCGTTATAGCTTCACTTATTGTTTTAGCAGCTTGGAATTCAGCATCTAATGCGTCAAATTCTGCGTTGTTAAAACCAGGTGTGTTATAACCACCTTCGCATGTGTCGTTCTTGGAATTGAAGAAATCTCCAGGGTGATTAGGGAATGCACTTAGACCCCAACCAAGCATGTAGAAATACCAATCCTCACAATTTTCTGGTGTGAACACCTTGTCAACGATAACGTTGAAACCGGTAGGTCTCGCTGTTACGTCAAGTCCAAGTTGTTGCATCCAATCAGCAATAAATAAGGACATTGTTGATCTCAATGGATCGTAACCAGCACCTGGTGCATATAGCAACATGTCTGATGGAGGGGTTTGTCCTCCTGGTCCTTTAATTCCTGTTGGAGCGACTGCTCTTTCAGCACCACCAGCATGGGAACCCCAGTCTGAAGCTGTCCAGCCACCTGCTTGAAGAATTTCAACTGATTTGTTGAATCTTTCCTCTGCATTAAGGCCAGCACAATCAGCAAGGACACCTGTTACAGGTGCAACCCAAGCAGTTAATGCTTCAGGCATTTGACCATCCATATTTACAGCAACACCTTGAAGAATGTTGTTTAACACGAATTCTTTATCAGAAATACATGCAACAGCTTGTCTAAAAGATTTGTCGCTTCCAGGGAAAACCCTAGTATTGAATGCCATGTATCGCATACCGTTACCTAAGTTGGAAACAGTCTCGACACCTGGAACTCTGGATAATTGGTCAAAAAGATTTCTCTTAACACCTAATGGGTTAAGAACGAAATCAACTTCGCCATTTTGGAATGCTAGATAAGCAGCATCTTGATCACCATATAATGTGAATTCAACAGTACCTACATAAGGTCCTGCTGTGTATGAGAATGAATCGCCAGTTGTATCACCAAATGAATTGTTGATTGCTGGAGCTTTTCCATTATCCCATTCGACTGTGGTACCACTCTTATAAATTGTGGTGGTTCCACCATCCCACATTGTATTAGCATCATATGCCCATGTATAGAAAGCACCTTGTTCAATTTTGTTATAAACAAATGCGCTAGCTACTGGAGCATCTGCTCCTGAGGCTGCTAATAGGGTTTCTCTGTCAGTAGCAAATTGTGTCCAATAACTTGCAGGAAGTATTGGTGCTTGTGCAACTTGGTACTGCCATGAGGCCAACCCGGCATCAAAGTTTAGAGTTATCTCTACAGTGTAGTCATCACTTGCAACGAGGGTTAAGATACCCTGTGCATATCCTTCAGCAGCTGAGTCTGTACCACTACCTTGTGGGTAGTTTGTTTCCCAGTTACTTAAGAGGCCAAGATCTTTAGCAGTATTATATGTAAATACCATATCGTTGGCTGTGATGGCTGTACCGTCACTCCACTCATAACCTTCAGTTATAGGAACACTATAAGTCCATGTTCCGTCACCATTATCAGTTGAGGTCTCAACAAGTTCGTCTGCGATTCCTGTAACTAACTGATAGTTAGGATATGAAATAGAGAATAATGATACAGCTTGTCCGGACATCACGTATTGTGTCCATACATCTGTTTCTGTATCAAGATAATTCCAGTAATTTTGTGTTTGTGGATCTGAGAAGATCGCCATCTTATAAACGCCATCAGGTCCTGATGGAGCTGCTTCTTCAGCTGCCGCAGCAGTTGTGGCAGGAGCTTCAGTTGTTTCTGTCTCTTCGACAACAACTTCTTCTTCTGCTGTGTCGCCTCCGCAGGCAACTACAACTAATGCAAAAACTGAGAAAAGTAAGATAAGGCGCCAACTTCTGGATCCTTTGAAATTACTCAATTTTTCTCCTTTTGTATACAAAATCCACACGAATGTGGATGTATTAATAGTAGATATATTTGAACATATTTCAATTAAATTATCTTTTTTTTATATAAATGGCTTGATTATTTTCAAATTACAAGACTTATCAGAAATTGAAATAGTCTTAATGTTAAATATATACCAAAAAGGAATACTCCTATTTTAAATCCAAAATTTTCCATGTTAATTTTTGAATTTGATGTTTAAACATATATTGTCAAAATTATATGTATCACGTAGCCTATTATCGATAAAATTCTGATAATTAATAGGGATCCTCCCACTTAATATAAAACTAAATGATGGAGGGTAAATATCATATTGCGTTACATATTTTAACTTTGCTCTCCTACCTCTAAAAGGATGTGGTGGTTTTTTAGTCCATATTTCCCTAAAAAGAATATTTAGTTCATGTGTAGTAATGCGTGTAGATAGTTGTTGCTGTAGATCGTAAATAACNGAGTTCAGATTTTTAACACCCTTNCCGTTTAGTGCTGAAATCCTAAGAATTTTAAGCCATGAATATTTTTTTAAAAGTGATGCAATATTCTTATTAATATGCAGTTTCTCATCTTCACTTAGGAGATCCCACTTATTCATAATTAATATGGGTGTAACTTTATTCTCGATACACTCGCTGATTAATCTCATATCTTCAAAATTTATCCCTTGATATGCATCTACTACCAAAAAAGCAATAACAGAGTTGTCCAATTGCCCAACAGCAAGTGAGGATGCATACCTGTCTATTTGATTCTTTTGTTTTTTTCGTGGGACACCAGCAGTATCGATAATATTATAAGAATCAGAATCAAATTTAATTGTCTCCTCAAGTTTATCCCTAGTTGTTCCTGATATATTTGATACTATTGCTCTATCTTCATTCAGCAATTTATTAAATAATGTTGACTTACCAGAGTTTGGCTTTCCAATAATTGCAATAGATTTATATGTGTTTTTAATTGAATTTGTACTTGAAGATATGTTTTTTATAAGTGTGTCCAGTAATTCAACGGTGCCTATTTTATGAATCGATGAAACGTAATAATCATCTTCATAGATATATTTATAAAGTTCACTATTTAACTCAAATTTTTGAAAGTTTTCGCATTTATTAAAGACCGTTATTAACTTTTGTTCCCCTTTTATATTTTTTAGTAAAAGATTGTGTATTTTATCTAACGCTGAATAGTTCGTAGTATTTACGTCTATTACAAACATAATTATTTTTGCTTCATTTAAATATTCTTTTAGTTTATTTTGAAATTTGATATTGAGCTCATCAGGATTTTCAAGATATCCTGGAAGGTCTGAAATATTGAAGACTTTATCGTTCCTCTTAATTGTTGCAGACACCTTATCACGCGTTGTGTTTGGAGTTGAGCCAATTATTGATACCTTCTTACCACTAAGAGCATTAACTAATGAGGACTTACCGGAATTTGGGAGTCCAATTAATAAAACTTCATCAATATTGTTTTTAGTCATAATTTAAATATAGCTATCCTAATCATATGGTAAAGAATCTTTATATTGTTACTCCAAGGGGGTTTTGTGCAGGAGTAGAAATGGCTATTAAAGCACTTACTTGGATGTTGAAAATTTATGACGAAACAATTTATTGCTACCATGAGATTGTCCACAATGATTGGATTGTCGAAAGATTTAAAAACAAAAATATCAAATTTATAGAATCAGCTGAAGAGCTTCCTGAAAAAGCAGTTTTAATGCTTTCTGCTCATGGAACTGCTCCAGATGTAGAAAGTCAATTCAATTCAATATCTTCAATTCAGGTAAATGCAGTATGTCCACTGGTTACAAAAGTTCACCATGAAGCAAAAAAGTTTACGGAAGCAGGACAAAAGATAATTTACGTTGGTCACAAAAATCATGATGAAGCAATCGGAGCATTAGGTGTTGCACCAGAATCAATGTTTCTAGTTGAAAAGGAAGAAGATTTAGACCAATTGGATATATCAAATGAAGATGTTGCATTGCTTGCACAGACAACATTAGCAATGTCTGAATGGGAACCAATAATGGACTCTGCAAGAGAAAAATATCCGAATTTGAATATGCCAAGAAAAAGCGATCTTTGTTATGCAACAACTAATAGACAAGAAGCAGTAATCAATGTTTCCTCTTTTGTTGATGTTGTACTTGTAGTAGGTTCTGATACTTCAAGTAATACTAAAGCACTTGTTTCAACAATAAAAAATCTAGGTAAAGAGAGTTATAGAGTTAACACTACTCAAGAAATTGATAGTTTAGATTTATACGGAAAAAATGTTGCNGTAACNGCTGGAGCATCNGCNCCAGACCATATNGTTCAAGAGATNATAAAGAAACTTGAACCTNAAAAAACAGAATTTTTTGAGAACACNAATGAAACTGANTATTTTCCGTTACCGAAAGAACTAAGATCAAATATTACGGCAGTTAGTAAATTTTTATTAAATATTTTTCCNGATAATGATGTAGAACCNATAAGAAGTNTTAATAAAGATAGACAATGGACTGCTACAGAGGCTCTAAACTCCTTATAACCAACTTTACAACTTCATCCATTTTCATATTACTATTGTCAATGTAAAGAGCGTTTTCAGGAATCATTAAGGGTGATTCTAATCTATTTATATCATTTTCATCTCTTTGCAATAAATCTTCTTTAGTTTCAGAATCGTTGGATTGCTTTAGCCTTCTCTGAGCACGAATATCGATATCTGCATCAAGGTATATCTTTAGGTCTGCATTCGGAAAAACTACAGAACCCATATCCCTACCTTCGACAATTAAACCAGAAGAAAGTTTTTTTGGTAGATTTTGTAAAGATTTTGAAACTAATTTACGCACTTCTTTTAATTTTGCAATTTCAGAACTTTTTGAATTAACATCTTTTTCATACAGTTCAATATCTTGATACGATATAGAATTTAGAGTAATTTCAAGCTCATCATTTATGTCTAAAGAAATATCAGATATATCAGAACTTGGATTGCTATTAAGATATTTAGCAATATTTCTATAAACCTTTCCACTTGAGAAAAAATTTGAATTAAGTTCTTTAGCCAATAAACTTCCCAATGTTGTTTTTCCAACTCCAGAAGGTCCATCAATTGTTACAAGGTAATCCATCACTATCAATCCTAATTAATCTTTTTCAACTGACCAATTTTCATTTTCCCAATTTTGAATTTATCAACTTGGATTCTTTTAAGATTTTTAATAGGGATATTATTGACATCGAATATTCTTCTTATCTCTCGGTTTTTTCCAGTTTTTAATACTATTTCATACGTTAATCTTTTTACTTCAGTCATTTTATGAATTTTTAACTGTTCATCGTTATCTCTGATTGTTTTTCTAAAAGTCTCGAAATTAATCTCTTTTGAGGTCACAACTATATACTTTTTAGCAATATTACTTTTTGGATGAGAATATTTATTAAGCCATACCCCATCAGTGCTTAAAAGCATGAGCCCTTCTGATTCTTTATCTAGGCGACCCCCAAATTTTAACGACTTNTTTTGTATTAGGTCGTAAATTATTTTTGAATCCCCTTGTCTTTTGTGNGAAGTGACATATCCATACGGTTTATAGAATAAGTAATATTCATGCTCTATTAATGCCTGTACAACTTGGTTTTTATACATTACGATATCATCTTCGTTNACAACNTCACCATGTTGCGCTAAATCTCCATTNATTTTNATTGATTTATTCTCAACAAGAACATCACTATCTCTGCGTGAGATATTTAAGTTCTGTGCTAGAAAACGGTTAATTCTCAATAATTTATTCTTCTTCAGAATTGTTAAAATACTCACCAATCATTGGCAAGTTACTAATTGACGTTATGTCTAACTTTTGAAGAAACAATTCTGTTGTTGCATAAAGTATAGGATTTCCTGGTACATCTAGTTCTCCTTTTTTTTCAATAAGCCCNCTTGATTCTAGAGTCTTTATTGATGATTCAGATTCAACTCCCCTAATCTCGGATATTTTCAGTTTTGTTACTGGTTGCTCATATGCGATTATTGCGAGAGTTTCTAGGGCAGGTGTTGAAAGTCCCCTAAGNATAGCTGGAGGCTTAACATCACCTAATAANTCTGATATTTCAGAGTTAGTAACTATATCGGATTTTATTGNATCATGTTTTATATAAAAGCCAATTTCAGTAGTNATTAGATCATTATTAATTTCACTAAATACAGAAATTAGTTCTTCTTGATTAATTTCTAGTAAATTCTGAAAATATTCATGCTCAACAGGTCCATCACTTACTAAAAGAATCGCGGAAATAACTTTTTTATTATTCATAGTTTTTCTCAATAATAATGTCTTTATTAACATTTGTTTGTTCGGCTTTTATGAATCCCCATCTAACTGCTTCTAGTAAAGCTAAAAAGAATGCGACTGCCTCCTGCGATGAATCGACTGTGGAAAGTAATTCTTCGAAGGTTGTATTTAACCTCTTATCAACTATTTTAAGAAGATCATCTATAGCTTCTTGTAAATCTGGAAGCTCTTTATCTATATGTGAAAATCCTTGAATTGTTTTATATCTACTAAAAACTTCAACGGCANTATCCTCAAATTTATTAATGTCTAGTTCGTATTGTATTTCAGGCTTTACAGATAAAGAACTTGTTTGATAGTACTTAAAAGCAGATATTTCTTTTTCGGTTTCCTTTACCTTAATAGCCATAGCTATACCAACTTCAGTGAATGCTTTAAACTGAAGTAATCTTGCAAAAGCGAGATCTTTATCTTTTATTAATTCAACTTCATCAAGCCAATCTACNTCTTCATCTTGNGGNAACAACCTTTTNGCCTTTAATTCAAAGAGTGAAGCTCCTAAAAGTACAAACTCAGCATAACTATCTATATCTTCTTTTAAGGACTTGTTTTGAAAGCTTTGAAAAATCATTGTAAGATTATTAGCAATTTGAATTTCAGTATTTGAAGTATGCTCAACTAATAGTTGTTTAAGATTCTCTATTACCTGTACATTGTCCATCAGTAATCTGTTTTATCTAAAATTTTATGTCGGCTATTTAATAAATCATTTTTGTAAAGGTCAATAACTACTTGNATATCGTCAATGTTTTCTAAAACATTCAAACCAATCTCTTCATGATTNAGGTAATTTTTAGCTTTAAGCGATGAGATAACTTTTAATTCCGCAAATATTCTTAAAAACCATGAATAATGGGCCTTATTTTTACCAATGTCATGGAGAAGTGATAATTTCAATAAATCAATGTCTTCAGTAAAGTTTTTAGATCTGTTCATTACCTCAATGGAATGATGTCTGTCAGCTTTATTCAACAACCAATACTGTTTTATTAATTCTTGGTTATCAAGAGTTTCAGAAATTGTTAACTGATCACTAATTGATAAATGCTTGTAGAAAAGAAATCTTATTGCTCTTTTTGATTTTAAATAAATTTGAATCATGCTCTTGGATGGCTTTCGTTAAATACTTCGCTTAAAAATTCTTTCGTTAGTTTAGTATATATTTGTGTAGTGGATACGGAAGAGTGTCCAAGATATTCTTGAAGAGTCCTCAAGTCACAACCAGCCTCTAGCATATGTGTAGCTGAACTATGTCTTAGTGTGTGGGGATGAACATTTATATTTATAGATGTATGTAAAGCTGTAGATTTAATTAATCTAAAAATAGCAGTTCGTTCCAATCGATTGTTTGACTTAGAAATAAATAGAAAAGGGCTTTTAGTTNTATCCTTGTCATTCTTTTTTTTAAGATACANTAACAGGTTGGATTTAAGCTTAGATCCCACCGGAACAATTCTTTGTTTCGATCCTTTTCCAGTAAGTTGTATATAGTCTTCTTCAAAATCTATATCAGAAATCTTCACATCACATAATTCACTCACTCTGCAACCAGTTGAGTACATGAAGTCGATAATTGTCTTATTTCTACAACTAATAAAGTTGTCAACATCATGAAAATCAATCATTTGCTCAATTTGATTAACCGAAAGAGTCTCTGGAAGTTTCTGTCCAGATTTTATTTTCAGATCTTGTAGAATAATTGATTTTGAATTTTCAATATAGTTGTACCATTTAACAAATTGTTTTAAAACAGATAATTTTCTTTTTTTGGTATTTGGACTATAGGATTTATCAGATATNAGGTTAACTAAATTATTAAGTTCATTATTTGTAATAGTTTTAACTGAATTTTCCTTAAATAGATTTAATATGTCAGCGNCATANGCCTGGACTGAATTTTGAGANAGCCCTTTTGTGTANAATAAATAATCCTCATATTCCTGAAGGAGGTCTTTAATGGAATTCTTAATCTTTAACTCGTGTCTTAGACGGAGTTGTATTAGTTTTATTCACAGTGGCAGAAGCACTTTGTATAAATTTATTAAACATCGGNGCTGGTTCCCAAGGTCGAGATTTAAATTCCGGATGGAACTGAGAAGCTACAAAAAATGGGTGGTCAGTTAATTCAATCATCTCTACGAGATTGTTATCTGGAGAAAGTCCNCTGAACACTANNCCATTTTTTTCAAGCACGTCTCTGTATTTATTNTTAACTTCATATCTGTGTCTATGACGTTCATAAATNACTTCNTCATTATAAATTTCTGACGTTATTGTGTCTTTAGTAATTTTACAAGGATACGTACCGAGTCTCATAGATGCACCTACATCATCTTTATCTAAGTCTTGGTTTGGAAGAAGGTCAATAACAAAATCTTTTGTATTCTGTGAAAACTCAGCAGAATTAGCTTCACTAATTCCACAAACATTACGAGCAAACTCTATAACGGCACATTGCAAACCTAAACAAATTCCAAGAAACGGAATTTTATTTTCTCTTAGATATTGTATCGCAGAAATNTTACCCTCAATGCCTCTAACTCCAAACCCTCCAGGAACAACAACACCGTTAAGGTTAGCNATATCTTCTACGTCATAACTATCAGCGTCAATCCATTGCAANTCAAGGTTAACTTTATTTTGTAAGCATGCATGCTTTAATGANTCAACAACCGACATGTAACTGTCAGGTAAGCCAAAATACTTTCCAAGAATTGCTATTTTGACATCTTCTTTCGCTTCATTTTTTAGGTTTAACATTTTTTTCCAGTTTTCTAATTTCGGTTTTTCAGTGTTTAGATTTAACCTTTTATCAACCGCAATATCTAATCCTTCAGAATGCATTTTTAAAGGGACATCATAAATATCATCTAAATCTGGAGCATTAATTATATTTTCGTAACTAACATCACAAAATAATGACACTTTATTTTTAATATCTTCATCCAGTCCCCTGTCTGAACGCATAACAATTATGTCTGGACTAATACCATATCCCCGTAACATTGAAACAGAGTGTTGTGTTGGTTTTGTTTTTAGTTCCGTACTTGGACCAATAAAAGGCACTAACGTAACATGTATAAACATTACATTTTCTTGCCCAAGTTCTTTACGTATTTGTCTTGCTGCTTCAAGATACGGAAGAATTTCAATGTCACCAACGGTGCCGCCTATTTCAGTAATCTGAACATCAACATTATTAGATATGCCCTTAATTCTTCTTTTGATTTCATCAGTGATGTGAGGAATTACCTGAACTGTTGCGCCAAGGTAATCTCCTTTGCGCTCCCTTTCAATTACTTTTCTATAAATGCTGCCTGTAGTGACATTTGCATCTTTACGTAAATTTACCCCTGTAAAACGTTCATAGTGGCCAAGGTCAAGATCTGTAGTTGCACCATCTTCTGTCACAAATACTTCACCGTGCTGAAATGGGTTCATGGTATCTGGATCAACATTTATATACGGATCTAATTTTTGATTGACTATTGAGAGGCCACGAGATTTTAGTAAGTTTCCAAGAGATGCAGAGGTAATCCCTTTACCAAGACCAGAGACTACACCACCAGTTACAAATATGTATTTGGTCACTCGAAAATTTTAGCATGATTAATCCTTATTAAAAGTATTATCTTAAAATTTGATTAAGAAATAAATCTAACCTTGGTGAATTATCCGTTCCAATGACATTCAAAGATTTTTGAGACAGAGAATAATTATGCTTTATGTCTTTATCATTTATAACCTCTGACTCCACAACTCCATCAAATTGAACAGCATAATTCTGCTTTTTCTTGATTTGAATTTCAATATTTGAATATTTATCAAAAACAACAGATCTGGGAAATTTGGAGAATGGAGATATCGGCGTGATGATAATTGAATCTAAACTATTGTGCACAATGGGACCACCAGCAGAATAGTTATAGGCTGTTGATCCAAGAGATGTGGAAATAATTATTCCATCAGCTCTCAGTTTTACTGTTTGATCATAAGTTTTGAAAACTATATCTAATATTCGAGTTGGGGAGTTTTTAATCAAGACAACTTCATTAAATGCTGGAAGGACTAGATTATTATCCTGAATTATTGCATGTCGTTTGTCAACATGAACGTCACCAGATATCCATGAAGAAAGAACTTTATCAACATGCTCAGATTTGTTTACCAAGTAGCCGACTCGTCCTGTCCCTAATGGCATAAATAATAAGTCATGTTTCCACGATACTTTCATCGCCTTGAGGGCTGTTCCGTCACCACCAAAACTTACAACAAGTGTTTCCGAATTTAGAAAGTCTTTATATGTTTCATTATCTTCAACATTCAGAGTTAAATAATTAAGTTTCTTTGATTCAATCAATTTAATTAAATCTGTAAAACTTTTTAGTTTTGTATATTTCTTTGACGAAATAATTAATATATTCTTCACTAGGATATATTATACGCAAGTTGGAGTGAGTACAAAGTGATACCGATATCAGATATTAACCCTGCAAANAGTACGCCATATATAACAAGGTTTTTTATATTTTTTACTGTAGTTGTTTATANAATATTACAGCCAAAAGACAGCAGTGATTTATTTAATTTCTTTTATGAATTTTCCGCAATACCATGTGAAATTCAAAAAGGAGTACCCCTGAGTGCGAATCAATTTTATTCAAATAATTGTATGGCGAATGTTGATTATGTAATATTTAATGATAAAAATATCATTTTTAGTTTAGTAACAGCAAACTTTCTNCATGCTAATTTACTTCATCTTGTCGGAAACCTCTGGAGTTTCTGGATTTTTGGTAACAATATTGAAGATAAATTAGGTATTTTTAAATTTAATATTTTTCTGGTAATTGCCGGAGCAGGCAGTATAGGTACCCATATTTTTTTAAATTATTCAGATTTAAANCCNATAGTTGGTGCATCTGGGATTGTNTCAGCTTTAATGGGTGCATACTTATACAGGTTTCCAAATGCAAAACTTTTAGTANTAGTGCCATTTGGGATTATCTTCCCAACNACTCTAAAAGCAAAATATTTTATGGCTTTTTGGTTTGTTTCACAAGTGTTCATCTCTTTACAAAATAATAATATTTCTTGGGAGGCACANATAGGTGGTTTTATCGTTGGNTATCTTACAATGGCCTTACTAAATAATAGATGATACAAATCCTGCGAAGTCTTTAAATTTTTTATCTGCAATATCTTCAGTCATNNNATTTTCNANACTAGATTGNACTAAAACTGANGTTGCNCCAATTTTATTCCCAAAAATAATATCNGTGTCTACCCTATCTCCAATAACNTANTCAACANTAATATTTTTATCCTGAAAATATTTAGCGTACAGCTCGCCTTCCTTCCCAAAAGACTCAAGNTGTCGTTTTGATTTAGANTCAACATATCTTGNAATTTGCCCATTTCCTGGTTTAAATTCTGTTGGACTAATGGGGTATGTAAGATCTTTATTTAGTGTTGCACCTCTAACGCCAGATTTTATAAATTCTGCAATAGCATCGAGTTCATCTTGTGCAGGAGAGTCAACTCTACCCATAATTATAAAATCACTATTATCTAAATCTTTAACTGTATTTGTTATATTGCTGACAAAATCTTTAATCTCTTTAGACCCATAAACGTATAGGGAATAATTTTTATTTTTTAAAAATTCTTTCAAAACAACGAGCGGAGTAACAATAGATTCAATATCGATATCAATGCTTAGTAAATTACTGAGTTTTGATGCAATTACATCAGTAGATTGTGAGCTGTTGTTTGTAGTATGGAAAATCTTAAAATTATTTAAAATAAGTGATTTATAAGCATATTGAACACCATTGATAAGAACATTATCTAAATATAAGGTTCCATCAAGGTCTGTAGCGAGAGTTTTCACGTTTTTCCTCCATAATTAAAGCTCGAGCAGTAATTAGATTGCTCTCATAGAAGTTTTTACCTGTTCGATCACTCGGTAGAGTTACAGACCTGATCTTAAGATTTATTGAATTGGAATAATTTTTTATTTCATTAAATATTTTAGTGCCGAATCCAAGCTCTCTATATTTTGATAAAATAAATATTTCATAAATTGTTAAGAAACTATTTTCTTCAACGGCATTCCCATAGCCGATCTTTAAATCGTCTTGAGATAAAATAAAATAATTAGTTTTTTCAAATTTTAAACTTAGGTAATGTCTAATAAGAACATCATCAATTCCTGACATTTCCATGATGAACTGATCGTGAAGGTCTTCTGGTTTATCATCAGTTTTTACTATTGAAAATTTATAATTTAAATCTTCAAATTCATGCACAATCTGCACACACTTTAGATCTTGGTTTAGCAAGTTGAGTATTTTTCAACACTAAAAAGCAAATAGAACAGGTAAATTCATCATCTTCTTTGTCAGCGGCAGCTTCATCAAGTTTTAAGTCGGATTTTTTGACATTTCTTTTCTCTGCAGCATCAACACTCATAAATGAACCTTCGGCATCATCTGGCTCTTCAACAGTTTTCTTTTCACTCTCTACTCTTGCTTCTAAAGACTCTGTTTCAACTTCCTCTTTTTCTTCTTCCTCGTCAGAAGCTGGTTCTGCATCATCTAAATCTTCTTCTTCAAGATCTTCCAAATTAGGTTCTTTTATTTCTTCTACATCTTTTTCTGGCATTGCTCTCCTTAAAGTGCTTTTAAAATAATACTAAATTTTTAACTGTATGGAGCCTTTTTTAACAAATATCTCAGCGGGTCCTTTATCGAAATAGTCACCATCAATCTCAATGGATTGTTCTGATAATAGTTTTATATTTCCACTTCTTTTCAGTAACACGTCTGGTTCAGTTAAATGTAGNCCTTTTTTTGCAAGAAAAAAGAGTTTCATGGCTTTTCTTTTAGTTACTTTAAAAATCTGTATATTTAATAAACCATCTTGAAGGCTTGATTTAGGTGAAATATTCCAACCTCCACCAAAAAATTGTCCATTGCATATTGAAATCACAAAAGCTTGTGATTCAAACTCATAATTATGTGTTTCAATACTCATGGAGCTAGATTTAGCAGGTAACAGTTTCAGCCAGAAACTTATCGGATATCTAAATCTTCGAAAGATTTTTGGTAATTTTTCACTCATTTCTACTGTGTCTGCTAAAAAACCAAAATTTAGTACATTTACAAAATGTTTTTCCCTATTGCTTGATTTTACAATTGCAGTATCAATTAGGTAAGTTGTGTCTCCTTTAAGATGTTTTATAGCTTTCTCTATATCTTGCGGAATGGCAAAAGTTCTTAAAAAATCAGATCCACTNCCTGATGGAAGGCAACCAACGATAGGCTTAGTTAATCCCATTTTTAGTAACACATCTATTAAAGAATTGATTGTTCCGTCTCCGCCAATGGCACAATAACTATACTTATTATCATTACTATATTTTTCTATAATGTTTTCTACTTCTGACGTGCTACGGGTCATGAATATTTTCGATTTCAATTGGTTCTTTTCAAAAAGTTGAGTTAAATATTCTTTACTTAAATTTTTACCTCTTGAATTAACATTATAAATTACGATGTATTCTCTCATCGCATAGTTTTCTGTATTAATTCATTACTGAACATATCACTGATGATTTTAAATTCTTTGAGTTTGTATATATTAAATAGTTTAGTTGAGAGTTCAGAAGCTTCTTTACCTGCTCGAATAAAATCTCCGATACTTATATTAAATTTAGTTAGCACCAACTCTATATCCTGAGAGTGAAGATATTCATTGAATATGCTGAACCATCCTATCTCTATTGAAGTAGTGTTCTTAACGCCTGCAAATGATTCCATTTTATTTATTTTTTCCTCCATAATTTGGAATTTAACGTAAGTATCCATATAAATATCATTTAATGACAAGACTTGCCTCGTAGTAGATAAGCCTGAACATACAAGCATAAGATAAAAGTTCATATCCTTGTTGAACTCATTTTCAAGAAGCTCGAGGCCAACAATCAGGTTATCTCGGTAAGTTTCTGTTAGAACAATCGATTTTTTGTTGTTATCTTTAAACTTTAATAATTCAAGTACTTCAAGTTTTGATGTAAATGTTTTTTTAAGATTTTTGATATTGAAATTATTCTGATAGGCAAAAAAACTATTTTCCAACAACTCCACTGCCTCGTTTAAAGAATATTTACTCAACATATTCAAAATTGAAGAGTATGACACTGAATATGCAGAATTTAAGTTGCTTGATTTGAGTGTAAATAAATTGTTATACCAAAAGTTTTCAATATTTCTGTCATAGTTGATGAATGCAAAACCTTTAGTATCAATCCCCCTTCTGCCTGCTCTACCGGTTAATTGAAGAAATTCAGATTGATTGATTAGTCTAGTTTTTACTCCATCAAATTTATAAAGTCTATCTATAACTATAGATTTAGCAGGAAGATTTAGGCCCAGAGAGAGTGTTTCAGTTGCAAATAAATATTTTATGAATCTATTTAAAAATAAGTATTCGATAAACTCTTTTACAATTGGTGCAAGACCTGCATGGTGGTAACCTACTCCCCTTACCCACATCCATAAAAGTTCATCAAGATTAAGTAACTCATATTCAACCGAATCAAGGGAGTCGAATACATTATTAAACAATTTTCGTACTTCTTCAGCTTCCTTTATTTTTTTTCTATTTGTAGTTGCCTGACGGGCTTTTGTTTCAACACGATCTCTTGAAAAATAGAAAAAAATTGAAGGTGTCAATTGTTTATTATCTAAATAATCCAGCTGAAAACCAAGATGCGGTCTCTTGTATTTCCTATATTGTTTTTCGAATTTAAATATTTTATTATTACGTTTATCTTTTGAAGATTTGATAATTTTTAACTGATCATTGTGTGGATTTAATCCGACAAGAGAAATCTCTAATGGAACAGGTCTGATGTTAGAGTAGACTAAAGCTGTTTTTCCCCTTAACGAAACTATCCAGTTATGAAATTCTTCTTTGTTTCTTATAGTGGCTGAAAGAAATAAAAATTTAATATTTTTAGGTGCATGAATAATTATTTCCTCCCATGTTGTTCCTCTTTCTGAATCAGAAAGATAATGTACCTCATCAAGTACAATCAACCCAATTTGTTTTAATCTTTCATCATTTGAATAGATCATATTTCTCAGTATTTCAGTTGTTGCAACTATTAATTCTGAGTCAGGCTTAATAGATCTATCTCCAGTAAGTAACCCCGTNTCAATATTTAAATTAGTGAAGTCATTATATTTTTGATTAGATAAGGCTTTAATTGGTGTTGTATAAATTACATTTTGATTTTGTTTTGTATATTTCTCAATAGCTTTTTCAGCAATATACGTTTTACCAGAACCTGTTGGTGCAACTACCAAGACATTAAAATCTTTGTTAATAGAATCTATTGCTTGTATTTGAAATTTATCTAAGTTAAAAGTCACGATTACTTTTTTTATGAATAAAAATCATAATTTCTATAAGAAAATACATTGGAAATGTAAATATAAATAAAGATACTGGATCACCTGTGGGGGTAATGACAGCAGAAAAGATTAATATCAGTATGAACATCTCTGGTCTTTTTTTGGTTAGGCTATTAACTTTTATAATCCCTTTATTTAGTAGAAAAAGAATAACTAGTGGAAGTTGAAAAGATATACCAAAAAGTAAAGAAACTCTTGTAATGAATTGAAAATAATTTTGAGATCTTAAAATAATCTCATTTTCATTAAATGAAAGGAGAAACTCAATTCCAACATGAGCAATNCTTAATGAAGAACCAATTCCTAAATAAAATAAAAGTGTAAAAAATACAAANTAAANCAAGAATGTAATCGTGCTTATGTCTAAAGCAGGTTTTATAAAATAACCAATTATTAAGAGACCTAATGGAAANGTAATAATAATTGATATCCAAAANGTATTCTGAAGTTTAACTTGAAAGCCTTCATATATTGTTAGTGCAAATATATTTGATTCATCATAACCAGCATTTACAAGTGGATCTAGAAGGAGATTTACAAAAAAAGAATATTGAGTATATACAATAAGAGCAGTGAATACAGTAAAAGCAGCTGAAACCAAAATCCTGTTATTTAACTCTTGTAGATGTTCCATAAATGGTTTTTTCAAATTATTCTTCCTCACTTTCATCTAACCATATCCAATTTTCATCAATGGAATTGTCGCCAATTACTTGCCGCCCTTGTCCATTTTGTAGCTTTCTAAATTTATTAAAATAAAAAAGGATTTTAGATTTATCAAATATGCCTAGGGATATGATCACTATAACTAATAATTCGATAAGACTCATTCTGATAACTCGTTAATTAACTGATTTTTTTTATTCTCAATTTCAACTTTAACCGAGTTTGGCGCAATAACATTTTGAGAATCAATATTCTTAAGAAAATGTTCAACAGCGATCTCTAGTGACCGAAAACTTTTTGACAGTGTTTTTGAAAATTTGTCAACGTATTTAACTTCGATAGTATGTTCTATACTTGAAAAATTTTCTTTGAGGATTCGATTTTCAGGAATATTTGTAATCCTCTCAATTAAAAAAGTTTTAATTTTCTCATCGTCGTAGTCATAAGCTTCTAAGATATCTCCATCGTCAGTAGTACTGAAAGAAAGAGGTTTGATTTTATAAATATTAGGAATAGTGTGCCCAAGTTTAATGTACTCAATATATATTTCATCTGAAACAAGCAAATCGTTAAAGTCTAAATTTGAACTTTTAGGTAGAGGTTGATGCGATTTGAAATAATTATTGAGAATATCGTATAAAAAGGTTAAATCTGAGTTATTTTCAAAAAGATTTGCAATGTTTATTTTAGGATTATTTAATAAATTGTAGATCTTAAAGAGTTCAAGATTGGTAATTGTTTGAATATTTAGTAAAGTGTCATCAAATTCAAACGTAATGTTATTTTCTTTCGTGTTAATTTCAAAATCAACAAAAGTGGCTCCGTTAGCTGAATAAACTTCAGATAATACCGAAAGTGAATATAAAAGTTTTTCAAGACTTAAATTAGTTTTTTGGCATAACTCATCAAGGTTAAAAGTTTTATTTTCTTTAATTAAAGACAATATATGTACAATATTGCCAAAGTTAACTTTAGAATCCATTAAGTACCTCTTGTAATAAGTTCTTGTCCTTAACTGGTATCTTTAATATTTTTGCATTGGTCAACAAAAGATATTTTATTAAGCCATGGTGATCGTTTGTTTTAATTNGAATTTTTTTACTATTNTCTGNAGTTTGAGAATCCAAGATAGAGTAATTAAAAATAGTATTGTGAATTTTATGTAAATCTATATCTNATAGTAATTCTATGGTTATTTGTTTTGAAGAATCTTCCCAGGAAAANTTAAATTCAGATATATTTTTACTGTGTAAATTGTCTTTATTTCCAATTTTTAAATTTTCAATATTTTGTATTTTAAACGTTTTAANAACNCTCTNATCTTCTGCACCAAGGTACCATTTCCCTGTGTGGAACCTTAATCCTAATGGGTATACTTTTCTCAGGTTATCCCTGTAAATAAAAGATACTCTTCTTCTGTCTCTAATTGCATCATTTAGCTTTGGTATAATTTTTAACTCTTCGTTAATCTCAGAATATTGNGATAAATATTTTCTTAAAACCGAATAAGAATTAATAAATTTTTGTAAATCAAAATCACTATTTTTTTGTAAATCATTAATGATACTTGTTCCTTTAATACTGTAGCCTTCATTAAGATTCCACTTATCGTTGTCATACTCTAAATTGAATCCAATTTCCTTAAGTATTGACTTATCTCGTTCAAAAGATCTTTTAAAAGCTGTATCGGTNAGGTCACGATAATCTGAAATGTTATCTTTTATATAATTACTATCTAAATTATATTTTNCTGAATTTTCGAAAAGAGTAATTAGTTTTAAACATCTTTTAAATACATTTTTCATAATTTGTAACTTATAGCTTTATTAGTATTTTACAAATTTTTAGATATAAATTTTATATTCGAAGATTTGTGTATATCTATGATAAGGTAAAATGTTCTTATGAAAGTATGGATTGATCAAGATTTATGCACAGGCGATGGGCTCTGTGAAGAGATAGCACCAGATGTATTTGTAGGATTAGATGATGGCCTATTTTATGTAAAAGAGGGAGATAAAGTCTTTTCTGAGGAAAACGGAAATGTTGGTGGCGCAGAGGGTCTTGCAGTAGTACCTAAAGGTCAAGANGATGCGGTAGTTGAGTCAGCAGAAGAATGTCCTGGCGAATGCATCATGATTGAGCCATAAATCATATAATATACCTACCACTCACAATAAACCCAGTATGACCAACCATTGAATGCTTAGGTCGCAATATCTTTCCATTTATATTCCACTCTCTTTCTAAAACTTCTTTAATAACAATATCTTTAAAGTCGTTTTTCTTTAATGAGTCTGCAATTTTAGAAACTTGGGATATTGATGGTAGATAAGAAACCCAATGCATATCTGATTTAATTTGATTATTCTCAAAAAATAACCATGGCTCAGGGACGTCAGTAATAATAGAATCAAAATTAAATGGAATTGAATCAATCCTAAAATCAATTAAATCTTTATTTATAAAGTTAACTTCCTTATGAAAATCCGAAGAATAACTTGATAAATACCGAGAAATTGTTTTTTTTGCCCGATATTGGTTTTTTTTATTTACATCCACTGAATAATATTTAGCATTCGGTCCCAGAAGCGAAACAAGAAATAGTGTTAAGGCTCCAGAGCCGGTACCTATTTCCAAAACTTTACTTTCTGAATTAATATTTGCAGATACNATTATAGAACCAACATCCTTTGGATATATTATCTGAGGACCTCTCTTCATTAAAAGCACAAACTCACTATATGATGGTGAATAAACTGTAAAAACTTTACCAGTAGACGAATTAATGTCTATTGGTATTTGAACTATTTGATCAAATTCAATCTTTCCTTCATTGGTAATAAATTCTTGGCCTTGGGTTATAACGCTTAAATATTTTTTTGTCCCTGAAGAAATGACTACAAGTCTGTTTTCAAATTTCACAGAATTATATTAACAGTAAAAAATAAGCAATAGTCGAAAATACTACTCCAGCAGCTAGTGCTACAGCTACAAATTTTTGAAGTGACTTGTTCAAGATCTCTTCTTAAAAATAGNTTTTTTTAATTTACGATATTTTTCAAATAGTCTCCCTATCAAAATACCNAAGAAGAGAAATGAAATGATTTTGGAGTTATCTGAATTTATATTTTTTTTTAATTCGTTGTAAGAATCTTTATANTCTGTCATNTCAATATNCTCCATATAATTATTCCAAAGGAAATTATACACAATAACGCCATAGAAAAATAGGTCATNGCTTGTAAGAAATAATTNCCTGTAAACATTTGGCTTAGTATTGAAGTAATACCGATAATAATAAACAGTGTAGAAATTGCTAAGTAGTTTCCAGCTTTAAAATTTTTTTTAAGAGAATTAAACGAACTTTCAACCTCATCNACAGTTTCTTCTTTAAAATGTTGCAGAAGTTGGTCTAATGATTTAAGTGCATTTACAGGAATATTGAACATTTCATTCGTTTCTTTTATTCTCAATAATGGTACCAGCTACACCTTGAATGGTGGCAGCTACGGGTAAAGCAAGAATTGCACCAACTGCGCCTAACGTATAGGCACCGAAGATGGTAGAGAANACGGCTACTGCTGGATGAATCTCCATTGTTGATTGAGTAACTTTTGGNCTTATAAGGTAGTTTTCGANAAGTTGGTAAATAGAAAGAACAAGTAGTGTGTACAGCACAGAATTAGCACCGAGAGATATGGANGCTAAAACTGGGACTATTCCACCTAGAAAGGTTCCTATTACAGGAATCAATTGTGACAGGACTCCAGCGGCAATNCCCAATGCTACTGCGGANGGTAAACCTATGATNAGAAATGAAATAGTGAAAACTATACTAGCTAAGATTCCAAGAATAACTCTTGCAACGATAAATCCGCCAGCTTTAGATACTCCAATAGTCCAAACTTGATCAATAAGATTTGAGTAGGTAGGTGAAATTGTATCTTTTAAATTTTCCCTCCAACCTTCTCCTTCACTAATAAGATAAAATGAGAAAAAGAAAATAATAACAAAATGACCCAAGGCGCTTAAAACTCCTTGTCCTGCAAAAACTACAGTCTCCCCAACTGTCTCGCCATATGATTTTATAAATGTACCAAATTGGGCTTCTAGATCTAAAGACTGACTAGAAATTGTAAAACCCTCGCTGTTAATATAATCCAATATATTATCTAAATAAGTTGGTAGCTGGGTAGAAAGGAAGTAAATTTCTTGAACCATAACTGGTATAAGTGAAAATATAATCCCAAATATTACAAGTAATAATATTCCTACAGAAATTAGTGCTGAGACATTCCGACCAAATTTTTTAGAGAGCCTATAAACAACTGGTTCAGCTAAAGCAGCTAAAACAAGGGCAACAAATAAATCAAAAATTAGAGGTTTTACTCTTAAGAAAATAATTACTGCGATACCAATAAATAGAACATATATAAATGCTCTGTTTAATAGCTCTTGTCGTGATTCGCCCTTTTTCATGTTCATATATTATGACTTACGCTACTGATTTATAGTTACGATTATTAAATATAAGAATTAAAAAAAATGTTACTAAAAACAAACTCATATAGAGCTCTAAGGGGGTGACTGTTTCATATAGTTGAAACCTTACAAATAGAGTAATAATTTGTGAAAGGATCCCTAAAACTAACAACTGATTTTTAAGATCTCTCCTTCTAACGGTTACATTCAGTAGTAATAAACCTAGAACAATTCTTATAAAAGCTTCAAATGTATTGCCCGAAAAGATGTATAGTTGCCTCAAAGAAAAGAATCCTGATAAACCTACACCTCCAAGAGTTACCTGAAATATTCCAATGAGAATCAATATTGAAGATATCCAAGCAAGAAGAAAATTACTATATGATAATCGAGCTTTTATTGGTGTTGGCCATGGTTGTAATGGGTTTACCCTTTTAATTAATGCCCGCGATAATCTAAATGTTTTTCGTTCATAATTCCCAAATAAAAAAATAGTAAATAAAACAACAAAAGGATACAAAACTAGAGAAACTGAAAAATAACTTATGAAGAAGTAAATAGCTATATGCCAAAGAAATAGGGTATAAATATTTGCATGTATAGTTGAAAAGATAGTCCAAACAATCTTATTGTTCATCAAATTTTCAAATTGATCTCGGAAAAATAGAAATATCGATATTAAGCCTATTGATGAAATTAAATAAATTGTTGTTGGTGGGTCTTCATTTGAGTATGACAACAAACGATAATTTGAAACTGACAAAAATTGATCTGAAGTTGTATACACATAGGATAAATAAGAATACGCAATAACGGAAACACCAGCAAAAAATGACTTTGTGAATGAAAAAATCTTACCGTCGGCAAGAAAATAACCAAGTTGATGAATTGTTAACCAGAAAATTAAATAATTAAAAAGTTTTATATAAGAAAGCGAAATCGAAAAATCAATATTGTCTATTAATACAAGAGTAGATATCAATACAGAAAGGGTAAGATATGGATTTTTTTTGTGAAGAAATATTGTTAGTGGACAAAATAATACTACTACTAAGTAAATGGATACTAACCACAAAGGCCACATAATAAATTCTGTTACAGTAAGCATGCCATCTTCTTGGTTAGTTATAAATTGTGGAAAATAAATAATTTTTGATGTGACATTTAATGATAAAGTAATAAAAAATATCCAGACTAGTACTGAGCCCATAAGTCCATCTACTCTATCAGTTAAAAATTTCCACTGACTTCCGTCTCTACCTACATTGGAGTACCAGGCAATTTTATTAGTAAAACCTGTTGAGAAAAAAAATAACGACATACCTACGGTAATCCAAGTAAAAGGCGTTAGGGTGTTGTCTATTAATGTTCGATTGTAAACAATAAATTCTCCACTAGATTGTTCAAAATCAAGAAAGTAACTTGTATTAAATATAATAAGTAACAGGCCAATCACCTTTATGAAATCAATGAACCTAACTCTAGAATTAGAAGTCTTAGATACTTCACTTAGAGCGTTTCTAAAGCTTCCAAATGAAGGAAGAAAGAGATTTGTAAATTGCTTCATACTAAATATTTTACATACTATATGGTTCTTGAATAGCAATATAATTACATTGTGGAAATTGTACTTTATCAGCCTGAAATTGCAGGAAATGTTGGAGCTTGTATTAGATTATCAGCAAATACAGGAATACCCCTCAACATCATAAAGCCTTTTGGCTTCAGTTTTCAAGAAAATAAAATCCGTCGAGCTGGGCTAGACTACCATGATTTAGCATCGGTTAGTAGTTATGAAAACTGGGATGAATTTATATCAACAAATAATAATAAGAATATTGCCTATCTCTCAGCTAAGGGAAGTAAAAGTTATTGGGATAGTACACTNTCGGATTTTGATTANNTAATTTTTGGTCCNGAATCAGTTGGTTTACCTGNCNATATTATTTCTGNACAGAAAAATTTATTNACAATCCCGATGGATAAAAAATCAAGAAGTATAAATTTAGCAAATTCAGTTGCAATAGTTGGCTATGAGTACCTAAGGCAACAAAATGTATAGTAAAGTTTTATTGGTTTTTATAGGTGGTGGAATTGGTACAGTTGCAAGATTTTTAATAAACTACTTTATAAATTTCTCGATGTTAANTCAAATCTCAACCTTACTTGTAAATGTTGTAGGCTCATTTTTATTTGGAATAATATATTCAATAATTGCACAAAATAGCTTAATTAGTTTATTTCTACTTACTGGAATATTGGGTGGTTTTACTACATTTTCTCAATTCACTATGGATATCATTGAACTCAATACACAATCTCAGATTTCTACACTCGTCTATTTNNTAGGTACAGTTATTTTTTCAATATTAGGAGCTATGTTAGGCGTATACATAGGGAGTAAGGTGGTAAATTAGATTATGGAAAATATAGGAGCTAATTATGCCAAGTTTTGATATAACTTCGGAATTTAACAAACAAGAAGTAATAAATGCTGTNGATCAGAGCAAGAGGGAAATCANAAACAGATATGATTTCAAAAATACAAATACATCAATAAGCAGTTCAGAATCGACTGTCGGTATCAATAGTTCNACAAAAGATCGATTATTAGCTGCGGATCAAGTTTTAAGAGAAAAATTTGCTAAAAGAAATATCTCTATCAAGTTTTTATCAAATTTTGCAGATGAAGAAACACCTTCTGAAAATAAAAGGNTGTACACATTAAAAACTGGGATTGAAACAGCTGACGCTAAAGAGATAGTNAAATTTATTAAAGAGAAAGATAAGAAGATTCAAGCTTCTATTCAAGATGGATCAATTCGAGTTACTTCGAAAAAAAGAGACTCCCTACAAGAAATAATGAATGCAATAAAAGAAAAAAATTATGATATTCATCTCACTTTTGGAAACTTTAGAGATTAAATCTTTTTTTTATTCCTTTGAATATTAATCGAGAAAATATTAATGAAATTAATAGATAAAGAATATAAACTTCAAATCCTACATTTGCTTTGTAGCCAAAATNATAAAAAAATANTACAACAACCGCACCATATATAGCCCTAAATGCAGAAAAGAAAAGAACTGTTTGAAATGCTTTTGAATTAAGGATTTTTTTTAATTTATTTATAAAAAAACCTTTTTCTATTTTTTGAGATAATGTTATAAATTACATCTCTAATAATTTTTGGGAAAAAATAAGAGATCTTAATTATTTTATAAATACCTCCTAAGTCAGCAATGGATTCAATAATCGCATTAGATGCATAAAATTTCTTTTCATTTTTTATATATACTATTTGATCTTTTTCTATATCTTCTTTATTNAGATCATGCTGACTAGACACACTTACATTGGTATTTCTTTTATTTAAGAAGTTTCCATAAGCACTGCAAACGCTACAGTCTTCATCAACAAATATTTCACTCATTTAATTCAAACTCTAAACTAAGACTATTTACACAGTATCTGTTCCCTGTTGGCTTGGGGCCGTCTGGAAATACGTGACCAAGATGTGATGAGCAATTTTTACAGAGTATTTCAGTTCTAACCATTCCAAGTGATGAATCTATCTTGGTTTCAATCTTTTCTTCAATTGCATCAAAAAAGCTTGGCCAACCTGATCGAGAATCATATTTGGTTGAAGAATCAAATAATATTTCACTACATACCGCACATTTATAATAGCCATTACGTTTTTCATTAAGTAGCTTTCCAGAAAAAGGAGGTTCAGTACCACAGAATTGCGTAACCTGTATCTGCTCCTCGGTTAAGTGATTTTTACTTATCTCCATATTGATATTTTATCTTATTGAGGATTAAAGTATATTTCGGTAATTGTTGGCTCATTTTTATTTATCTGCTCTTTTAATAATCTATTAATCGAAACTATTTCATGATCTTCTAGAGAATCCTTATAATCAAGTTTTAATAATGCTAAATATTGTTTACTTCCAATAGGCAGTATCTTAAGGTTAATCAATCTTGATATATCTTTATTTGAAATAATAATTGTCTCTACTTTTTCAAGTTTATCTTTAGAAATACTCTCTCCAGTTATTAAGTGCTTCATTTCGTAACCTAAAAATAAACCAGAAACCATAAGAAGAACACCAATGGAAATAGCGGATATTGAATCATAAATGGAATTTTGTGTGAATGATGATAATAAAGTTCCAACTAATGCTATNAAGAGGCCTAGGGTTGCTGCAAAGTCTTCAACAACAATTGCGATTAAAGGTCCATCTGTGGATTCTTTTAATAGCTTCATGACACCTTTTTTCTTATCATGACCTTTTTTAAGTTGTGTAATTGCTTTTTTTAATACATATGATTCAAGTATGATAGAAATGACCAGTAGAGCTANTGAGATAGTAAGATTTTCTAGNTTTTTAGGGTGAGATAAAGATTCTATTCCATGTTCTAAGGAGACAAGGCCTCCAATAGTAAAAATTAGAACCGCAACAACCAGTGTCCAAAAATATTCTTCTCTGCCTCTACCCAGTGGATATAACTTAGGGTTTATTTTTTTTGACTGTTTTATTCCAAACCATAATAGAAATTGGTTGCCAGTATCAACAAATGAATGAATAGCTTCAGAAAACATGGCACTCGACATTGTTATTGTTGCAATGACAGATTTAGCAATACCTATAGAAAAATTTACTGACATGGCAAGAAATACTGTCTTAGACGACTCGTTAGATGCCATTTGAGAACCACCTTACGAGGTCTTGATAACCTCCGATACGTTTATTATCAATAAAGACCTGCGGAACAGTTTTTATACCTTCACCTATTTTCGAATAAAACTCAGACCTAATTNTNTCATCAGATAAGTCAATTTCTTTAAAACCNAAGTCTTTTGANTCNAGTAAAGTTTTGGCCCTATCGCACCAAATACAGGAATCTTTTGTATATATTTCTATTTTCAATTATTTTCAGATCCAGTATAAATTTCGTTTGTTGTTTGTGTAACTCTTATAAAGGTTGTACTTTTTGGAAGNTCTTTAATTGATTTAGCACCTACATAAGAACAAGCTGATCTTATTCCNCCTAGAATCGACTGAACAGTTGTATCGATATCTCCTTTGTATTTAAGTCTAACCTTCTTGCCCTCAGGTGCTCGATGTTCAGCTAAATCACCATAATATGTTTCCTGGGCTTTTCTGGAAGACATTCCATAGAAGTCTTTGTACTTAACTCCATTTTCATCAGTAACAAGTTCNCCACCAGATTCTTTATGGCCAGCAAAAATTCCGCCAAGCATTACATAATCAGCTCCAGCTCCAAAGGCTTTTGAGACATCACCCGGATACTTACANCCACCATCAGCAATTACATGACCNCCAAGACCATGTGCAGCATCTGAACATTCTGATATGGATGAAAGCTGTGGATAGCCAACTCCAGCAACTTTTCTAGTAGTNCAAACTGAACCTGGACCAATACCTATTTTTACAATATCGGCACCGGCNAGTATCAAAGCTTCCGTCATTTCTCTAGTTGCTACATTTCCAGCAATAATAATTTTGTTNGGAAATGNTTCTCTATATTTTTTGACTGCTAAAACAAAATCTTCACGATACCCATTAGCAACATCAAGACAAAGGAACTTTATATTATCTTCTAAATCGAATATACCTGAAGCTTTTTGAAAGTCTTCTTCTGATGTTCCAACTGTCACTGCTAAATATTCTGGGTTTAGGTCGCTTAAATTCTCTTTCCAGTCTTTTAATGTATAAAATTTGTGGACNGCAGTGAGCATATTATGTTTTTGGAGTGCAATGGCTGTTTCAAATGTNCCTGTTGTATCCATATTTGCAGAAAAAATTGGAATTCCAGTCCATTTTTGGCTTGAATGTCTAAATTTGAATTCTCTATTTAGTTCAACTTCTGATCTTGAAATAAGTGTGCTTCTTTTNGGCCTTATTAAAACATCATCAAAAGTTAACTTTATTTCATCTTCTATTCTCATAATCTTTTATATCACTTATCCTAAATAACACGAATTATGATAGTTGAATTTCCTTTATTTGGTGCAGGTATTAATTATTTTCCATATGAAATATCTGTATTNAGAATATTTGAACCTCGTTATCTTCTTCTTATTGGCGATTCAATAAAAAATAATCAATCATTCTGTGTCAGTAAATCATTAGATAATATAGGACAAATAGTTTCAGAAGTTCAGATTCTTGAACATCAAGATATATCGAATGCTGAACAGGTTGTTGTTGTTGAGTGTGTCAATCTAAGGAAAGTAAACAATATATATCTAGATGATGAATATCCAAAAGGTAATTGTGAATTAGTTATTGATGTTGGCTTACCACCAACTGAAGATGAATTGGAAGGCCTTCAAGAAGACATCAAAAGAAGCATGGGTAAAATGATCGAACAAGGATTAGATATAGAATTACCTGTTTTTGAAATAGAATCAGAAAATAGGATTATGAAATTATGGGAACTTGCATCGAAAATTCCGATGACAGATGAAACAAGAACTAAATTAATCGAAGAANTAGATATTAAAAAACGTTATGAATTACTTAATAATTATGTTCANAAAATTATAGAAATGAAATTTTAAATTGTTTTCCACTTTTTATAAAAAGAATTAACATCATCCTTCATCTTTTTTTCATTAATAATCAAATGATTTAACTCAGTTTTAACATCATAAGTTACTAATTCTTTCTTACTAATTTCGCTGTCATACCAGTCATCAAAAAGCTCTTTTGTGACTTCTGGGTGGAATTGTAAAGCAAAAGAATTATGAATTTTAAAGATTTGCGGAAATTCTGTTGAAGCTATCACTTCAGCACCTGGGGGAATTGAAAATGTATCTCTATGCCAAAGAAAAACTTTTGATTTTGCATAGTTTGAAAATAAGTCTGAATTATTATGAAAATTTAGTTTCTTGAAGCCAAATTCAATCTCATCTGAGAGAAATGCTTTACCACCCATAGCATCAGCTATAAGTTGTGCTCCCAAACAAATACCGAGAACTTTAGTTCCTCCAGAAATCGTTTTATTTAACCACTCTTTTTCTTTAATTAAATATGGGTAGGTATCTATATTGTATGCACCCATGTGTCCACCTAAAATAATGTATTGATCAACTTCTGAAAGAGAGTTCCAATTAACTTCCCATGCATACTTTTTTTCTATTTTGTTNTCGGAAAGAGATCCGAGAGTTACCTTNGGATCNTTTATAATTGCGATTGTTTTTTTTGTTTTCATTTTTGTGCGCGGAAGAGGACTCGAACCTCCACGGGTTTTACCCCACAGGATCCTTAATCCTGCGCGTCTACCAGTTCCGCCACCCGCGCTAAATCAATCAAGAAACCAAAAAAGCAATAATGTTGTAATAGAAAATAAAAGAGCAACTGCTGCTGTAATTCTACTTAAATTTCTTTCAGCTAGCGTTTGGCCTATATTTCCAGAGGCACCAGGTCCCCCCAACATATCTGAAAGGCCTCCACCTTTACCACTATTTAGCAATACTAAACCAATAAGTGCTATTGATATGACGATATGTACTGCTACTAAGCTCGCTGTTAAAGTATCCATAAATTACTCTTTCAATTTAGACTGCTGTTTAACTTCATTTTCTAAGTGTTTAATCTTATCAGTATCACCAAGATATCCAATTCTAGTTATTTTATCATCATTAATGTTAAATGCGAGAGGAATTCCTGTTGGAATATTTATTCCTACGATATTCTCATCAGAAATTTCTTCAAGAATTTTAAGCATTGCCCTTATGCTATTACCGTGAGCAACAACTAACACATTTCCCTTTTTTGTAGATGATTTAATTACATTTAAAGTGTCTTCAACTCTTGCAACAACATCCTCTAATGATTCACCCAGAGGAAGTNTTTCTTCAACTGNTTTATATGTAATATCAATATTTGGGTCAAATTGCGAACCAGATTCAACTAATGGTGGCTTGGTCTTAAAACTCCTCCTCCATAGATGAACTTGCTCNTCGCCATATTGGTTTGCTGTCTCAATTTTATCAAGACCCTGAAGTGCACCATAGTGCCTTTCATTAAGTTGCCATATTTTTTCTTTTGGACATGTATCATCTTTATTAGGAAATATTTGATCTAAAATATTTNTAGCTGTTTCTTGAGATCTAATTAAATAAGACGTATAACAAATGTTTGGTATAAAACCAGAAGCTAAAAGTTGCTTACCAGCTTCAATAGCTTCAAGATTACCCCTTTTAGATAGTTCAATATCAACCCATCCTGTAAATTTATTTTCTTTGTTCCATTTACTTTGACCATGACGAACAAAAATTAAATTCATAATTTAACTGCATTAATTATCTGTACAAATTTATCAACATCTAGAGATGCTCCTCCAACAAGTGCGCCATCTATAAGTTTTGTATTTAGTAATTCTGATGCATTGCCGGGGGAAACGCTTCCACCGTATATAAATCTTGTTGTTTCTTCATCGTAAAAAGGTTTATTTGCTATTTCCTTCTTTACTTCTGAAAGAACTTCTATTGCATCTTCTACNGAAGCAACTTTACCTGTTCCAATTGCCCAAATTGGTTCATATGCAAATATAATTTCGCTAACTTTATCTTTTCTAAGACCCTTAACAGCTGAGTTAACTTGATTTATAATATAAGGTAAATAGTCATTGCTATCTCTAAGTTCTTCNGATTCACCAAAACAAACTATTGGAATAATNCCATGATTAATAGCATTATGTACTTTAAGATTTACTGATTNATCGAGCTCATTAAAAACTGTACGTCTTTCTGAATGACCTATAATGCTGTGAGTAATATTGAGTTTACTCAACTGGGAAGCAGATACTTCACCTGTGAAAGGTCCGTCTATGTAAGCTGAAACATCCTGAGCTGAAGTTTTAATTTTTAAATTATCAGTGTCAATAACAGTTTGAAGAGATCTCAAAGAGGTATGTGAAGGTGCTAAGACTATNTCTATTACATCCTCTACATTCATNTCAAGTGAATAATTTAATTTTTGTAAAAGTTGTATTGCTTCTAANTGATCTAAATTGAGTTTCCAGTTTCCAATAATAATCTTTTTCATATTTTCAAAGTATAAGAGGTTTGTAGATATTTACACCCGGCAATTTATTACCTTGCAAATATTCAAGTGAGGCTCCCCCGCCTGTAGAAATATGATTAAATTTAGAAACATCTGAAAATGTGCGTATTGCACTCACAGAATCACCTCCTCCAACAACTGTATAAGCATTTAGATCAGATGCTATTTCAGTTATCGATTGTGTCCCAAATTTAAAATTGTGATTTTCAAATATACCCATAGGACCATTCCAAAACACTGTATTTGAATTGAGCAATAGAGATTCAAATTGTCGAACAGTTTTATGTGATATATCAATACCTATGTCATCATCTGAAAGTTCAGAAATATGTTTTTCATTTCTAATTCCAGATGATATTGATTTCGTAACCCCGATATCGGAAGGTAGAATTATTTTATTACCATATTCTGAATCAAGAACATCCTGTGCTGTATTCAGATAGTCATCTTCGCATAATGAATTCCCTATATTGAATCCAAGTGCTTTTAGAAAAGTAAAACACATTCCACCGCCAATTAGAAGGTTGTCGACCTTAGGCAAAAGTTTATTTATTAAATTTAACTTATCCGAAATCTTGGCACCACCAAGTATTACAGTGAAGGGTTTTTTAGGTGAATCAGTAAGAAGTTCTAAATTTTGAACTTCATCTGTCATTAACATTCCTTGATACGATTCTATGAACTTGCCAAATGAAACAATAGAGGCATGATTTCTATGAGAGGCGCCAAAAGCATCCAATATAAAAGTATCGAAGTTGTTTGTTACTTTTTCTGCAAAAATAATATCATTATCAAGTTCTTCATTATGAAATCTTAAATTTTCGAGAAGAAAAATCCTACCGGGTGAGCTATCTATTTTGCTCTTAACCTCAGGGCCATAAAGAGTATCAATAAATATTACCTCCTCTTTAATAAGTGTTGATATTTCCTCAGCAACTGGCTTAAGAGAATATTCTGGGTCTATTCCACTTGGTCTTCCTAGGTGACTCAAAAAAGTAACTGACTTTGATATTTCCCGTACTTCATCTAAATATTGTATAGCCTTGTTAATTCTGAAATTATCTTGGATTACCTGTTTATCCATTGGAACATTTAAATCAGCCCTAATTAAAGTATTGCCAAGTTTTAAATCAGAAGACAATTTATTCTTTCATATCTCGATGGAGGATAACAGCATCTTTGCCTTCATTAATTAACCAACCACCAACTTCTTCCGTCATAACAACACTTCTATGCTTCCCACCTGTGCAACCTATAGCAATACCTACGTAGGATTTACCTTCAGAAGTGAATCTAGGAAGCAAGAAATCAATTAAATCTTTTGCTTTTTCAAGAAAAATTTCTGCATCTTCAAAAGAAAGCACATAATTCCTTACCATCGGAGACTGTCCAGTGGAAGATCGAAGCTCTTCTCTCCAGTGAGGGTTTGGTAAAAATCTGACATCTAATACGATATCAGCATCTCTAGGTGCTCCATTTTTGAAACCAAATGAAGTAACTGATATTTTGAGATCTTGATTTGTAGCTTCACCTTGAAATCCTTCGATAATTCTTTTTCTTAATTCATGAACATTCATATCTGTAGTGTCAATTACTAGATCAGCAAGCTCTTTAATTGGCTTTAACTGATCTCTTTCATTCTTTACAGATTGTGATAGCGAATCTAGACCCATGGGATGTGGTCTTCTGTTTTCTTCATATCGTTCAATAAGTGTCTCATTATTAGCATCTAGGAATATCATTCTTGTTAAGACACCAGATTGGCTTAATCTCTCAAGGCTCTTATTTAATGCATCTTGGGCTGTTCCATCTCTCGCATCAATGGTTAGTACTAGTTGCTTGTTAGATTCTGCTACATCATTTGATTCTACAACTGACTCTACTAATTCCGGTGGCAAATTTTCTATGACATAATATCCTAAATCTTCGAAAACATTAGAGCTTGCCGATCGTCCAGCGCCAGACATTCCAACTAATAGTAAAACTTCAGGTCTTTTAGTAACCATTTTTCCCCTTCATAAATATTCTAGTTGCCATGCAATGAGATGGAAGTCCTTTTATTGATGTGTATTTTAAAAACCATTAAAATGAGTATAAATTTTCCTCGCAATGCTTGCACCAACTATTTCTTCGAGGTCTTCATAAGTAGCATTAGAAAGCTTTTCAATAGTCTTAAATTTATCTAATACTTTTTTGGAAGAGATGGCACCCACACCTTCAATTGTTAACAATGTTTGTTTGTCAAAATTTTTGATTCTTAAGCGTCTATTTTCATTAATTGCAAACCTATGTGCTTCATCTCTAATATTTTGCAATGTAAAAAGGGCTTCTGAGTTCTTATTCANNAATATTGAATCTTTCNTAAATGGTTTAAATATTTCTTCTTCTCTTTTTGCTAACCCTACAATGTCTATATCTAGNTGAAGATGATCTATAACTCCCTTTGCAGAAGATAGCTGACCTTTTCCTCCATCAATCAGTATCAAGTCGGGNTTTCGCCTNAAGCTTGGGTCACTTTCTGAATTTTTTGTTAATCGTTTTAGCCTNCTAAACAGAACTTCCTCCATTGATTTAAAATCATCTTGCCCTTGAAATGATTTGATATGNAATTTCCTATACATTGAGGGTTTNGATAATCCATCTTCCATTACAACCATTGAACCGACCCTATATTCAGGACCGAGATTTGAAATATCATAAGCCTCGATACGATAAGGAATATTGTTCAAGTCCAATTTATTCTTAAGTTGCTCTAAAGACCTTGTTCTAAATTCTAAGTCAGTTCTTCTTCTGAAGTTAACAACTCTACGCAACTCTTTTGCGTCAATAATAGCTGTGTCTAAAAGCTCTTTCTTCCAGCCTTGTTTTGGTGTTTTTAATACAATATTACGACCCCATTTCTTGGAGAGTTGTTCTTGTATTAGCTCAATATAAGGAAAGCTGTGGCTAACAAGTATCTCTTCTGAGGGCTGGTTCTCAGAAAAGATAGATAAAATAATTTGAGGTAAGTATTCATCGTGTTTTTTTGTATCTATAGGTTCAAATGTTTTTTTAACCTCACCTATAATTCTTCCATTTCTAATTAATAAACAAGATATAACCACATCTAAATTGCTGACATCAATACCAATAACATCTACAGACTTTGTATTTGAGACCATTAATGTTTGAGTTGATCGTGCATTCTCAAGATGCTCAATTAGTTTCTTAGCATCATTAGCCTTTTCATATTCTTGTTTCGATGAGAATTTTTTCATTTCTGAGATTTTATTGTTCACATAAATATCAGATTTTCCAGAATAAAAGTTCTCAATATTATTTAGCATCTCTTTATAATTATCTTTTTCGACCGCATCTATACAAGGACCAGCACATTTTTTAATATCATAGAGTAGACAAGGTTTATTAAGCTTTTGGTGTCTTTCAAACACATTTTTAGTGCAAGTTCTCACAGGAAAAATATTTATTAAATGATCTAAGGATCTACGGGCAGCGCCAATAAAGGGGAAAGGTCCAAAATTAATATTTTTCGAATTAATTTTTCTGGAAACGTAAGCCCTTGGCCACTCTTCATTTGTTAAAGTTACATACGGATATGACTTGTCATCCTTAAGCCGCACATTATATTTCGGTTTATATTGTTGTATAAATGAATATTCAGCTAATAGTGCATCGGCTTCATTTTTAGACGTTACAAAACTTATCTCAGTCGCCTCTTTTGTTAACCTTTTTATCTTCCAGGTTGTATTTTCACGAAAATAAGAAGGGACTCTTTTACGTAGATTTTTTGCTTTTCCAACATACAGGGGATCGCTATATTTGTCTTTAAATATATATATTCCCGGATTTTCTGGAATCTCATTTGTTTTAATTTTATCCATTTAGAGTAAACTTTTTAAAAACTTGCCAGTTAGAGAATTTTTATCTCCTACGATACTTTCAGGAGTACCAGAAGCTACGATTTTTCCACCGTTCTCCCCTCCCTCAGGACCAAGATCGATTACCCAGTCTGAATTCTTAACAACATCTAAATTATGTTCTATCACTATTACAGTATTACCCTTGTCAACAAGCATATGAAGAACCTCAAGTAATTTTTGAACGTCGGCAAAATGAAGTCCTGTTGTAGGTTCATCTAGAATGTACATTGTTTTACCTGTAGATCGCTTACTTAGCTCCTTAGCTAGCTTAACCCTTTGAGCTTCTCCACCAGACAATGTGGTGGCTGCCTGGCCTAAAGTAATGTAGGACAGACCAACATCATCCAATGTTTTAATTATCTTAAAAATTGAAGGTTGATTTTCAAATATCTTTAATGAATTTTCTATTGTGGAATTTAAGATATCTGAAATACTATACCCTTTCCATTTAATACTTAATGTCTCAGGGTTGTACCTTGATCCGTCACAATCTTCACACTTAACATAGACATCCGGAAGAAAGTACATTTCAACTTTTATAGTCCCATCACCTCTACAGACTTCGCACCTACCACCTGGAACATTGAATGAAAATCTTCCGGGTTTATAACCTCTTATTTTTGATTCTTCAGTCATTGAATATAACTTACGGATCATGTCAAAAACACCAGAGTACGTTGCAGGATTTGAACGCGGGGTTCTCCCGATTGGAGATTGGTCTATTTCAATTAATTTATCAAGGTAATTCAGTCCAGAAATACTTTTATGTATTCCAGGAGGGATCCAGTTTTTTCTAGTGAACTCATTTTGAATAGCTTTTGACAAAATTTCTGATACAAGTGTAGACTTTCCGCTACCAGACACACCTGTTACTGAAATAAATTTTCCAAGAGGGAACTCAACAGTAAGATTTTTTAGATTATTTTCCTTTGCTCCCCTTAAAACAATCTTTGAATTATTACCTGGCCTCCTTACTTTTGGATAGGGTACTTTGGCTTTTCCAGAAAGATATCTGCCCGTAATCGATTTTTTTACTTTGGATACTTCTTCCCAGGTACCTGAAGCAACAATATTCCCTCCTTGTTCACCAGCCCCCCATCCAATATCAATTAAATGATCTGATTGTTTCATTGTCTCTTCGTCGTGTTCAACAACTAATACTGTATTACCTAAACTTTTTAATCTCAGGAGTGTTTCTATTAGCTTATTATTATCTGATTGATGCAGTCCAATAGACGGCTCATCAAGAACATACAAAACTCCTGTTAATCCGGAGCCAATTTGTGTAGCGAGCCTAATCCTTTGTGCTTCTCCACCTGAAAGTGTTGCTGCGCCTCGGTTAAGTTGTAGATAGCCTAATCCAACTTCGTTTAAAAAATTTAATCTATCTTTTATTTCTCTCAGAATAGCTTCTGCTATTTCCTTTGAGTTTCCTGTAAGCTTTAATTTGTCAACCACATCATAAGCTTTTGTAATTGAGAGTTTATTAAATTGTCCTAATGTAAGTGACTTTACTTGTACCATACGGGATCTCTCATTAAGCCTTTCTCCATCACAACCACCACAAGCTAACTCACGCATAAATTGCATATAATAATCTCGTGCGTGATCAGAAGTAGTTTCTTCATATAGTCTTTTAAACATTGGGATTATCCCAGGGTAAGGTCTTTCCCAGGTTCTTGAATTACCAAATCTATTTGTATATCTAATTGAGGTCTTAATCCCGTCACTGCCATTAAGTAGAATGTGTTTATCATTTTCTGTTAACTCTTTATAAGGAAGGTCCATAGGTATCTCAAAAAATTCGCATACTCCATAAATCTGAGCCCTAAAGTATTTTCTTGTGGACATATCTGGAAAAACATTTTCTTTGATTGTTAATTCTCTATTTTTAATTAACAACTTCTCATCTATTTCATAGTTTATTCCAAGTCCATTACATGTATTACATGCTCCAAAAGGGGAATTAAAAGAAAAGTCCCTAGGTTCAAGTTTGTCATAAGAAGTACCACATTCTAGACAACCTAAATTTTGGCTATAGTTCTGTATGATGTCATTGAATTTTATGTCAAGAGTACCTCCAGTTAGCTTTAATGCTGCTTCTACAGACTGAGGCAATCTCCTACCAGCTGTTTTCTTAATTTTTACTCTATCGACAAGTACTGATATGTCATGATTAAAATATTTATCTAATCGTTTAGCTTCATCGAGCCTAATTAGTTCTCCATCAATGTATGCCCTAGTAAAGCCATCCTTTAATAAATCTTTAAAAAGTGATTCAAATTCACCTTTTCTAGACTTTACAACTGGAGCTAAAATCTCGATATCAACATTCTCTCCAAGTGACATAACTTGATTAACTATAAAATCTACAGACTGTTTCTCTATTTTGGAACCACATATTGGACAGTAGCTAATTCCGATGCGGGCCCATAGTAAACGAAGATAATCATGAATCTCTGTTACTGTACCAACAGTCGACCTTGGACTTCTTGAAGATGTCTTCTGATCAATTGCTATGGCAGGTGATAATCCTTCTATGCTTTCAACATCTGGCTTTTCCATTTGGCCTAGAAATTGTCTTGCATAAGCAGATAAACTTTCCACATATCTTCTCTGTCCTTCAGCATATATGGTGTCAAAAGCAAGTGACGATTTTCCAGAACCAGATAATCCTGTTATTACTACAAATTTATTTTTAGGAATATCAAGTGAAATATTTTTTAGATTATGCTCTTTTGCACCTTTAATTTTTAAAAAATCTTGAGACATTAACTTGGTAACTCCATAATTTCTTTTTTAATTTCTTTAAGTTCGTCTCTCAATCTAGCAGCCAATTCAAACTCTAATAAATCTGCAGCAACCTTCATTTCTTTCTCGATATTTTTTGAAATTTTGTATAAGTCCTGTTTGGAAGCATTACTAAGATCTATGTTTGACTTAAAGTCCATATCTTCTTTTGAGGGTCTGTTTTTTTCTACCATTTCTAAAATATCAGTTATCTCTTTAGATATGGTTGTAGGAGTTATCCCATATTTTTTGTTATGGGCGATCTGAATCTCTCTCCTTCGTTCGGTTTCATAAACAGATTTAGAAATTGAGTCTGTTTTTCTATCAGCATACATTATTACATAGCCATCTTTATTACGGGCTGCTCTACCTATCGTTTGTATTAAGCTAGTTTCTGATCTCAGAAATCCTTCTTTATCAGCATCCATAATTGCAACAAGTTCAACTTCCGGTAAGTCTAAGCCCTCACGTAGTAAATTAATTCCTACAAGAACATCAAATTCACCTTTTCTTAGATCACGTAATATTTCAATTCTTTCAAGAGTGTCTATATCTGAATGAAGGTAACGAGTTTTGATACCCATTTTTAAAAAATAATCACTTAATGCTTCGCTCATTTTTTTTGTGAGTGTAGTAACAAGAACTCTATTCCCTTTAGCAATTACTTGATGTATTTCTTTTAATAAGTCTTCTATTTGATTCTCAGTTGGCCTAATAATAATATTTGGATCAATAAGTCCTGTGGGTCTAATGATTTGTTCAACAAAGTTACCTGAGTTGGCATTCTCCCATTTACCGGGAGTAGCAGAAACAAGTACAGTATTTTTGATTTTTCCCTGCCATTCTTCAAATTTTAAGGGTCTGTTATCCAAAGCCGCTGGTAGCCTGAAGCCATAGTCAACAAGTGTTGTCTTTCTTGATTTATCACCCGCAAATTGTCCTCTTATTTGAGGAATTGCGATATGACTTTCATCAACAACCATAAGGAATTCCTCCTGAAAGAAATCAAGTAGAGTGTAGGGTGGGTCTCCTGGCTTTCTCCCATCAAAATATCTGGAATAGTTTTCTATGCCCGAACATACTCCCAGCTCCCTAAGCATCTCTAAGTCAAACATTGTTCGCTGTTTAATCCTTTGTGCTTCTAATAATTTATCTTCTTTTTCAAATTTTTTAATTTGTTTATTCATGTCAATTTCAATTTGATTTAATGCATTATTCATAACATCTTCAGACGTAACATAATGAGAGGCAGGTAATATTGCTAATTCCGTAAGCTTTTCTAAAATTTCACCAGTAACTGGGTCAATCCTTATTATATTTTCTATTACATCTCCAAAATATTCAATCCTAAATATTGTCTCTTCATAAACGGGAAATATATCTAATGTATCCCCTTTCAACCTAAAAGTTCCTCTTGTAACAACAAGATCATTTCTTACATACTGTTGCCGAATCAGTTCCTCCAATAATTGGTCCAGTTCAAATTCTTCACCTTTATAAAGAGGAATTATTTTATTCTTGTACTCCTGGGGAGATCCGAGTCCATATATACATGACACAGAAGATACTACAATTACATCTTTTCTGAGTAATAGTGCACTAGTAGCAGAGTGTCTTAATCTATCAATCTCTTCATTTATGTTTGAATCCTTTTCTATGAATGTATCTGTTCTTGGAACATAGGCTTCAGGCTGATAATAGTCATAGTATGATACAAAATATTCAACTCTATTTTCTGGAAAAAACTGTTTAAACTCATTTGCAAGTTGTGCTGCTAGGGCTTTATTTGGTGCAAGAACAAGTGAGGGCATCTGCAACTCCTCAATAAGCCAGGCTATTGTAGCTGATTTTCCAGATCCAGTAATTCCCATTAATGTTTGATAATCTAGGTTATTCTTTACCCCATTTTTTAAGTTCTGAATTGCTTTAGGCTGATCACCTTGAGGAGTGAAATCTGAAATTACCTTAAATTTATTCATGGCTCAAATCGAGTAGTTTTTCAATCTGTCCATATAATTCTGTATAGGATGTATTTTCAATAACTATCCCAAGAGATTTCCACCAAGATTCTTCTGCTTGAGTAGTTATACGATTGTCTATATCTTTTATTGACATCCCCCTAGATTGAAGTCT
>NHIM01000011.1 GCA_002169845.1 Acidimicrobiaceae bacterium TMED189 | reverse complement strand
TGAGCGCCCATATTTTCATATGGATCCTCAAGATCTACTTCTTTTGCGATTGTCACACCATCATTTGTTATAGTCGGTGCTCCCCATTTTTTTTCTAGAACAACGTTTCTACCTTTTGGCCCTAATGTTACTTTTACTACGTCAGCTAATTTGTTAACGCCAGCTTCAAGACCTTTTCTAGCTGCNTCATTAAAAACTAATGTTTTTTTTGCCATTTTCTATATCTCCTATTACTTAGTAATTTTTGCAAGAATATCTCTACTTGATAAGATTAAGTATTCTTGTCCATCAACTTTGATTTCTGTTCCACCATATTTTGAATAGACAACTTTGTCTCCTGTCTCAACATCCGGTTTTACTTTTTCTCCAGCATCGTTAGGCTCACCTGGCCCTACAGCTACAACTTCNCCTTCTTGTGGTTTTTCTTTAGCTGTGTCAGGAATGTAAATTCCTGATGCTGTTTTCATTTCATCTTCAGACATAGCTTTAACTACAACTCTGTCTCCTAAAGGTTGAAGATTCATTTACATTACCTCCTAAATATTTTTTTATACATAAGAAAATTTAATACGGTTGCGTTTATAAATGTATTTTAATTATCAATTAATTATTGAAGAAAGCCTTACATCATTGATGTTAAGGTCTTTTGTTGTTAAATTCATTTGTGCTGCACTACATATCATTGCTGCATTGTCAGTTGATAATGCCGGTGATGGAATATAAATATTTTTACTTTCTTTTTCAGCAAAAGTAGACAGTTTTTCTCTTAATCTTTTATTTGCCATTACTCCGCCACCACCAGATATGGTTGGTACATTTGTTTCCTTAACAGCTTTTGTAAACACTCCCATTAATGAATCGACTATTGCCTCTTGATACGAGGCAGCAAAATCTTTTCTAGAAACTTCATCTTCTTTCTTTAAGTCATTCAGATAATAAATTGCTGCTGTTTTAAGGCCTGAAAAAGAGTAGTCAAATTCTCCTTTGGGCCTAGGTCTCGGAAGAGGAATTTTTGATTCATCTCCACCTTCGCTTATTCTTTGTATTGCCGGTCCTCCTGGAAAACCAAATCCACAATATCTTGAAAGTTTATCAAAAGCTTCTCCAGCTGCATCATCTATAGTGCTGCCTAGAAGTTCATACTTACCCCATTCTTCAACTAAAACTATTTGTGTATGCCCACCTGAAACTAATAAAGAAAGAAAAGGTGGGTCTAACTGAGGGTGTTCAATCAACGGTGCACTTAAGTGTCCTACCATATGATCTATAGGGAGGAATGGCTTATCTAATGACCAGGCAACCGATTTTGCAAAATTATATCCTACAACAAGACTTCCTACCAGTCCTGGACCATCTGTAGAAGCAACAATATCAATATCAGAAAGTTCTAGATGTGCTTCGTTTAGTGATGTATGAAATAAATTACGTATCATCTCTGAATGAGCTCGAGATGCAACTTCTGGAACGACTCCACCAAATTTTTCGTGAATATCGACTTGTGAAGAAATTTTATTTACTAATAATTTATTATCTTTCATAATCGCAATAGCTGTTTCATCACAACTAGTTTCAAAACCTAAAATGACTTTATCATCAAGCATAAATCTTTTCCTTTAAGTAGATATCAGCATCCTCATTTTTATAGTAATTTTTCCTTTTAGACACTTTAATGAACCCCAAGTTTGTATATAAATTTTTTGCTGCACTGTTAGATTCCCGTACTTCTAATAAAATTTTTATATAAGTGGACTTATTAAAATAATCCATGAGCTCATTCATCAGTTGCTTAGCAATTCCTCTATTTCTAAATTCTTCAATTACACCGATACCTAATATTTCTATAAAATCATTAATGAATTGAATGCCTAAATAAGCAACTATTTTTTCATCTTCTTTGAATGTCCAATATTTAAATTCTTTATTATTAATTTTTTGATTTATAGTTTCACTAGGCCAAGCCGTTGTAAATATTTCATCTTCTATTTCTTGGAGTTGTTTGGCAACTTTCTCATCACATTTTGATATCATCTCAATCATTAAATTCTACCTTTTTTTCAAGTGCAGTCTGCGAAAGTGAAATATCAGGCTCACGCATATAATTGATAGCTATTTCATTGAAATTTGGAAACTTATTATTTTGAAAAACTCTCTCTCCCACTGAGTATATTGTCTCAGCAGTTACTATTTTGGGGTCAGCTAATTTTGTATTGCTATCATTGGGTAAATTATCTTCAGCAATTAAGTCCCAATTTCCTACTAAAAGTTTTTTCTCAGTATCATCTGCAAACTTTGCTTTGAGACTTTCGGAATTAACAACTTCCGGTTCAGTTTCCCGAACAACTCCTCCAGGAACAGGCTTATAAGTGCAAAATGCAAATTCATTCCTTTTGATATCTATTAATGCGCAGACCTTTCTGTGACTGGTATGTGCAGCAAATGCAAGTGAATCAAGCCCGTTTACTGGGACTATTGGAATTCCTAGGGCTCCTCCTATCCCCTGAGCTACTGAGTAGCCTATTCTAAGCCCTGTGTAGTAACCCGGTCCTGTGTCTAGATATATTGCCCCGAGATTTTTTTTATCAACATTTGTTTTAACTAACAACTCATCTATTTCGTTTAATAGTAAGTTTGTTGATCCTTGATTAGATTTAAATATTAAACTTCCAATTAACTTTTCTTCATGAAGACAAGTTGAAATAAAAGAACCTGATGTAGAAATAGATAATTTATACATATTTAATATCTTACTTTCCTTGTTATTTCATCAACAATCTCTATATCTAAAAATCTCCACTCTTTAGATTTTGATTCTGGAATCATGTCAGACCACTCAATAAAAAATAACGTNCCTTCCTCATTTAATGGAAGGTCTAAATCATAAAATTCATGTATGGAAGATAATCTATAAAGGTCTACATGATAAATAGTCAATTCTTCTTTTTTATAAGTTCTAACAATATTGAAGGTTGGTGACGTAACTTCTTCCTCTACTCCCAGTGCTCGAATAAAGCATTTTACAAGAGANGTTTTGCCAGCNCCCATATTTCCTTTTANTCCAAGCACTGAGGGGACTGCTAAGTCTAAAATAAATTGTTCAGCAAATTTTTCTAAATCCTCTTGTTTTAACTCTTTAGTTCTCAATTTCAACTCGATTTAATCGATTGTCTTTAATATTGGTAAGTATTTCCCACTCGATGGTGTCATTCCATTCTGCAATATCTTTAATGGAAATCTTGATATTGCTATCAAGCGATGATCCTAAAATGGTGACCTCGTCGTTAATTTCTACTTCCATTCCTGTTACATCAAATAGAATTTGATCCATTGTGACTCTGCCTATCAACCTACAAAACTTGTTATCGACTATTACTTTCCCATCCGGAAAAGAGTTCCAGGGATATCCATCTCCATACCCAATCGGAGCCGTAGCGATTAAGGAATCTTTTTCTAGAATGAGTGCCTTTCCATATGAAACAGATTCTCCTTTTTTTCTAAATTGGATATTTGATATTCGAGTCTTGATTTCCATTACTGGTTTTAATTCACTAGCAACACTAACAGGAGATATACTGTACCCATATGCCGCTAATCCGACCCTTGTCATATTAAAAATCTTTTCGTTATTGTAAGTCGTAGATGCTGAATTATCCGCATGTATTAAAAGGTTTTTAATATCAACAGCTGAGATTGTGTCCTTAAATATTTTCACAGAGTGATTCGTTTGTCTTTCATCCGTATCTGCAACAGGGAAATGTGTACAGATACCCTCTAGAGCTAGATTGTCAATAGATGAAATTTTTTCATATAACGTATCAAATTTATCAGGACTGCATCCAACTCTATGCATGCCAGTATCAATTTTAAGGTGTACCTTAAATGAGTGTTTTGACTCACCTAAAGCGTCAATAAACGTTTCGTTGTATACAGTGGTATCAATGTTATGAATTGCTAGTTTTTCTAGTTCTGAAATAGATGGTTCTGAAAGTAGGAGAATTCTAATATTGTCTGAAATACTTCTAACAAGAATGGCTTCATCTATTGCTGCGACAGCAAACCATACTACTCCTGACTCTATAGCCGTATTAACAGTCCAATCTATACCATGACCATATGCATTAGCCTTAACAACAATACAAAGTTCACTACCTGTGAGGTTATTCAAATAGTCAATATTATGTCGAAAATTATTTTTATTGACATAAATGTATCCTCTATCCATAAATTATTCAACTGTTACTGATTTAGCTAAGTTACGAGGTTGATCAATAGACTCGCCGTTCAAATTTGCAACATGATACGCAATGAATTGAAGTGGGATAATTGATACAATTGTTGATAACATTTCACTTGCTTCTGGGAGAGTCACATAATCATTAGAAATATCTTGCAATTTCTTTGATGAGTTATCTCCTATTGCAATTACATATGCTCCTCTTGCTTTGACCTCCTGCACATTACTTGTTGTCTTATCAAGAAGATGATGTTGACTGGCAGTAACAATTACTGGAGTTCCATCTTGTATTAAAGCCAAAGTACCGTGCTTAAGCTCACCCGCTGCCAAAGCTTCAGCGTGCAGATATGATATTTCTTTTAGTTTTAATGCACCTTCAGCTGCTAATGCATAGTCCAATCCCCTGCCAATAAAGTAAATATCTTTTTTCTCATTAATTGATTTTGAGATTTCCTTAATTTGAGCCTCGCATTTTAATGTTTCTTTAATTAANGAAGGTANTTGTTTAATCTCNTTAAAAGTNGTTTCCAGTTTGTTGGATTCATCCCAATGCTTAGCTAAAAGAAGTTGNCCAACAAGCATTCCTAGATATGCTTTGGTTGACGCGACACCAATTTCAGGTCCCACATGAAGATATAACACACTATCAGCCATTCTGGCTAGAGAGCTACCGACAACATTCACTAGAGCTAGTACATGTGAATTATTTTCTTTTAGGAGTTCTGTTGCTGCAATAGTATCCATTGTTTCTCCAGATTGAGAAATAACAATACCTAAATCATTTTCACCAACTATCGGCTCACGATACCGAAACTCTGATGCAAGCTCAACGCTTACTGGCACACCTAATACTTTTTCAAATAAGTCCTTACCGAATAAACCNGCGTGATAAGCTGTTCCGCATGCAACAATCCATATTTTTTCAAATTGTNTTGCCTTTTTTAAGTCTATTGGTATTTCCTCAGAGCCTACTTCNAGTCGACCAGCTATNGTCCTTTCAATAACTTCTGATTGTTCTAATATCTCTTTGTACATGTAGTGATCATGACCTGACTTTTCTGCTTCAGAAACCTCCCAATCAATTTCTTGGATATCTCTTGTTACTTTATTCATATTGATGTCAAATAATTGATAGTTGCCATTTTTGATCTCAACGAAATCTCCATTTTCAAGGAATATCATCTTATTGGTGTGTTCAAGTATTGCTGCTGAGTCAGATGCAAGGAAAACCTCTCCATCCCCAACACCCAGCACTAATGGACTCATCATTCTTCCAGCAACAATTGTGTTGGATTGCTTAGTGGTGGTCACTACGAGGGCATAAGTACCATCTAGTTCTTTGGCTACTTTGCACACCGTTTCTAAAAGATTACCAGTCCACTGCCTACTCAACTCTACTGCAACAACCTCTGTGTCAGTTTCAGATTCAAATTGATAGTCTTCTTTTTGTAATTCTTCTTTTATTTCTGCATAATTTTCGATAATGCCGTTATGAATTATTGCGAAGTCTTGATTATTGTCATAGTGTGGATGGGCATTTTCATCACTTGGTACACCGTGAGTTGCCCATCTCGTATGACCAATTCCAATATTTCCTTTAATCTTAGTGTCAAGAAGGTGATCTTTTAGAACTTGCAATTTACCCTCTTTTTTTTCAATGATTATATTTTCTCCATCTGATATTGCAATACCGGCTGAGTCGTAGCCACGATATTCCAAGCGAGATAATCCACCTAATAAAATAGGAAGGGGTTGTTTAGGGCCTGAGTACCCAATAATTCCACACATATATTCTCCATTCCAACGAGCAAGTTGAAATTAGACTACGTTAAATTGCTTCTGTTCAAAAATTTCTTCTTGTTTTTAAACAATTTATTACGACCGTAGAGCCGAGTATGCATCCGCCGAATTTTCGATAACATACTTCCTCGTCACCTTTTTCAAGGTCTGGCGCTATATTTGCTCGTCAGTTTAATTATAACGAAAAAAATTTAATTGAGGTAGGCATTAATTTTAATAAGAAGTTCATCAAGAAAGCTTTCCATTTCTTCACTATTTTTTGCCTCAACTAGAACTCTTAATAACGGTTCTGTNCCTGAGTTTCTTATTAAGTACCTTCCATCCAAATTTTTCTTATTTGAAAGTTCGAATGCAATCTGATTAATAAATTCAAGCTCTTCATCGTTAAGTGTATTCTCTAACTCAATGTTTATTAATTTTTGTGGATACTCCCTAATATTTTCTTTTCTAAAATTTGCAAGAGTTGTGTCGAAATGATTTAATGCTTTCAATACAAGCAAGAATGTAACTAATCCATCCCCTACAGGTAAATATTTAGAAAAAATAATATGACCTGACTGCTCTCCTCCAAGAGCAACTTTGTGCTTTTTCATTGCTTCTGCAACATATTTATCTCCAACTGGAGTTTCTATTAAGTTAAAATTATTGCTTTTCATAGCTAATTTAAATCCATAATTAGACATGACAGTGCTAACTACACTCTCTTTGTCTAATTGTTTAATTTCTGAAAGATAGGTAGCCAATAAAGCAATAATCACATCACCATTTGCAACTTTTTTATTTTCGTCGATCATGATTAACCTATCAGCATCGCCGTCAAATGAAATTCCTAACTGTCCCTCTTTCATAATCTCTATGAGATTTTTTGTGTCTGTGGCTCCAGAGTTTTCGTTTATGTTTGTGCCATTTGGTTCGTTTGCGATAAATGTAGCAGTGCTTTCATTAACTGGAATAATGTCTCTTATTATCTTATAAGCTGCACCGTTTGCTGAATCAATTACTAAATTAAACTGCGAAAAATCTATATCATTAACTGAATTAAGGAATTTTTTGTAATTTTCATAACCAGTATCTGAATCTTTGATTGCAGATGTTTTCTCAGGTAAATTAATTGTCTCCATTGTAGCTTCAATCAAAACCTCAACTTCGTCTGTCAATTTTGATCCATTTTTATCTATCAATTTTATTCCGTTATATTCACTTGGATTATGAGATGCGGAAATAATGATCCCGATGTCATGGTTAAGTTCATTAAGTAAAATCGGCATTGAGCCTGAAGGCAGTATGCCGTAATTGAAGATGGTAACATCACCACTAAATCCATTGCTTATCCAAGTCGAAATTATTTCGGAAGAGTTGCGTGTATCTGCTATTAAAGCAATTGTTTTAGGCTTTAATATTTTTTCGACCGAAGAACAAACTTTGGATACTGTTTCTNCGGTAAGTGTTTCGTTAGGGATACCCCTAATTCCATCGGTCCCAAAAAATTTTTTCAATGAAAGATTATCTTTTAGTGAACTGCTCGGCTCTTCTAGCTTTCTTAAGTCCGTATTTTTTTCTCTCAACTTTTCTAGAGTCTCTTGTGAGTAAACCAGCTTTTTTAAGTTTTGCTCTTAGTTCAGGATCAAATTGAATTAATGCACGAGAAATTCCTAAAGCAACTGCATCAGCTTGAGCAGAAAGACCACTTCCGTTCAATGTAACGTGTAAATCAAATTGTTTATCCATATCTACAACAATGAAAGGTTTGTTAACTCTCATTCTCATGTTTGGACTTGGAAAATATTGTTCGATTGTTTTGCCATTAAAAGTGTACTCTCCGGTGCCTTCCGTTAACCTTACTCTTGCGACAGAACTTTTTCGTCTACCTGTCCCCAATATTGCTTCACTCATTATCTGCAACTTTCTTTATATTGAAACTTAATTCTACGGGGTTTTGGCTTTCATGAGGATGAGTATCTGATGAATATACGTGAAGTTTTTTAATGATAGCTCTTCCAAGTCTATTTTTTGGAAGCATTCCCCAAACGGCTTTTTCAATTATTAATTCAGGTTTACGTTTTTTCAACGCATTAAATGATTCTTCTTTTATTCCACCCGGATATCCAGAATGTCTGTAGTACATTTTTTGTTCAGGTTTTTTGGAAGTTACCTGAATTTTATCAGCATTGATTACGACAACATGATCTCCAACGTCTAAATGTGGTGCGTACTGTGGCTTATGTTTTCCTTTTAAAATTTGTGCAATCTCACTAGCTAAACGACCAACCGGGAGGTTACTAGCATCTACAACGTGCCAGTTTCTGTCGGAAGCTTCTATGCCTTTAAATGTTGTTTTTGTACTCATTTTATAAACCTATTGGATTGTAACGAAATTTAAGTATAAAGGTTATGAATATTTATGAAAACTAGTATTTAATTTTCCAGAGATATAGTCCATCTGCTGGTACAACATATTTAAATCTTTCTTCTAATGGTCTTTTAAGGGAGGTATTAATTGTTGCCATGCTCACTTTTCCTTCAACCAAAGCCAGCTGAACGCCTACGATAGATCTAACCATATTGTGCAAGAATGAATTTCCAGTTATGGTATAAATAAAATATTGATTACTTTTAGTCCATTTACTTGTAGTTAGTTCACGGACTGGGTTTTGACCAATCCTGAGTTTAGAGTAATTAGTAAAGTTATTTTCTCCCAAGAAAGAATCTGCAATGAGGTTTAGTTCAGAAATCTTTAATTCATTTTTTATAAAATAGCTATACCCTAAGTTATATGGCTCATAATTACTTGGAGTATTAATAAAATACTTGTAAGTTCTTTGTCTAGCATCGTACCTAGGGTGAAAGTTCTTATTAGCTAATAATATTTTTTTTATAAAAATGTGTTCTCCAACTAAAGCATTCAGTGATTGTTTAAATGAATCTTTTAGTATCTCACCTGTCACAACACTTAGGACTTGTTGCTTAGCGTGAACTCCACTATCTGTGCGTCCAGCATAAGTTAATTGATATGAATTCAAGAGTTTATCTAATGCTATTTCAATTGCCTGTTGAACAGTAAAGTTTGAAGTCTGTTTTTGGAAACCATGAAAATGTTTTCCATCGTAAGAAATTATTATTTTATAGTTATTCAATCTAGAAAAATATTTTTAAGGGGCCTGAAGTCCAAACCAATATAATAATAAAAACAGAGGCAGAAATTCTTGAGCTTCTTTTATCAATCAGAAATCCTATCTCTAAAGTTCTAGAAATTGTATAGAACAGCCATAGAAAGATACCTAGGATTGCAATCTCAATGATTCTTGCACTGAGATTGAGATAATTTTGAAGTAATATAACGAGAGATATGCNTGCTACTATCCCATGCGCATATCCAGTCATAGTAGAAACACTGTTGACGTCTAAATTTTCTTTGAATACTCGAGACAAAATAAACCACATTCCTAAACTTGCTATTATCCACGCAAATGCACCATCTAATATTCCATAAAATACTATGTCCATAAAGTTTGAAAATCTAGTTGTTACAAAAAGTGCTGTATATATGGAAATGAGACTTGTGATCACAATTAAAAATGCATTGCCACTTTCGTACCTATCGTTGATAATATTTTGTATTAATGAAGGGTTGAATCTTAAAAATGCTTGGAATTTTTTCCAGACATCACTAAAGGTACTCAAATCAAACTAGTTCTAGAACAGCTAGTTCAGTACCGTCGCCCTTTCGGTAAGTTGTTCTTGTGATCCGAGTGTATCCGCCGTTTCTCTCCTGATACTTAGGACCAATCTCTTCGAACAGTTTTGCGACTACAGCTTTGTCTTGAATCATTTTTAGTACTTGTCGTCTATCGTGCAATGTTCCTTTTTTCGCCTTAGTAATAACTTTTTCTGCATAAGGTTTTACAACCTTAGCTTTGGTTATAGTAGTTTCAATTTTTTCATGTTGAATTAAAGATCTTACCAAATTACTTATAATTTGATCTTCATGTGAGGCAGAACCACCTAATCTTTTACCCTTAGTAGGTTTAGGCATCAGCGTTTTCCTCAGAATCTAGGTCAGAACTAGTTGGTAGACTTAATCCTAGTTCATCTAATTTAGCAACAAGCTCATCAAGACTTTTTTGACCAAAGTTNGTTAGGTTCAAAAGGTCATCTTCTGTGTACTCTAGAATTTGTCCAACAGTTGTAATGTTCTCTCTACCCAAACAGTTCATTGGTCTTTCGGATAAATCTAATGCGTCAACTGAAATTGATAAATCTGGTGANCTACCCTCAGATACGGTTAACTCTCCTAATTCAAGTCCAATACCTTCATCAATATCAGCAAATAATTTCCAGAGTTCACCAAGAGTTTTACCTACAGATGACATGGACTCACTTGGAGAAACTGAACCATCGGTCTCAACATCTAATGTAAGTTTGTCATAGTTTGTTACTTGACCAACTTGTGTTGGTGTAACAGCATAACTTACTTTGACGATAGGCGAAAATATTGAATCAATTGGAATAAAATTTGAATCGCTAGTTTTATTTTTATCAGCAAGACGATACCCTACTCCATGCGCAATAGAAACTTCCATATCCAAAGTNGCATCACCCGAAAGTGTACAAATTTTTAGATCAGTATTAACAACTTCTACTCCAGCAGGACACTGTATTTGTGCAGCAGTAACGTCTCCTGGACCTTTTGCCTTGACTGTTAAAGTATGATTCTCTTGATCTTCAACATGGAGAACAAGTCTTTTTAGATTTAATAGTAAGTCTAAAACATCNTCAACTACTCCGGGAACTGATGTGAANTCATGGTTGACCCCTTGAATCTTTACTCCTGTAACTGCAACTCCAGGNACTCTGGATAATAAAGCTCTCCTCATAGTATTACCAAGAGTTAAACCAAATCCAGGCTCTAATGGCTCAATTGAAAACTTTGCTCTGTTTGTACTTACTTCTTCCTGAGATATCTCTGGTCTTTGTAGTATTAGCAATTTAATTCTCCTCTCTAATTTTTATTTTGAATAAAGCTCTACTATTAATTGTTCTTCTATTTGATGACTTATATCTCCCCTAGAAGGCAAGGATAAGACCTCAATTGTTTTCTTGTTATTATCTACAGANANCCATGAAGGTATTTCATTGTCTTGTCCTGTATCAATNGTGTGCTGNACAACAATCATATTCTGACTGCTGTCTTTTAATTCTATTTTATCTCCTGGTTTAACCTGTATTGAGGGAATGTCGACTAGTGAACCATTAAGTTTTAAGTGTCTGTGAGAAGCTATTTGTCGGGCTTGTGGCCTTGTAGAGGCAAATCCAGCTCTATAAATAACATTATCNAATCTAGATTCTAAAAGTATTAGTAAGTTCTCTCCTGTGATTCCTGACATACGAGAAGCTTCTTTGTAGTAATTACGAAATTGTTTTTCGAGAATTCCATACATATATCTTACTTTTTGCTTTTCTTTTAATTGTGTACCGTAGTCAGTTTCTCTGACTCTTTTTCTTCCATTTTCTCCTGGAGGATATGGTCNGTCTTGAAGTGCCTTGTCCCCTTTTTTATTTTCAAAAACATTAAAGCCGATTCTTCTTGAAACTCTTACTCTAGGTCCTATATATCTAGCCATTATCCCCTCCTTCGCTTCTTGGGCCTACAGCCGTTATGGGGTGTAGGTGTNATATCTTTGATTGTTCCAACATCCATTCCCATATTTTGAAGAGTTCTTACTGCAGTTTCTCTTCCTGCACCAGTACCNCTTATAATGATATCGAGTTTATGTACGCCAAATTCAGTTGCTCTTCGAACGGCTTCTTCGGCTGCAACCTGAGCTGCATATGGAGTCGATTTTCTNGATCCTTTAAAGCCTACAGAGCCTCCCGATGTCCAAACAATTGTTTCTCCATTTGAATCTGAAATATTAATAATTGTATTGTTGAAGCTAGCTTTTATATGGGCTACTCCAGAAGGTATGTTCTTTTTATTTTTCTTCTTTGATTTAGTGTCAGCCATTATTTCATTACCTTTTTCTTACCTGCTATNGCAAACCTAGGACCTTTACGAGTCCTTGCATTTGTGTGTGTCCTTTGACCTCTTACAGGTAAGCCTGTTCTATGTCTTAAACCTTGATATGTGCCTATTTCAGTTTTTCTTCTAATATTTTGAGATACGTCTCTTCNGAGGTCACCTTCAACTCGAAAATTTGCTTCTATGTATTTTCTAATTTGTGCAACTTCGTCATTTGTTAAATTGCTCACTCTAGTACTTGGATCTATTTTTAGGTCAGTACAAATATCAGCAGATCTTTTAGCCCCTACACCATGAATGTACCTTAAAGACGCAATAACTCTTTTGTCTCTTGGAATGTCAATTCCAGAAATTCTTGCCATTCTTTAGCCTTGCCTTTGCTTATTTCGAGGATTTTTCTTGTTAATTACATAAAGCTTTCCTTTACGTCTAACAATTTGGTCGCCAGGACCCCTCTTCTTAATACTTGATTTAACTTTCATTTGTGTCTCCAAGTTATCCTACCTCTTGTAGGATCATACGGTGATACTTCCATATCAACCATGTCTCCGGGAAGTATTCTTATATACCTCATTCTCATTTTGCCTGAAACGTGTGCAAGAATTTCTGCACCACTTTCAAGCTCCACTTTAAAAGATGCGTTTGGTAAAGTTTCAGTTACTGTTCCCTGAACTTTTATTATATTTTTTTCTTTTTCTACCAAAATCACCTTGTAATTAGGACCGATAAATCAGAATAGTGCGATTAAAAACTATTACCAACATAAAATTAAAATAAGTTTTCAGTAAAAACACGGGTTCCTTCCTCTGTTAAACCTATTGTATGTTCATAATGAGCTGATTTTTTGCCATCCATGGTTCTAACTGTCCAGCCATCATCGTCTACCATAGTCTCCTTAGTGCCTAGATTGAACATTGGCTCAATACAAATCGCCATTCCGGTTCTTAATTCAAAACCTGTATTCTTTTTACCGTAATGGGGGACTTGNGGTGCNTCATGCATTTCTACNCCAATTCCATGACCGACATAATTTCTTACATTACCAAGGTTCTTTTTNGTGGCAATTTTATCAATTTTATGACCAATAGTTCCAAGTCTTTGACCATCTTGAACAAGGTTTATTGCTTCGAGCAGAGCATACTTGGTATCTTCAATCAAGTTCTTGTCNTCATGGCTTATTTCACCTATNCCAAAGGTGAAAGCTGCATCCGCATGATAGCCTTCAAANGAAACACCGGCATCAATGGAAATTATATCTCCTTCTTTTATTACGTATTGGTTTGGTATTCCATGAACTATTACCTCATTTGGAGATGCACATATATAAGCTGGAAAATCGAACGTTCCTGGTTGCGGGTAGCCAAGGAAGCTAGATATTACATTTGATTTCTCTACTATCTCTTTTGCAATATTGTCTAAATCTTTTAAAGTCATTCCAGGTTTTGCTGAATTATAAATTTCATAATGGATATTTGAAACAACTTTACCTGCTTTAGCCATCTTTAAAAAGTCTTCGGGTGTTTTGTAAGTAACCATTAAAANTAAAACTCCCTAGACAGAAGATTGTAAATATCATTCACTTCNCCAACNGCATTAATTTTTAGAGTTGAAGTATTCTTTTCATAATAATCAATAAGCGGTTCTGTATCTTTTTGATATACCTCCAAACGAACCCTTATAGACTCTTCTGTGTCATCACTTCGTCCAGAAGTCTCTCCTCTATGTAGAATACGCTTTATCAACTCATCATTATCAGCTTCAAAAACAATAACCTTTGTTATTTGAAAGTATTCACTTACTTTCTCAAGNCTTTGGGCTTGAGCTAAAGTTCGTGGAAAGCCATCGAGTATTGCACCATTCTTACAATCATCAGCATTCAATCTCTCAGTAAGCATATCTATAACAAGTGCATCAGGTACTAGTTTTCCCTCGTCTAATAATGATTTTGCTTTTCTCCCTAACTCAGAATTATTCGAAACATGTTCTCTTAACATATCTCCTGTCGAAATATGGGCAAGGTTATTTTCTTCAGCTATTCGCGATGCTTGAGTTCCTTTTCCGGCACCTGGAGGTCCGAGAAAAATTATAATATCGGTCAATCAATAAACCCTTCATAATTTCTCATGCTTAATTGACTTTCTATTTGCTTCATAGTTTCTAATGCAACACCTACAGTGATCAAAATTGATATTCCACCAAATCCTAAGGGTATGTCCCAAATAGCTGAAGCAATTGATGGAAGAACCGCAACAGATGCAAGGAAAACTGAGCCAGGAAGTGTAATTCTACTTACTATATGAGACANGTAATTTGTTGTNGAGATNCCAGGNCTAACTCCAGGCACGAAGCCTCCCTGACGTCTTATCATGTCAGATTGTCTCACTGGATCGAATTGAATAGTGGTATAAAAATATGTAAAGAAAATTATCAACATGCCTAGAAAAAAGATATAAAACCAACTNGTTCCTTGAGAGTTTGCGAGATTAACGTCTATCCAGTTTCTNATTCCTGCAGTGATTGCATTGTCTTGAGGCAAAGAAGTTGCAATTAATGCCGGGAAAAATAAAATACTTGTAGCAAAAATCACTGGAATAACTCCAGCACTATTNACTTTTAGAGGAATATAGGTACTTTGACCACCCATAACTTTTCTTCCTCTAACTCTTTTAGCAAACTGTATAGGAATCCGTCTCTGGCCTTGTTCAACATANATTATTCCAACAATCATAAGTATGAACATCAGAACCAGAAATGAGAATTGCCCTATTCTTCCTTGTCCAGCAGTNACTTGATATGCTCCACCAAAACTAGCTGGCAATTGAGAAATGATACTAGCAAAAATAATTAAAGACATTCCATTGCCAATACCTCGTTGAGAAATTAGTTCTCCAAGCCACATAATAAAAGCAGTACCNGCTGTCATGGTTAAGACTATTANCCCGACTCTGGAAGGGGTATAATTTGGGATAAGTGATATTCCNCCCGTTAAACTTCCTCTAGAAAAAATATAAGTAAGGCCTGTTGATTGTAGTAATGCTAAAACNACAGTGATGTATCTTGTCCATTGTGTTATTACTTTTCTTCCTGATTCTCCTTCTTCTTGCAATTTTTGAAGTCGTGGAATAACAACTGTAAGTAATTGTAAAATAATACTAGAGGTGATATATGGCATTATTCCTAAAGCAAAAACGGAAAAAGTTTCAAGTGCCCCACCAGAAAATAAGTTNAGTAATCCATAAATTCCAGCCTGAGAACCTGAATCAGTTAANCTTTGAACTGCTTCTAAGTCTACCCCTGGGACAGGAACGGATGCACCTAATCTATAGACACCGAACATAGCTAGCGTGAATAAAATTCTCTTCCTAAGATCTGGGATCTTAAACATATATTTAAATATAGATAATTTCATAACTAGCCTTCGATAATCTCTATTGTACCACCAGCTTTTTCAATTTTTTCTTTTGCAACTTCACTAATAGAGTGTACTTTTAAATTTACAGAATTAGTGATTTCACCATTACCGAGTATTTTTACTAAACCTTTTTTCCTTGTTAAACCAAGATCTCTGAGTGTGTCGGGATCTACATCTCCAGAAATATCTTTTTCTTGAAGATCAGAAACGTTAACAACAACGTATGCCATTTTTGGACCATTCCCAATACCTTTTAATTTAGGAATTCTTCTATAGAGTGGTATCTGTCCACCCTCAAAATAAGCAGGAACTGTTTTACGTGCTCCTGTACCTTTAGTACCTCTACCAGCTGTTTTTCCTCTTTTTCCAGCTTCACCTCTACCTTTTCTTAATTTCTTTTTTGTGGAGCCAGGAGTGGGCTTTAGATGATGAAATCTTAATTTATCCATTATTAAACCTCTTCAATTTTCACTAGATGATTTACNACTCGNAGCATTCCCTGCAAAGAGTCATCCATNTCTCTTTCGACAGAAGAATTAATTTTTTTTAAACCTAAAGACTTAATAGTTTCGCGAGATTTATGACCCTGTCCGATAAGGCTTCTTTTGAGTGTAATTTTTACCTTAGACATCTTGGATAGTAACTTTTCTTTCAGCTTTTGTTTTTTCATATGCGTCTACTAATCCTTTTGGAGCAATTTCTGAAGGTTTTTTACCTCTTAATTTTGCAACAGAGTCCGGTGTTCGCTGCCCAAGTAAACCGTTCATGGTCGCTTTTGCAACATTCAAGTGAGTTGGAGAGCCTAAAGACTTAGCTAGGATATCTTTTATACCGGCAACCTGTAGAACTTCTCTTGCAGCCCCGCCAGCAATAATTCCTGTACCTGGGGACGCAGGCTTAAGAAGAACTTTAGAAGANCCTTGCTCTCCTGTGATTGTGTGAACTATAGTTGAACCTGCCATTGGGATTTGATGTATATCTCTCTTTGCATTTTCAATTGCTTTNTGTATTGCAAGAGGAACTTCTGAACCTTTTCCGTAACCTATNCCAGCGTTACCNTTCCCATCACCAACAGCAACTAAAGCTGTGAAAGCAAAATTTCGACCACCTTTTACTACNTTAGCCACTCTGTTTATATGAATAACACTCTCTTGTAATTCTGNTTCTACCATTAAAATTTAATTCCTTTTTCTCTTATTCCTTCTGCTACAGCTTCAACTCTCCCGTGGTAAATGTANCCACCTCTATCAAAAACTGCTTCTTTNATTCCGATTTTAGATAATTCCTCTCCCAAGTTTTCTCCAACCTTTTTAGATGTTTCTACACTTAATTTCTCATTTTTAAGATCGCTNGACAAAGAACTTGCGGTCGCGATGGTGTTTTGACTTAAATCATCTATTGCTTGAACATAAATATTTTTGTTACTTTTAAAAACTGCAAGTCTGGGCTTTGATGCTGTACCAGATACTTTTTTTCTTATTCTAATTTTTCTTTTAAGTCTAGGATTGTTAGTTTTCATAGCCATTTTATGCTCCTGCTGTCACAGCAGCTTTACCTGCTTTTCTTCTAACATATTCATCTTTATAGCGAATACCTTTACCTTTATAAGGTTCTGGTGGCTTTATAGCTCTTATGTTTGCAGATACTTCTCCAACTAAAGCTTTATCAATGCCGGAAACAATTATTGTATTTTGATCAGGAACTTCATATTTTATATTTTCAACTTTTTTAAATAGTACTGGGTGTGAAAATCCACATAAAATTTCTAGATCATTCCCTTTCATTGAAACTCTATGCCCAACACCAACAAGAGAGAGTGTTTTTGCATATCCATCTACAACACCTTGGATGTTATTAGCCACTAGAGATCTATACAAACCATGTAAGCTTTTAACAACTTTATCTTCACTGGTTCTTGAAAATGTAAGTATTCCTTCATTGACTTCAAAAGTTATTCTTTCATCAACTACTGTTGTTGACAACTCCCCTTTTGGACCTTTTACAGATATTGTCATATCCTTTATTGATACCTCAACTTTTTCAGGTATTACGACTGGCTTATTACCAATACGACTCATGACCATACCTCACAAATTAACTCTCCACCTAATTTTCTTTTTCTTGCTTCAGAGTCGGAAAGTAAGCCACGTGATGTCGAGACTATAACGGTACCTAGTCCCCCGTTGTTTCTTGGTAATTTATCAAAACTTGAATAAACTCTTTGACCCGGTTTTGATAATCGATTCATACCAGATATGACTGACATGCCTTCATCAGAATACTTCATGTCAATATCAATTAGCTTTTTTACACCTTCTCCAGATACTTTAACATCGGATACATAACCTTCATTTTTTAGAAGCTTTGCTANTTCAAGCTTAAAATTTGAATGGGGTATNGAAACACTTGGTTTAGAAACCATGGATGCATTCCGAAGTCTTGTTAATAAATCTGAAATTGGATCAGTAACCATTTTTTACCACGATGCTTTCTTTATTCCAGGAAGCTCACCTTTGAGNGCTAAGTCTCTGAAAGTATTTCTTGACATACCAAATTTCCTGAGTGTACCCCTTGGTCTTCCAGTAACTTGACACCTATTTCTATGTCTAGTCGCTGAGGCATCTCTTGGCATTTTTGCAATCTTTTTTTGAGCAGCTCTTTTTTCATCATATGATGATTCAGGATCTTTAATTATTGCAAGCAAATCTTTACGTTTATCTGTGTAAAAATTTACTGTATCTAATCTTTTATTATTTTTAACTATTTTACTTGTTTTTGCCATTTTTAATTCTCTCTAAAAGGAAACCCTAGCGAATGTAATAATACATATCCTTTTTTATTATCGTTAGCGGTTGTACAAATTGTAATGTTCATGCCGCGAATGTCTTTAACCTTGTCATATTCAACTTCAGGAAAAACCAATTGTTCATTTAATCCAAGTGAATAGTTCCCATTGCCATCAAATGATTTCTTACTAAATCCTCTAAAGTCTCTAATTCTTGGTACTACAACTTGAATGAATCGATCATAAAATTCCCACATTCTATCTCCACGAAGAGTAACTGAAACTCCTACTGGCATTCCCTCTCTGACCTTAAAACCTGCAATAGATTTTTTAGCCCTTTTAATAACAGGTTTTTGACCTGATATTGCGGTCAGCTCGTCTACAATTGACTCCAAAGTTCTACCATCTGTAGCAGCTTTACTGGATCCAATATTGAGAACAATTTTTTCAAGAGTAGGTATTTGATTAACATTTTCTAAACCTAATTCTTTTTTGATCTCTTCATTTAGTCCAGTATTAAATGCTTCTTTTAATCTTGGAATCATACTTCATCTCCTGTTTGAGCCAGAACTCGATATTTCTGACCATTTTTATCAAACTTATAAGCTACTCTTCCACTCTTCTTTTTAACAACTAGTGCCACGTTGGAAATATGGATTGGCATTGTAATGTCAATTACTCCACCTTGCATTGTTTGACCTTGTGGTTTTTGATGTTTTTTAGTTATATTTACACCTTCAACAAGTACTTTATTTTTTTTAGGAAAGACTTGTATGACTTTACCTTCTTTTCCATTATCTTTTCCAGCAATGACTTTCACCAGATCACCTTTTTTAATTTTCATTAAATTACCTCCGGTGCGAGCGATACTATTCTCATAAACTTTTTCTCTCTCAATTCTCTGCCAACTGGTCCAAAGATTCTAGTTCCTCTTGGCTGTTCTTGCTCATTAATTATTACACAAGCATTTTCATCAAATCTTATATATGTGCCATCTTTTCTTCTTGTCTCTTTGCTAGTTCTCACAACTACAGCTTCAACAATATCTCCCTTTTTAATTTGGCCACCAGGGATAGCGTCTTTAACAGTTGCAGTAAATACATCTCCAAGACCTGCATATCTAATTCTTGAGCTTCCTTTTACTTTTATACATAAAACTTCTTTAGCCCCAGAATTATCAGCAACCTTAAGACGAGATTCTTTTTGTATCATCTTGCCCTCTCAATGACTTCAGTAACTCTCCATCGTTTGGTTTTAGAAATTGGCTTGGTCTCCATTATTTTTACAGTGTCGCCCATCTTTGCTTCAAAGCTTTCATCATGAGCATGTAATTTTCTTGTTTTCTTAACTATTTTTCCATATTTTGGATGAGGGTATTGTAACTCAATAGCAACTGTGACTGTATTTTGTCTTTTATCAGACACAACTACTCCCGTTCTTACTTTTCTAGAGGATCTTTCTATCTGGTTACTCATTATTATCAGCTTTCATCATATCTTCTCTTTTTTTTTGGTTTAAAACGGTGTTAGCTTGTGCAATTTGTTTTTTTATTTTTTTAAAGATTGAAGTATCTTCAATCTGGCTAGTTGCCAAAGAAAATCTGGATTCCATTAATTCTTTCTTTAATTCAGATACTTTAGTCTCTAGCTCCAAAATAGATAGCTCTCTTAAATCATTTATACTCATGTGTGCCTCATTACGAATTTTGTACTAATAGGTAGTTTGTGTCCTGCTTTTCTCATTGCTTCCCTAGCAACGTCTTCAGAAACACCAGAAATCTCAAAAATAATTCTTCCTGGTTTAACAACAGCTACGTAGTATTCAACAGCACCTTTTCCTGAACCCATTCTGACTTCAGCAGGTTTTTTTGTAATAGGTTTGTGTGGGAAAATGTTTATCCAAACCTTGCCTTTTCTCTGCATTGTACGTGTGATTGTTATTCTCGCCGCTTCAATTTGACGCCCTGTAATATATGATGTTTCTAATGCTTGAAGGCCAAAGTCGCCAAAATTTACTTCGGTTCCACCTTTAGACATGCCTTTTCTTCTTCCTCTATGGGATTTTCTATATTTTGTTTTTTTAGGCATTAACATAATTTATTCTTCTTCCAATATTGATTTTTCTTCTTCAAATTGTTCTTGGGCTTTCACAGGAGTTATTTTTTTACCTCCACCAGCTTCAACTATTTTAGAAGTTTGTTCCCCAGCTTTTTTACCTCCACCGGCTTCAAGTATTCTTGATTCTTTAGTTTCCCCTGCAGCAGCTTCTGCTCGTGATTTAACAGACTTAACTCTTCCTGTTGCTGGACCACCACTTGCAAGAGACGCTTCAGCGTTAATTTTATCTTGGTGGAGTTTGTTTGTAGCAACAACGTCACCTTTGTAAACCCATACTTTTACGCCAATTGCACCAACAGTTGTGTGGGCTGCAGCTCTACCAAAATCTATGTCTGCTCGTAATGTATGGAGTGGGACTCTACCTTCTCTATACCATTCTCGCCTTCCCATTTCAGCTCCACCCAATCTTCCGGAACACTCTACTCTAACGCCTTCAGCCCCAGCTTTTAGTGCGGAACCTACTGCCCTTTTCATCGCTCTTCTAAAGGCAACCCTGTTTTCCAACTGGTCAGCTACAGCACGAGCTAGAAGTTGTGCATCTAATTCTGCTTCTCTAACTTCAATAATGTTGAGTTTTACAGGTTGGCTAGTTAATTCTTCAAGACCTTTTCTTAAACGATCAGCTTCTGCACCTTTTCGACCAATTACTACACCTGGACGGGCTGTATGTATGTCTACTTGTACTTTGTCTCGCGTTCTCTCAATATCAATTCTAGAAAGTGCCCCTTTCAAGAGCTCTGCTGTTAGAAATTCTCTGATCCTGTAATCTTGGTTTACAAGTTTTGTGTAATCTTTATGACTAAACCATCTAGATTTCCAGTCATTGACTATTCCGATCCTAAATGCATATGGATGTGTTTTTTGACCCATTTTTATTCCTCTACGCTTTCTAATTCGATCAATATGTGGGAAGTTCTTTTATTAATTCTTCCAGCACTACCTCTGGCTCTAGGTCTAAATCTTTTTAAAGTTGGCCCTTCGTCCGCAATAGCCTTAGTAATTTCGAGATTTGCCGAAGACAATCCAAAATTGTTTTCTGCATTGGCAATTGCACTTTCTAAAAGCTGTTTAATATCAGTAGCTGCTTTTCTTTTTGTAAAAGTTAATATATTTAATGCCTCATTTACATTTAATCCTCTTATTAAATTCAAAACTAATCTCACCTTATAAGGGGATTGTCTTATATATTTACTTTTTGCTGTAACTGTTTGTTTTTCCATTAGCTTTGTCCTGGATGTCCTTTAAATGTACGTGTTGGAGAAAACTCTCCAAGCTTGTGTCCGACCATTGCCTCAGTAATGAATACTGGAAGGTGCTGTCTTCCATTGTGTACTGCTATTGTCAATCCAACCATTTCAGGTACAACAGTAGATCTTCTACTCCAGGTTTTAATTACTGTTTTGTTACCACTGTTTTTAGCATCCTCTACTTTTGAAAGTAAATGATCATCGACAAATGGTCCTTTTCTTAAACTTCTTGACATAACTAACCTCTACCCTTTTGGGATCGTCCTCTAACAATTGATTTATTGCTATATTTCTTTTTATTTCTGGTCTTTTTCTCAGGCTTACCCCAAGGGCTCACAGGTGTTCTACCTCCAGATGATTTACCCTCTCCTCCACCAAGTGGATGGTCTACAGGGTTCATCGCAACACCTCTTGTTTGTGGTCTTACGCCTTTCCATCTTTTTCGTCCTGCTTTTCCAAGTTTTGTTAATTCTGCTTCAGCATTTCCCACTGTTCCAATGGTCGCTCTACAATCCATTGAAACTGTTCTCATTTCACCAGAAGGAAGTCTTAAGAGTGCTAATCCACCCTCTTTGCTCATTAGCTGTACGGATGAACCAGCAGATCTTGCCATTTTTGCTCCACCAGCAGGCCTTAGTTCTACGTTGTGTACAAATGTACCAGCTGGAATATTTCTAAGAGGAAGACAGTTACCATCTTTAATGTCAGCTTTTGGACCAGATATAACTTGAGCTCCTGGAGTGATTCCGTCAGGTGCAATAATGTAAGCTTTTTCTCCATCAACATAGTGAAGAAGGGCTATGCGAGCATTTCGATTTGGGTCGTACTCAATAGCTGCTACTTTTGCCGGTATGTTATCTTTAGTACGCCTAAAGTCTATTATTCTGTATTTTCTTTTATGTCCTCCACCACGATGTCGGGATGTGATTCGGCCTTTGTTGTTTCTTCCACCAGATGAATTTTTAGATTGAAGTAAAGACTTTTCAGGCTTGCTTTTTGTGATTTCTTTAAAGTCTCCAGATACCTGTCCCCTCATTCCAGGAGTTACTGGTCTAATTTTCTTTTGTCCCATAACCTATACCCCGAATGCCTCAATAGTATCTCCCTCTTGAAGGGTGATGATTGCAATTTTTCTTGTACTCTGTTGACCTAATATATAACCAAATCTTTTTTTCTTGCCTTTTCTATACATTGTATTGACAGATAATACTTCAACATCAAATAATTCTTGTGCTGCTCTTTTTATCTCTGGTTTATTAGCATCAGAATGAACAAAAAAAGTGTACGCATTAGAATCTGAGATTCTATCATAAGATTTTTCTGATATCACGGGGGAAATTAAAACATCTTCTAAGTACTTCATTTACTTTCTCCTGTTATATGAACCATTGCGTTTTTTGACAAAACTGTATTATCAGTTGAGACAATGTCATATGTTGAAAGTTTTTTTACTGAAACAATTCTTGAGTTTTTCAAATTTCTGAATGACTTAATCAAATTATCATCACCTTCACCGTAAACAAATATAAAAGATTTTTCTATATTGAACTCTCTTAAGACTGTTGACGCTAGCTTTGTTGATGGTGTGTCTACAGATTCTCCATCAACTATGAATAATGCTTCTTCTTTTATCCTCTGGGAAATTGCCATATTAAGTGACTTTTTTTTCATTTTTTTAGGGGTTCTATCAATGTACACTCTTCCACCTGGGCCATGCGCAATACCTCCACCAACAAATTGTGGTGAACGTAATGAACCTTGCCTAGCTCTACCTGTACCCTTTTGGGCCCAAGGCTTTGCTCCAGTTCCTGATACTTGTGATCTTGTTTTTACAGAAGCTGTGTTATTTCTGTAATTTGTTCTATTTGATTTTACAACTTGATGAAGTAGTCCAATATTTATATCCTCAATTACTTCATAATTAAACTGACTCTTTGTTACTTTGTTGTCAGAAGTATTGTAGGTATCTAGCTTTATACTCATTGTGAAACCTTAACTGCTGACTGTATTTGGACAATATTCCCTTTTTTTCCAGGGACAGGTCCGTTAACTAAAATATAATTTTTTTCTGCATTGATTTCGACAATTGTTACGGATTGTATTGTCTTTTTTTGATTACCCATTCTACCAGCCATTTTTTGCCCCTTAAAAACATGTCCTGGATATGAAGCATTACCAATTGACCCACCTGCTCTGTGTACTTTATGAACACCGTGACTAGCTTTTTGGCCTGAGAAATTGTGGCGTTTCATTACGCCTGTGAAGCCATGCCCTTTTGAAAATCCTGTTATGTCAATTTTTTGCCCAACTTCAAAGTATTCACTTACGTTTAATTCGGTTCCAGATTTAATATCGGAGTCGTCATCTAGAGGAACCTCATATAGACATTCTCCGGGTTCAACTTTATATGTATCATAATGTTGCTGAGTTGGTCTGTTGACTTTCTTTGAGGAGCCTATAGTAAGTTGAGCTGCAGAGTATCCATCTTTTTCTGTAGATTTGACTTGTACAACCCTGCACCCTGATATATCTAGAACTGTTACACCTTTTGCGTTTGACTCTTCATCAAATATTTGAGTCATTCCAACTTTCTTAGCTATTAGAGTTTTCATAATTTAATCTCTACCTCTACACCAGCTGGTAAATCAAGTCTCATTAATGAATCTACAGTCTTAGGTGTAGGTTCAATAATATCTATAAGCCTTTTATGAATTCTCATCTCAAAGTGCTCTCTAGATTTTTTATAAACATGTGGAGATCTTATTACACAGTATCTGTGTATCTGAGTTGGGAGAGGTATTGGACCTTTTACTTTTGCTTGGGTCTTAATGACTGTTTCTGCAATTTTACGCGCAGATTCATCAACAACATAGTTGTCATATGCTTTTAGCTTTATTCTTATCTGTTGTTGTTGCTTTGCCATTTCTTCCTCAAAAAAAACCGGGAGCAAGTAGTTTACTCCCGGTTAATTTTTATTACTCTATAACTTTTGTTACTTGTCCTGCTCCTACAGTCCTGCCACCCTCACGGATAGCAAACTTCACTCCTTCTTCCATCGCAATTGGGGAGATTAGTTCAACTGTTACTGAAACGTTGTCACCAGGCATTACCATTTCGGTACCTTCTGGAAGACTAACTTCACCGGTTACATCGGTAGTTCTAAAATAGAACTGCGGTCTGTATCCTTTAAAGAATGGATTATGACGTCCACCCTCTTCTTTTGTCAAGACATATACTTCACCCTCAAATTTTGTATGAGGAGTAATAGAACCTGGTTTTGCGATAACCTGTCCTCTTTCAACATCTTCTTTATCAATACCACGTAAAAGTAGTCCGACGTTATCTCCAGCTCTACCTTCATCAAGTAGTTTTCTGAACATCTCAACACCAGTACATACTGATTTTTGGGTATCTCTTATACCTATAATTTCAACTTCTTCGTTTACGTTAACTATTCCTTGTTCGATTCTTCCAGTAACAACTGTACCTCGACCTGTAATAGAGAATACGTCCTCTACAGGCATTAGGAATGGTTTATCAACGACTCTTGTTGGTTCTTCGATATAACTATCAACTTGTTCCATCATTTCAAGAACAGCTTTTACACCAGCTTCATCACCCTCGAGTGCTGCTAATGCTGAACCTCTGACTACTGGAACATCATCTCCTGGGAAATCATATTCTGTAAGTAATTCTCTTACTTCCATTTCAACTAAGTCAAGTAGTTCATCATCGTCGACTTGATCAACTTTATTAAGGAATACTGCTATTGCTGGAACACCAACTTGTCTCGCCAAAAGAACGTGTTCTCTTGTCTGAGGCATTGGTCCATCAGCCGCTGATACAACTAAAATTGCACCATCAACTTGAGCTGCACCAGTAATCATATTTTTTACATAGTCAGCGTGACCAGGCATGTCCACATGAGCATAATGTCTGTTTTCAGTTTCATACTCTACGTGAGCAATCTGGATTGTGATTCCTCTTTCCCTCTCTTCAGGGGCTTTATCAATATCTTCAAAAGCTGTTGCGTCACCATCACCGGCTTCGGCTAAAACTTTTGTTATTGCGGCCGTCAATGTGGTTTTACCATGGTCAATGTGGCCCATTGTACCGATGTTCACATGAGGCTTGCTGCGGTCAAATTTTTCCTTTGACATATTTTTCTCCTTTTTTAAAAAGCCTTTGCTTGAAAAACAAGCTTAGACTTCAACCTCTACTCCACGAATACTTGCAGTTATTTCCTTAGTTATTGCGTCGGGAACGTCTTCATAACTATCAAACTGCATCGTAAATGTTGCACGGCCTTGAGTTCTTGAACGCAAATCAGTTGCGTATCCGAACATCTCTGATAAAGGAACCGTAGCGTTGATGACCTTTGCAGATCCTCTTTGTCCCATTTCAGCAATCTTTCCTCTTCTTGAGGATAGATCTCCGACAACATCTCCCATAAAATCTTCTGGTGTTACTACTTCTACTTCCATAACTGGTTCAAGTAGTTTAATTCCTGCTTTTTTTGCTCCATCTTTTAAGGCCATAGATCCAGCAATTTTAAATGCCATTTCTGAAGAGTCCACATCGTGATAACTTCCATCAATTAATGTGGCTTTAATATTTTCTAATGGATAACCTGCTAAAACACCAGATTCCATTGCAGCTTCAACCCCTGCATTTACAGAAGGTATATATTCTTTTGGAATTCTCCCACTTTTAATTAAGTCTACAAATTCGTAACCCTCATTGATAGGTTCTAGCTCCATGACTACATGTCCGTATTGACCTCTACCACCACTCTGACGAATATATTTTGCTTCTATTTTTACTTCTTTTTTAAGAGCTTCTCGATATGCTACTTGTGGTTTTCCAATATTTGCTTCTACTCTAAACTCTCTTTTTAACCTGTCTACAAGAATATCTAAATGAAGTTCGCCCATTCCTGAAATAATTGTTTGTCCAGTTTCTTCATCGGATTGAACTACAAAGGTAGGGTCTTCTTCAGCTAATTTTTGTAATCCTTCGGAGAGCTTTTCCTCATCTGCTCTTGATTTAGGCTCAATTGCTACAGAAATAACTGGTTCTGGGAATGTCATCGACTCTAACTGAATTGGATTTGAAGAATCAGCTAGCGTATCACCAGTTTTTGCATTCTTTAATCCAACACCAGCAACGATATCTCCTGTGGAAATAAAATCAATATCTTCTCTACTATTTGAGTGCATCCTGAGGATTCGCCCAAGTCTTTCATCTTTGCCAGTAGTAGTGTTTACTACTTTATCGCCCTTTTTAAGTGTTCCTGAGTAAACCCTAAAATAAGTTAATTTACCGACATGTGGGTCACTTACAACTTTAAACGCAAGAGCTGAAAATGGCTCTTCATCAGAATGTTCTCTAACTATTTCATTTTCTTCATCTCCAGGTTTGAAACCTGTTGTTGGATCAATATCTAGTGGAGATGGAAGATAATCAATAACAGCATTAAGAAGTAGCTGAACACCTTTATTTTTAAATGCACTACCAGCAAGTACTGGTACAAAAAGACCGTCAAGTGTTCCTTTTCTGATAGCTTTTTTGATTTCTGTTACTGTAAGTTCCTCTTCCCCTAAATATTTTTCAAGGATTTCGTCGTCTGCTTCAGCAATAACATCGAGTAACTCTTGTCTTTTAGTGTTTGCTTCATCAAGCATGTCTGCAGATATCTCACTTATATCCCACTCTGAACCATCATCTTTTGACCAAGTATGTGATTTCATTTCAACTAAATCAACAACGCCTACAAAGTTTTCTTCTGAACCGATAGGGATGTGTAATACAGCTGGTTTCGCTTCTAATCTTTCAATAATTGATTGAACATCAAAATTAAAATCTGCACCCGTTCTATCAAGCTTGTTAACAAAGCAAATTCTTGGAACATTATATTTGTCTGCTTGTCTCCAAACGGTTTCAGACTGTGGCTCAACTCCAGCTACACCATCAAAAACTGCAACTGCCCCGTCTAAAACTCTAAGTGATCTTTCAACCTCAACAGTGAAGTCTACGTGCCCAGGTGTATCTATGATATTAATAGTGTGATCTTCCCATTCGCATGTTGTAGCCGCTGAGGTAATTGTAATCCCTCTCTCCTGCTCTTGTTCCATCCAGTCCATAACAGCAGCACCATCATGAACCTCACCAATTTTGTAAGTTTTTCCTGTGTAATATAAGACTCTTTCTGTTAACGTAGTTTTCCCTGCATCAATATGAGCCATTATCCCTATATTTCGAAGCTGTTTTAAATCTATTGTTCTTTCACTCATGAATTACCACCTATAGTGAGCAAAAGCTCTATTTGATTCTGCCATCTTGTGAACATCTTCTCTTTTTTTAACTGATGCTCCTGTATTTTTACTAGCGTCAAGAATTTCTCTGCCTAATCTTTCAGCCATTGTTTTTTCTCCTCTTTTTCTTGAGGCTGCGACCATCCATCTTATTGCTAATGTGGTGCTTCTTCTGTGAGGAACTTCCATAGGTACCTGATAATTAGTTCCACCCACTCGTCTTGATTTTGTTTCAACTTGTGGCTTAACATTTTCAAAAGCTTCTTTTAGAACGGCTAGTGGATCGCCTCCAACTTGCTTTTCAACTAGTTCTAAGGCACTGTATACAATATTTCTAGCTGTATCTTTTCTTCCGTCTAGTAAAATTTGATTTGTAAGCTGAGATACCAACACACTGTTAAATAAAGGGTCAGGTTCTGGTTTACGCTTAAGTGATGGTCCTCTTCTCATGGTTAACCTTTTTTACTTCCGTATCTTGACCTAGCTTGTTTCCTATCAGCTACTCCGGATGTATCTAAAGCTCCCCTGATAACCTTATATCTGACACCAGGAAGATCTTTAACTCTACCACCTCTCACTAATACTATTGAGTGTTCTTGTAGATTGTGTCCTTCACCTGGAATGTATGCAGTTACTTCTGTTCCAGTTGAAAGTCTTACCCTACATACTTTTCTTAAGGCAGAGTTAGGTTTTTTAGGTGTGACTGTGTATACACGTGTGCATACACCCCTTCGTTGAGGTGAACCTTTTAAGCCAGGTGTCTTTTCCTTAGACACTTTGGACTTTCGTCCTTTTCTAACTAACTGTTGCGTAGTAGGCATTAATTTTCCAATCTAAATAGTGTTATTGACTTACCGAGAAAGAAGTATATGAGAGTTTTAAACTTACAACAACCAAAAATTTATAAGTTTTTACTCTGTTTCTTCTTCTCCTTCTTCGCCTAGCATAGCCAGCCATTGTGCAGGATTTGGGAGTGCATCTCCATCTGATTCCTCAGAATCTGATGATGCTTCCATAAATCCTAGTGAAGAAACTTCAGGAGCATCTGGGAGTGAAGGTGACAATTTTTGATAGGCTTCTGATCCTGTTCCAGCAGGAATAAGAGTTCCGATAATCACGTTCTCTTTTAAACCTGAGAGAGCATCGCTGCTTTTCTTCATTGCCGCTTCTGTGAGTACTCTTGTAGTTTCTTGGAAAGATGCTGCTGATAACCATGAGTCGGTTGCAAGGCTAGCTTTGGTGATACCCATAAGCTCTGGTCTTCCTTCAGCAGGTGTTTTTCCTTCTTTTACTAATGCTTGATTAGTTTTTCTAAACAATGTTGAGTCAACTAGTTCATTTGGTAAGTAGTCAGAATCATTTGCACTAACAATTCTCACCCTTCTTAACATTTGTCGAACTATCATTTCAACATGCTTGTCGTGAACTTCAACTCCTTGATCACGATAAGTTTTTTGTACTTCGTCAACAAGATATTCTTGACAAGCACGTACACCATTAATTTCTAAAACTTCTTTTGGAGCTTTTGGTCCAGTCGTCAAAGCATCTCCGGCTTCAACTGTATCTCCCTGATTGACTACTAAAGTTTGTCTTCTAAGAACTTCTACCTCAATATCCTCTTTTTCATTTTGAATAGTTATAACTCTTGTACCCTCTGGTGTGGTGTCTATAGATTTAATTTTTCCCTGTATTGAGGACATGACTGATTTACCTTTAGGGTTTCGAGCTTCAAATAACTCAACAATTCTTGGTAGACCTGATGTAATATCTAACCCTACAACTCCCCCAGTATGAAAAGTTCTCATGGTAAGCTGCGTTCCGGGCTCACCAATAGATTGGGCTGAAATAATTCCTACAGCTTCTCCAACTTCAACCGGTTTACCTGTTGCGAGACTAAATCCATAACATAATGGATCCATTGTTTCAGGATCTTGTGAATTGAATGGTGAAAGTATATTAACACTTTCAACACCTGATTTAGAAATAGCATCTAATACTTCGGCATCAATATAAGTTCCTTTAGTCAGCTTTTGAGAATCGCCAAATTCTACTACTTTTTTATCTTTTTTGATGTCTTCTGCCAACACTCTTCCATATAATTTTGAGTGTAAATATCTACTTACCTTACCGTCTGACTCAATAACTGTTTTTTTAGTACCTCTCCAGTCAATATTTTCATCACCTTGGTCTCTTACAACAATGCCTGCTGCAACGTCAACAAGTCTTCTTGTGAGGTACCCTGAATCAGCTGTTCTCAAGGCTGTATCGGCTAGACCTTTCCTAGCACCGTGAGTAGATATAAAATACTCTAGAACTGACATTCCCTCTCTGAAGTTACTTTTAATAGGTCTCTCAATAATATCACCTTTAGGGTTAGCGACTAAGCCTCTCATGCCTGCAAGTTGTCTGACCTGCATCATATTTCCTCTAGCTCCAGATTTAACCATCATATCAACAGGATTAAATTCATCTGCTTCTAAGGCACGGCTCATAGCATATTGAATTTCGTCAGTTGCTTTAGTCCAAATCTGAATTATGGCTTTCTTTCTTTCTGCTTCGCTGATGGCTCCACTGTTATATTGGTTTTCAATTTTCTCTGCATCGCTTTCGTGCTTCTCTAAAATTGTACTTTTTTCTGGAGGAGTTTTAACATCTGTCATGGCTACACTTAAACCAGCTTTTGCTCCGTATTTAAATCCAATATCTTTCATGGCATCTAAGAATTCTCTTAGCTCTGCTTTGTTGTATCTTTCGATGACCTCAGAGATAATTCTTTTCATTTCATTTTTACGAACTTTTGCCTGTATGAATGGAAAGTCATTTGGAAGTACATTGTTAAAATAAACTCTTCCAAGTGTGGTATTCAATAACGCTGTACCATCTACGGGATCTTCAGTCATCAAATCAGTAAATCTATTTTTTATCTCGCCATGAATTTTGGGATCTCCAGCAATTTCTCCAACTCTTACCCTAATTGGAGTTTGAAGGCCAATATGACCAGCCTCATATGCTTGCTCTGCTTCATTTATATCAACAAATGCCATTTTTGCATCTTCTAATTTTTCATAACATTCAGTAATGTAATAAAGGCCAATAACCATATCCTGGCTTGGTGAAACAATTGGGTTACCACTTGCAGGTGAAAGCACATTGTTTGTTGCTAACATTAATACTCTTGCTTCAGCCTGGGCCTCAGCAGATAATGGAACATGTACAGCCATTTGATCTCCATCAAAGTCAGCATTAAATGCTTCACAAACTAAAGGATGAACTTGAATTGCTTTACCCTCAACTAGTATTGGCTCAAATGCTTGAATTCCTAGTCTGTGTAAAGTAGGTGCTCTGTTTAAAAGAACTGGATGCTCTTCAATAACTTCAGCTAAAACATCCCATACTTGAGCTCTTGATCTTTCAACCATTCTTTTAGCTGATTTAATATTTTGAGCTAATCCAAGCTCGACAAGTCTTTTCATTACAAAGGGTTTAAAAAGTTCTAAAGCCATCATCTTAGGTAAACCGCACTGTTGTAGTTGCAAATGTGGACCAACAACAATTACTGAACGAGCAGAATAATCAACTCTTTTTCCTAAAAGGTTTTGTCGAAATCTACCTTGCTTACCCTTTAACATATCTGATAGTGATTTAAGTCCACGACCACCAGCACCTGCAACAGCTCTTCCTCTTCTACCATTGTCAAAAAGAGCATCAACTGACTCTTGTAACATTCTTTTTTCATTACTAATTATTATGTCAGGTGCGCCAAGCTCAATTAATTTTTTTAATCGGTTGTTTCTGTTAATGAGTCTTCTGTAGAGATCATTTAAATCTGAAGTAGCAAAGCGTCCACCATCTAATTGAACCATGGGTCTTAATTCAGGAGGAATGACTGGAACTATTTCTAATATCATTGCCTCAGGAGGATTTTTACCATCTGCAAAAGGTTTTATAACTTTCATCCGTTGAATAGCTCTTTGCCTTCTTTGTGCAGATTTAGAATCCAAATCAGACTTTAATTTTTCCATCTCTGCTTTTAAGTCAACAAGCTTAACCAATTCTCTTACGGCTTCTGCTCCCATGCCACCAGTGAAATATTCATCGTACTTATCAATCATTTCACGCCATAAAGTGTCATCTTCGATTATGTCTTTTGGTTTTAATGTTTTTAATCTTGAAAAAGCATTTTTGATTACTTCAATTTCATCATCTGATTTCTTCTTTTTACCTTTAATCTCTTTTTCAATATCTTTTTTTCTTTCTTGAACCTCGGCTTCGGGGACCTTAGCATTTTCCATAGCCTTAATTTCGAGCTTCATTTGCTTAACTCTTTTTGACTCCC
>NHIM01000025.1 GCA_002169845.1 Acidimicrobiaceae bacterium TMED189 | reverse complement strand
AGTATTCTTATTTACTTGATTTAACTCATCAAAAGATTTTTCAAGCTTATTTGTTCTTGTAGTTTTTAGTTTTTCAAATGACTCGACTGTCTGATCTAGACGTTTTGTAACATCGTCAAAGGAATCTATGAATTTCCCTATTTCACTTTTTACCTTCTCATGAGCAAGAAGAATATTTTTTGTATCAGTTTGAAGACTAAATAATTTCATTGAGTGTCGAATAGTCTCTAGGTAGGCCATAAGAGTTTGAGGACTTACTAAAATAACTTTTTTTGAAAAGGCATATTGTATGACAGGTGTTCTACTTGCCCCAATCTCAGAAGTAAGTAAGAAATGATACAGGTTTTCGAGGGGAATGTACATTAGAACAAAATCAACAGTATCTTCTTCAGGTGAAATGTAACCTTCTCTACTTGCAGTTTCATCAATTTTTGTTTTTATTGCTTTATCAATAAATTCTTTATTTTTTGTTTTGATGCTTTCAGTAATTTGCTTACGTGATATCTCATCAAGAGTTTCGTCCTCTAAATCTAGGTTTAACTTAGAAAGTTGCATATAGAGATTCAATGGAAATTTTGAATCCATATTAATTGTTTTGTTATCTGGCAAGTAGAATGTGAAGTCCGGCTTTGTACCGCTACTCATGATTTTTTGAGACTCGTAATGTACTCCATCTTTATATTCCATGATTCCAAGTAAGTCTTCAACTTGAAATTCCGCCCACTGCCCTCTACTTTGGTTGTTGTTTAATACAGATATAAGATTTCTAGTCTGTTGATCAACTCCAGATATTGAACTTTTAATCTCACCTGTTTTTTCTAAAAAATCTTTTACTGTCTTATCTGATTTATCAAGTAGCTTGTAAATTTGAGATTCTTCATTTTCAATTAATTCACTAACTATTCCTTTAATTAAATATTCGTCATCCTTTTCAGTGACCTCTTCTTTTCGTGTAACAAAATACACTACTGTAGCCATAAGAATAATATTTACTACATAAAGTACGATATCCATGATTCAAGAATAGCAATAAGAGTAGACAATTTTTACTAAATTGAGAGTAAGATTTCTTAAACTGTATCAAAAATTTTTTTAAAACTAAATTTAAAGTTTTCTGCAGAATAGTTGCTTAGGATAAAGTCTTTTGCGTTACTGCCTATGTGTGCAGCTTCTTCATAGTTTTCTTCAACTTCTTTTATTTTAGAAGCCAGACTTTCAATGCTATTACTTTCAAAAATATAGCCTGTCTGGCCTTCTATTACGATATCCCCCATACCTGGTGCATCTGTTACTAGAACTGGNCAAGCTGTAGCNTGTGATTCAAATATCACTCTTGCAAGACCTTCTGAAACGGAAGGAAGGATCATTAAATTAACTTCGGAGTAAAAACTTTTTACNCTNTTTCTNTCNACTGANCCAAAAAATTTAACATTNTCNNCCAATGNATAACTACTTATAAGACTCTTTAAACTATCTAGATACTTCAAATTAGGTGTAGGACCAACAATTAGAAATTCAATATTATNTTTATTTAAAAGATTCATAGCTTCAACAATTAAATGAGGTTTCTTTCTATCTGTTACGCTACCTATAAATAATATTTGAAACTTTTCTTGGGCGCTTCTATTGATNTGAATATCTTTAAAATCATCAAAATCTACCCAAGCTGGAAAGCGAACAATACTCTTTTCTTTATTTATTTCCCTAACTTGAGCTTCAGTCGATGATGAAACTGCTCTAATAATATCTGCATTATTAATTGTATATCTTGAAAGCTTCATAAAAATATACTTGTAAACACCCGGAAACAGTAAATTTTTCTCTAAACCCAAGGTTTCTATAAAGTCACCATGTGTTTCAACGATAATTTTCACATTTTTGTGTCTTGATTTGACAATAAGCATAGAAAGAAAACTTGATACTGGATCTTGAAAACAAACTATCTCAATATTGTTATTTCGAATTATTTTTGATATAGAAAATAATGAAACAATTAATATCTTNAAGTAATTATAAAANCGACTTTTTGTTTTCTTGAAAAAATATAAGCTAGTNTTTTCAAAANTGATTTCTTTTTTTTCATTTGCAAATGCAACTACATTTAGGTTGCAAACCTGTGATAAGTACTCGAATTTTTTTTTCATATTATTGTCGAGAGGAAGTTGATATGTTGTTGGAGCTATGAAAAGTACACTCTTCATTCTTTAAAAAATATTTCTAACTCATTAATTAATTGTTCATCATGTGTCCATGGAATAGAGTGTGCAGCATTGTCAAAAATTATTTCACTTACATTGTCTAAATCTTTAATGACCTCCTGTGATGTGTCTTCAGGGACTAAGTTATCTTTACCACCAGTAATTACCAATGTTTCAGTTGTAATTTCTTTTATCCACGGCCTTGCATCATATGGTACAACATATCTTCCTCCATCCTCATATATAAAATCATCTTTGGATTTATGTAAATTATTCCATGCCCAATCTGTGTACTCATTTCCNAATGCACCAGTTTTACGTAAATGTGAATATTTAGACTTTGGATTCATGTTTGGAAATAATCTTTCTCTAATTCTTACTGTTGCCACAAATACTTTGAATAATGGTTTATCTTTATAGACTGCGCCTCCGAGCCAACTAAACGGTGTTATTAAAACCATCTTGTTTATGAGATCTTTTTTCTTCCTCGCAATACTTAACGCAACAGCACTACCCATTGACCAGCCAACTAAATTGCATTTTTTTATCCCTAATTGGTTAAGTAAGCTAATTACTATATCTGCATTTTCATCAACATCCCATCTCATCCAACTTGAGTCTGACTTTCCATGATTTTTCATATCGATTGTTACAAATGAATTATTATCTTTATAAAATGGAAGAATTTTAAACCAGCTTCCTAAAGAATCTGAACCCCAGCTATGTAAAAAGATAATGGGTGTTGTATTCTCAACATAGGACTCACGAATAAAATATTCTTTTTCTCTAATAAAAACTGTTCTTCCAGGTATCTTTGTGGGATGAATCTGAGTCAAACCCTCTGTCTGAGCCGATTTTGTGCCAATCAAGTTTTTTAGCAAAGTGGCAATTGTAAAATACTTAGTTAATTTTTTTATCATTATTACTAAATAATATTTATCTTTTCGATATATTCAGTATTTATTTCACCTATTTCCCAAAGCTCTAGTCCCATTGTTGCTTTGATCTCAGTTATGTCAATTTTCTGACTTTGGGGAATAGATATAAGCAAGCCTCCACTAGTTTGAGCATCACAACAAAGTTTTAATAAATTTTTATCTCTTACATTGTCAATTATTAACTCTGAGACATGTTCTAAATTTCTTTGACTACCTGAAGAGAAGAACCCATCTAGTATCAACTCAGTTACTCCCTCTATTATGGGGATGCTCTTGATGTCAATTCTTGCTCCTAAGTTTGTNTTTTTCAACATTTCACTNAAGTGACCAAAAAGCCCAAATCCCGTTATATCCGTTACCGCATTTGCTTCATACTTGTGGGCGAAGTCTGCTGCGGAATCATTTAAAGTTGTCATTACGTCTGTAGCTTTTTTGACTATTCTTTGNTCGGCTTTATCTTTTTTGATTGCTGTAGAAATGATACCGGTTCCCAAGGGTTTGGATAGGAAAAGACGGTCTCTGTCTTTTATAGTGTTGTTTAAAAAGACTTTTTCTTCTGCCACACCTGTTACAGAAAAACCATACTTTGGTTCTTTATCGTCAATACTATGTCCGCCAATTACTGTACATTTAGCCTCTTGCATTACATCTAGACCACCTCTTATAACATCTCCAAGAATTTCAAAACTAATATGATCTCTNGGCCAGCAAACTAGCTGTAAAGCTGAAAGAGGCTTGCCTCCCATTGCATAGATATCGGAAAGTGCATTTGCAGCTGCGACCCTACCCCAGTCATAGGGGTCGTCCAAAATTGGAGTGAAGAAGTCTATAGACTGAATAAGGTTATTCCCATTACTCTCTATTACTCCTGCATCATCAGGATTATTTAGACCTACAGAAACATTATTAGCTTCTAAGGCTTTATGATTTTTAAATTGCGACAAAACTTGTGCAAGCTCACTAGGTGATAATTTACAAGCTCAACCAGATCCGTGAGAGAACTCTGTTAATCTCATGACACCTCCAATTTAAGAATTACTCAACTTCTCAGCTTTTATTTCATTTTTAAAACATTCTTGAATTACTTCTAACAAGGGGCTTGGCTCATAGGTTTNTTCATTAATTTTATTTACAAATTTCCCATGTTTAGCGGTTGAGATTACAAAGACCGTGTCCATTTCATAAATTTCATCAACAGTTACTCGACTTTCTTGAACTTTTAACAAATTGTTGGTTCCAAATAGATTAATATATTGCCTTGTAATTGAGTCCAGTATCCCAAGATTTAAGTCAGGAATAAAAACTTTATCTCCCTTTATCCAACCGACAGAAAATGTTGGGCCCTCAAGAATTATATTGTTCCTATTAAGAAGTAACGCATCTGTGAAGCCATTTTGCTCTGCTAAACGTGTTTGAGTCACATTTAAAGCATATGAAGTAGATTTTGTTCCGATGATTTGATTATCTTCTAGTGAGAAGTCTCCTCCTGGATGCCAAGGACTAAGTTGTGTCTCCAGCGAATAGTAATCAGGTATCTCAACGGGTTTTTGGTGAAATATGAAGACATCATAGTTTTCAAAAGTTTCTGATCGACTTATGATTACTCTTACATAGCCTTGAGTAAAGTTAGAGGCTACTTTTTGTAAATCTTTCTTAATTGAGTAAAAATCAATATCNTTAAATAACATCTTATGTGCTGAACGTTCAAGTCTTTTTAAATGTCGATCTAGGGCAAAAAGAAAACCTTCGTGAATACGGATGGCTTCAAAAATTCCGTCCCCCCTCCAAAANGATAAATTTTCAATCGGAGAATTNAAGTTGTTTTTAGATACTTCAGTTCCATTAATTAAATACACTTCTATAAATATCTTTCTCTAATGTATGTATTAGTAATTGGCATTCTTCTATCTTTGCCAAATGCTCTTTCTGTTAATTTTACTCCCGGGGCAACTTGTTTTCTTTTGTATTCATTTTTATCAACTTTTTCTAAAACATCATAAACTATGCTGCTTTCAATTCCAGAAGCGACAATTTTTTCAGAAGAAAAATCAGACTCAATGTACATTTTTAAAATTTTGTCCAATAATTCATAATCNGGAAGAGAATCNGAATCAAACTGATTGTCGCTAAGTTCTGCACTTGGCTCTTTACTTATTGAGTTTAACGGAATTACTAATGATTCTTGATTTCGAAACTCAGAAAGTTTGTATACCTCAGTCTTGTAGACNTCTTTCAGTAAGGCAAAACCACCTGCTAAATCGCCGTAAAGGGTGGAATAACCTACTGCCATCTCAGATTTGTTACCGGTTGANAAAACCATGGCACCTAGTTGATTGGAAAGACCCATAATTATATTTCCTCTTATTCTTGATTGGATGTTTTCGTCAGTAACACCCGCTAGTGGCTCTTGAAGAGTATCTTTTAATAGTGTCCGTAACTTGTTGACTGTATCTTCAATTTCAATAACTTTAAATTCTATACCTAGGTTTTCTGCAAGATTTTTTGCATCTTCTACAGAACTATCTGGGTTATATTTTGAAGGCATGGCTATGCCCATTACATTATCTGAACCGAGGGCGTCAACTGCAATCGTTGCTGTAAGAGCTGAATCAATTCCTCCCGACAGTCCCACAAGAACTTTTTGAAAGTTATTTTTTTGAACATAGTCAGCAACACCTAATTTAAGGGCTTCATACATTGACTCAAGCTCATTAAAAGTTTTATGAGATTGCAGTTCTGGGAGTTTGTCTTTCTTTATGTTTAATGTAAGTTTGGAATCTGAAACAATATCTTTAACTTGAACCTCTAAGTCAAAAGAAAAGACCTCTTCTTTAAATTGGCCTGCTTGAAAAATGATTTCACCTGATGAATCGACTACGAAGGATCCACCATCAAAAACTAATTCGTCTTGTCCCCCAACCATATTTAAATATATAATTGGAACATTTAACTTCTTGGCTTTCTCCATAACCTGTTTTCTACGAGAGTTGGTTTTATTGATGTCGAATGGCGAAGCATTAATATTCACAATTAAGGAAGCTCCTGCTTTAACTTGAAGGTCAGCAGGTCCATCCTCAATCCAAATATCTTCACAAATATTAATTCCAATAGCAATGTCGTCATACCAAAACAAATCTTCTGGATTGCTTCCTTTTGAAAAATATCTTGCCTCATCAAAAACAGAATAATTAGGTAGAAAGCACTTATGATAAATCCCTTTTACATCTCCGTTTTGAACAATGGCTGCAGCATTAGAAATATTTCTTTCAAAGTTGTCAGTTGAGTTCTCATTAAGACTTCTGTCGACAAAGCCTAATATTGCACTTGTTGCACCAGAAAATTCTGCTATTTCTTCTAAAACTGCAAAATTTTTACCAACAAAACTTTCTCTAAGAAGTAAATCTTCAGGTGGATAACCAGTTATTGAAAGTTCAGGAAAAATTACAATATCAGATTGTATTTTTTCTGATTTCTCTAATGTGTCAAGAATTTTAGCTTTATTTTCCTGGATTGCTCCAACAGAAAAAGATAGCTGAGCACCCGTTAACCTTATAGTCTTTGTATTCACAATACAATGATAGATTGATGATTAACTAAGAAGATACTGTAATTTTTATATCTTTTGACTCTTCTATCCATTTTGAAACTCGTTTGACAGAAGGCATTCTATCCACAATCTTTTTCTTTTTATTGATAAGCTCCATTGTTTCATGAAGAGATTCTGGGTTTCTTCTTTTTAACTCTGCAATACTTTCGACACCAGATACCTCTAAAAGGTCAGCGTAGTCCCTTCCAAGATTTTTAATTTTCATTAACTCAGCTCTTTTTGCCCAGTGTAAAAGTTTAGGAGATGTTATCCCTGTCTCTTTTGTTAGTAAAGCTCTTCCAGATCTAGTTGATGCAATTTGTAGAAAGGTAACAGTTGTTCGAACCCTAGCTCTTCTTAATTTAGTAGCCTCAGTATGGGTCATGCCGTTTATAGAATCAATTGAAGTCATTATTAGATTTTACAAAAAAAATAATATAATTTAAATAAAAATATGAAGAGTTTTTCCCACTCTAAAAATCTTTTTGTTCATCAAAGTCTATAGGTTTCAAAAAGTTGAAATTAATACTTTTCGTTTTGAATTCTGATGACTCAAAAAAATTAATTAAATCAAATTCTCCAAAAACAGAATCTATCTCATCGGAAGAATTATCTTGTGTTATNAGCTCGAGCTTGTTCCAGAAATATTTNGGCACTACCACTGGATANCCATTTTTATATCTATATTTTGGAATCATTACTTCATCAAAGTCATGTTTTGTGTCCAGCANCTTTTTAATAACTTTACCTTCCACAGATGGCTGATCTCCTAAGAAGATAAANACATTCTCAAAATTTTTATTTTGATTGAGATGATGCAAGCCTGTTCTAATTGAGGANATAATGCCTTCTTCCCAGTTTTCATTTATTAATATGGCAGATGATTTGAAATCAACTTTTTCTATTATTATTTCGCTTTCGTGACCGAGAACAACAACAGCTTCTTCAAAATATGTTGACACTGTATTAATTGTGGTCTCTAAGATTGTAGAGCCCTTATATTCTGCAAGCTGTTTGGGNAAACCCATTCTTAATGACTCCCCAGCGGCCAAAACTATTGCAGCATTCATAGTGTTATCAAAGTAGAAAACCCTGAAAAAAGAATTAATAAGATTGCTTCNATATTTCTTAACATATACACCTGCTTTAAGCCTGACCCCAAGCATACTAATGAAAAGATGCTTGTTGAGAGTAAAATTATTCCCTGCAGTGGTATGGAATTAAAAAATAAAATCGGAGCATTTAAGAGTATTGGTATTGATGAAAATCCGTAGATTACTGCAATAAAAATTAAATTTGGTTCCCTTTTGAAAAAATACTTCAATACTAAATAAATAATTAATACTGAAACAAATACATTAATAAAACCAAAAAGTTGACTTGTAATTAAGGTACTTGTATTGTCTATAAATTCAAAACTATCTTCTATTTCAATTATTAATGTCTGAAATTCTGCAATAGATTCTTGAGGAAGCTCTGCACTAGATTCAGAAATAATCTGCTTTACGTAAACTACTAGATTCTTAAGAAAAGTTGTAACTGATAAGGTACTAATAATGGAACCAGACAACCAAATTGCTACTCCTTTTTGAAGAGATGCTNTATCTGTAACAAGCTCACCGTAAATATATTTATCAAGTCGGAGTATTCTGTAAAAAATNGTATTGTTTCTCATTTTATTTATTTATACCTTAGAATCCAGTGTATGACTATAGCAAAGTTAATTTCATATTGTATCGTCCTAGCTATGACAATAGTCATATATTGGGCACAAACTCAAGTATCAATACTGGACTCTACTATTCCACAACTTCCTTGGGGTGTTGTCTCATTAGTTGATCTNTATGCAGGATTCACACTATTTGGGATGTNGATTGCATANAAAGAATCNTTGTTAAAAACNTTNNTTTGGGTCATTGGTCTTATAGTCTTGGGAAATTTAACAACTGCTGTTTATGTAATTTATAGTATTAATAAATCNAAAGGTGATATGAAAGTTTTCTTTTTAGGAGACCGTGGTTAGTCTTTTTTAAGATTATCCAAGAGAATCAAGGAAACATCTCTTACTTTTATTGACTCACCTCTACCAAGCTCTTTAACTCCATCATCCATCATAATGTAGCAAAATGGACAAGCTACGGCGACTTCATCTGCACCTGTTTCTATCGCTTCTTCAGATCGTTCTATGTTGACTTTTTTTCCCGTAGATTCTTCCATCCACATTCTTCCTCCACCAGCACCACAACAAAAGCTATTAGTTCCTTGACGCTTCATTTCACGAACNTCTATACCNCCAATTGACCCGAGTATNTCNCTAGGAGCAGTGTAAATGTCATTATGNCTGCCTAGNTAACATGAGTCGTGATAAGTTATAACGTANGGATCTTCACTTGTNCCAACCTCAATTTTGCCNGATTGAACTAANTCTGTTAACANTTGACTATGNTGAATAACTTCNAAATTACCACCGAGTTGAGGATACTCNTTNGCTATAGTGTTNAANCAGTGAGGGCATTGNGTNATAACTTTTTGAACATTTAAATTATTCATATTTTCAATATTTTGAATAGCTAATTGTTGAAAAACAAATTCATTGCCAGTTCTTCTAGCTGAGTCACCTGTACAAACTTCTTTAGGGCCTAAAACTGCATAAGATACTCCAGCACGTTTCAGCAGTGTTGCAACAGCTTTAGTGACCGGAACATTTCTATCATCAAATGCACCCGCACAACCAACCCAGTACAAGTATTCGACATCCTCTTTGTTGTCTTCTTTAAGTAATGGAACATCGAACTCTAAGTCTTCAGACCACTTCATTCTATCATTCTGAGATGCACCCCAAGGATTGGATGAATTCTCCATAGCTACGTAAGCCTTTCCAAGCTCTGAAGGAAAGTCTGAAGCCATTAATGCAAGGTGTCTTCTCATATCAAGTATTTTGTCTAAGATTTCAATATTAACCGGACAAACTTCGTCACATGCACGGCATGACGTACAGGCCCAAAGCTCTTCAGCTGTTATCCTGTCAAAGACATTTGAAGTTTTCACTTGTAAGTCAATCGGAGTTGATACAGTTGCCGGAACCGGTGGAGAGCCTGATTCGGACATAACTTGTCCAACCTTAAGGATTATTTCTCTTGGATCAAGTGGCTTACCCGTTAAGTTAGCAGGGCAGACAGAAGTACACCTTCCGCAAACTGTACAAGCATCAAGATCTACAAGTTGCTTCCATGAAAAGTTTTCAATAACCTCAACACCAACTGTGTCTACATCTTCCGCCTCAAGAAGATTTCCAATATCTTTCATTGCTCCCTTGGGTCTATCTTTGGGGCTAAGGAACATGTTGACTGGAGAAGTAATGATATGTCTAAGTTTTGATTGTGGAAGGGAAATTAGAAAAACAAAAAAAGAGATAACATGAAGTATCCAGGATATCCTGTGGAAAAGAACTCCATTTTCTACTGGAAGCACGTCTGCAATAAAATAACCAACAAAACTCCACTTTTCATATTCTGGGAAACCTTCAACAATTATTCTTCCAGCTTCGGTAGTTAAACCAGAGATGCCCATAAAAGCCAGAAGGCCAAGAGTAAGGTAATCATCCATTTTGGTTTTAGTTTTAATCCTATCTTCAGTACCAAAAATTCTTCTAAAAAGAGCCCATACAATTCCAAAAAGATATATTAAAGATGCTACTTCTAAAGAAAATGAATAGGCAAAATATGTAGTACCTTGTAAAAATTTTAAAGAAGGCGGCATTAAGTGATGAATCTCGAGGGTAATTGTTCCAGCAAATAATCCTAAAAATCCAACATAAATCATGGAATGCATCACACCAGCTGCACGAAATCTAAGAACAGTTCTCATTAAAATACCGTCAAAGAAGTTTTTAATCTTGGAAATTAAAGTAGTCTTTCTTTTTTCACTCTTCCCTCGAGCCCAGTTTTTTGCTCTCAGAGAAAATAAATACCCACTTATAAATATTGAAGATGCACTTAAAAGATAAAAAGCATACTGTAGATATTTAGGAATATTTTCAAAAACTCTCCTGCCTTCAACAATATCTCCTTCAGGGAAAACATAACTAGCTGCCCACAAAAGTAAAGTACCGACTGCACTACCTGCAGCAAAGAGAAGGACATAATCATTAACTTGTTTTGTTTTTTTCTGATTAATCATTGTTTATTTCTTGCGAAATTTCTTTAGATCTATTTGTTGCGGAGTTAATTGCATTGTGAATAATTTTATCAAAAGAATCCATTTCAAGCGAATTGAGACCCGCCTCGGTTGTTCCATTAGGAGATTTAATTTTATCTACAGTTTTTGCAAATCCTTCTTCAGAAATAAGTGATGGGAGTGAATTTACCAACTCCTCAACGATTCTATTCGCTTCAGCATTCTCCAGTCCTAACTTTTGTCCTGCCTCAACAATTTTTGCAGATAGTTCTAAGTACCATGCTGGACCGCTTCCATAAATTGAGGTGATTACATGAAAAAGTTTTTCATCATATTCTGAAATTGAACCTAGTTTATTTAATATCTTAAGAAAAGATAGGTAGTCATCATCATAATTTTTTGTATAAGGAATAAACCAAGTATTTTTCTTAATTGATAAATTAGGCATCAGCCTAAGAATTTTATTATCAAAATATTTTTCGAAATAACTCGTCTCTACTCCAGCTAGAACTGAACAAATAAGAACATTATCAGAAATTTTATCTGAATATGAGGATATAAATTGCTTAATATCTTTTGGCTTAATACACAAGACCAAGACACCGTCGTTAATAAAATCAATTTCATTCTTAATTACAGAATTTTTCATAGGAGAAAATTCTGGGTTTTGATCGTAAAGATGTACATTAAAGTCTTTATTTATATTATTTAAACCAGTAGCAAGAGATGAACCGAGATTCCCAACCCCGACTATGTGAATATCCAAATTAACCATTATTTAATATTATCACCATTAAAAGAAATGTATATCACTATGATTTTTAGAAAAAATTAACAAATAGTTTGCATAAATATATAACTATATTATATTTTATATAAATCTAAGTAAATATACTTAGATTATATGTATAATTGTACATAGATTAGAAAGGATAAAAATGAATGGAACATTAACAGCTTCTTCAGTGAAACCTGGTGTTAGGCGATCAAAGAAATATACTTCTGGTCGTGTATGTGAATTTTCATCATGTGAAACTCAAATTAGCATTTATAACAAGAAAAAATATTGTTTCCTACATTCTCCAGTCTCCTACCCCAGAGTAAGAGGCCATTTATCAAGAGATCAAGAACCAAACATTTAGTCAAAAAAAATAAATTTAGAAAGGAAGTTACAAATGGGAAAAGCAGTTGGAATTGACTTAGGAACAACTAATAGTGTTGTAGCAGTTCTAGAAGGTGGCGAACCTGCAGTAGTGGCAAATGCAGAAGGAAATAGAACTACGCCTTCAATTGTTGCCTTTAAAGGTGAGGAAGTTCTTGTCGGAGAGCTTGCTAAAAGACAAGCAATAACAAACCCTGATAATACAATAAGGTCAATTAAAAGAGAGATAGGTACTTCTTGGAAGCAAGAATTCGAAGGTAATGAATATACTCCTCAAGAAATATCAGCAAGAATTTTACAAAAATTAAAGAGAGACGCTGAATCATATCTCGGTGAAGATGTAACTGAAGCAGTAATTACCGTTCCTGCATATTTTAATGATGCTGAACGTCAAGCGACTAAAGAGGCAGGAAAGATTGCTGGTCTTAACGTATTAAGAATTATTAATGAACCTACTGCAGCATCTTTAGCATATGGTTTAGAAAATAGTGAAGACCAAAAAATATTAGTTTACGACCTAGGTGGAGGAACATTTGATGTTTCAGTACTAGAAATATCTGAAGGTGTTTTTGAAGTTAAATCAACAGCTGGTGATTCAAAATTAGGTGGAGATGATTGGG
>NHIM01000024.1 GCA_002169845.1 Acidimicrobiaceae bacterium TMED189 | reverse complement strand
CAGGATAAGCGCTGAAAGCATCTAAGTGCGAAGCCCCTTCTAAGATAAGATTTCTCATCGGGTTAACCGATTAAGACTCCTTATAGAACATGAGGTTGATAGGTCAGAAGTGTAATTACAGTAATGTATGTAGCTGACTGATACTAATAAGTCGAGGGCTTGAACTGAATACTGAACAAGAACGCTTGCTATAGAATTTTTAAGAAGTTGATTATTACGGTGGTGATAGCAATTGGGATACACCCGTTCCCATTCCGAACACGGAAGTTAAGCCAATTAGCGCCGATGGTACTTGGGGGGCAACCCCCTGGGAGAGTAGGACACTGCCGACTTTTATTGAAGAGCCCCTAGGAAACTAGGGGTTTTTCTTTATTTCATAGTTATACTTTATTTATGAAAAATATTGATTTTGAAAAATTGCTACGATATCTGATGATATTTGCAATATTGGTATTTCTTACATTGCTTTCAATTGTTAATTTCTTTCCGGATTTTGCCTATGATTTCTATGACTTAAATCCTGGCTCAGAACATGGTCAAAATAACTTTATTACATATCCAAGTGCATTTTATTTATTTTCAATCTATATATGCTTTAGATACCTCGGTTCAAATGATTTAAAATACATTGATACTCTAATTATTTTTTGTATATTGATTGCATTCATGAGAACTGTTGGAATAATTACATCTGGTCTTTATATCACTCCTTTTACAATCCTTGCATTCATACCTGAATATCTAGGAGGTCCGATACTAATCTATATAAAAAAAATGGTAGAACGTCAATCTAATTAAGGCTATTGCGTATACCAACAATTTGCATTTCAAAATTTGAGTTCTTCATATAGTTGTCAATAGTTTCTGTATCAATATTTAAAGACATATAATTATTTTTAACCCACACGCTTAATTTAGTAGCTGCTTCTTGATTGCTTAAATCATTGATCTCTTTCGTAAAATCAATCCACATTTCTATATTCTTAATTGAATTTTCAATTAGTTCATATGGCTTTTCATGGATTCCAAAATGTGCGATTGCTACAGCATTTAATTCAAGTTTGCTTATATCTTCAAGTGATTTAAATAACTGGTCTTTATTAAAATCAGGAGGTGGGAGATTAGGTTGAACAAAATCCCCATGTGGATAGATTAGACCTAGAGTATCGCCCATAAATATTGTTTTAGAACTTGTGTCGTAAAATGTGTAATGATGTTTTGCATGACCTGGGCTATATAGTGATATTAAATTTCGTTTATCTCCTAAGTCAAAACTATGACCATCGGATAAAGATTTAATATTCTGTATGGGAGTTGCTTTTATTTTTCCCCAATTTTCCTTAAGCCAATCTTCCGTGTAAATAGAAGCTACTGCATTCCAAAGTTTTTCAGGATTAGGTAAATGTTTTAAACCTAATTCGTGTACATACACAAAATGGTCTCTGTATTTTTCTACCACATGGCCTATCCCGCCCACATGATCAAGGTGTAGATGTGTTATTGCTGATCTTTTAACATTTTGAATACCTAAACTTTCAAGTGCTGATATTAAATATGGAAAAGAATTTGACGGACCAACCTCAATTAAAATGGGGTTAACAGAATCAATGTAGTAGCAAGACATTCTGCCAGGTTTACCTTCCATAAGTACATCAATTTGATAAAGGTTGTTATCAAATTTAATTACAGATGGTTCCATATATATATTTTTGCATATCAACTCTATAAACTACAATATTTGTGTGAAAGTTTCTTTAGCCAGCACAGCACATTATTCTGTAGAAGCAGCAGAGTCGTTAATAGATCTTAATCCTAATGCAGCTGATGTTCTCATAACAAGTGTCATTACATCTATGGTCACTGATATCGGAGTAGTTTCTCCTACTTCAGGGGCATTATTGTCATATTTCGATGGATCATCTTCTTCCTTCCATACAATTGACGGGTATTTCAATTCACCAAGGAATTTCAAAGGTAATGACCATGAAGAACATAGAATATCTATGACATATGGTGGTTATGTTGAAACATGTAAGGGAGTAAATACATTTGCAATACCTGGAATCTATAAAGTACTTAAAACAATACATGATAGATACGGGAGTATTCCACTCAGCAAACTATTTGAGTATCCAATTGAACTTGCAAAAAGGGGATTTAACTTACCTCAACCATCAAAAGATTATTTAAGACATTCATTAGAGCCTTTATTTATGTGGAACCTTACGTCTAAGCAAACATTGTCAGATGTGTATGAAAACTTAGACAGTGGGGTAGTAGTTCTTACAAAACTAGCAGATACTCTTGAACACATGAGTCTTGTTGGAATGGATGATTTTTATATAGGTGATATAAGCAAAGAACTACTATTAACAATAATGTCTGAAGGTGGACATGCTACAAAAAACGATTTTAAAGACTACAACTTACTTGAAGACCATAATTTCATTACTAAATCTAAAGACTTAAAATTAATAGGAAATGCTGGACCATCTATTGGTGGTCTCATGGTTTTAAAATATCTTGATGCGCTACAAACAAACAACTCTAATTTAAAAGAAAATCTAATAAATGTTTACAAAGAACGAAAAGAACATTTTGAATTTTTTGGAAATAGAGAGCAATTTATTAATAATCAAATATCAAAGATAACCCAATCACCTTCAACCATTCAAGTGAATACTTCTGACGAATCAAATAATCATTTTTCTATTACATTTTCTAGTGGGTACGGGTCTGGTGTTCAATGTAAAAATACTGGCATGTATCTTAATAACTCCTTAGGTGAAATCGAACTTAACCCGCAAGGTTTTCTTGGTGACACTAAAAATGAAAGACTTATATCAAATATGAGTCCAATGATAATTGAAACTAACAAAGGAATATCAACAATAGGATCTCCTGGNGCAGATAGAATTAGTTCTGCACTTGGCCAAGTAATTTTAAACTTTTCTCATACTAATGACTGGAGACAATCAATAAATAAACCTCGATTTCATATAAATTCTGATGGAACTGTTAGATGTGAACCGGGTGCTGATAATAATTTTGAAAATGAANTAGTGACTAATCCTGATGATATGTACTTTGGTGGAGTATGTGTTACCGGACTTTATGATAAACTATTTTCATATGGCGACCCTAGGAGAGGTAACTCAAGTTGGTCTAATGTTTAAAAAGCTTAATGAACTTCCTAATAAATACTTATTCTATTTTGGATTATTCTTCATAATTATATTTTTATTATTGGCATATTGGCAATTTANTAGTCATTTAGAGAGGGAGAGTATTAATTCTCAGATAGATACAAGAGATTCTATAGTAAATACATCTGTAGATGATATTAAAAATTTAGATGAGTACACAATGGTATTTATTTCAGACAATTTAATACCTGTTAGGTCCTGGTTACTGCGTTCTCGTGTNAATAATGGTTCAAGTGGTTATCATTTTATTACAGTTTATTTAAATCAATCTAATGAGTATATTTTAGTTAACAATGGTTGGGTTCCTNTGTCTATCTCATTTACTGAACTAATTAATGTAGACGTCTCTACCTTGACAGGAAGAGTTTATAAATATGATGAAAAGCCACGTATAGGACAGGATGACGTACCTGGTTCTGATTTTTTATTTAGAATTGATAAAAACTTTATACAAAGTGAACTCGGACTTAATTTGCCAAAGTATTATATTCAACTTACAAATAATTGTGGTGAGCAAATAACATGCATCACTTATGATGAGGGCTATATTGCACCACATCTTGGATATACGTTTCAATGGTTATTCTTTGCTTTATGTCTAGGCGTTGTTGTATTAAAGAAGAATAAAATAATATGATTAATACAATTAAAAATAACGATTTCAATATTTCATATAAAACAAAAGGCTCAGGTAATGATGTACTTTTTTTACATGGTTTTCCATCCAATATGTTTATGTGGGATGAAATTTCAGAGGATTTAGTTAAAAATAATTTTAGAGTTACTTCTATAGAGCAAAGAGGTTACCCGCTCTCGTCAAAACAAAAAATGAAAATTAGTGACTTTACAATTGACAAATTAGCGATAGATATTGAAACCTTGATTAATAGTCTAGATTTGTCCAACAATTTAACAATAGTTAGTCATGACTGGGGGACAGTAGTAGGTTGGGCAGTTCTAAAACGAAAACTAGTATCAGTCGAAAATTATATTGGAATCTGTGGAGGAACTTTATTTCCCAGCCATAAAGTTTATAAAAATCTTAATTATTATGATGGAGATCATTACATTACATCTTTTCAGCAACCATTAGAATCTGCAAATCTTCTTGATCGGGATATAAAAAATTCTATCTTAGGTGCTTACAGGATAAAGAATGCAAATAACAATGTAAGCTTATCAATCAAATCACTCTTNAATGACACTAATCATATCGAGTATGCAATTAGTCACGTTGAATTAGATAGCCTAGTGAATAATTATGAAAAAACAGGATTTTATGGCCCCATCTCTTGGTACGCAAATTTAGACGAAAATATAAAAATATCGGAACAGTGGGGTAACAATGAATTAACTCAAAATATTCTTTTCATGTTTGGAGAAAAGGATATGGCTGTAAAGTTAACAGAAAATATGAGACAAAGACTAAATAAAGTTGCTGATGTTGTTAAAATTAAGGAAATATCTGGAGCTGGTCACTGGCTGCCATACACACACAAGGAGAGTGTATTAGATGAAATCTACAGCATGTCTAAAGGTTTATAANNNGTCCTATAATATATATTATGTTGCGTTATGAATAAGGCAGTACTTCATGATCACTTAGATGGTGGTTTAAGACCCGATACAGCCAGAGAGTTAGCTCTTGCTACAAATTATGGCCCATTACTTGAAATAGAGAATCCTTCTGAATTTTTTGATCGGTCTGCCTGTGAATCGCTTGAAGAATATCTTGAGGCATTCACTCATACTATCGCTTTAATGCAAACTTATGACAACCTTGAAAGAATCTCTTTTGAAGCTGCTGAAGATATGCACAACAATGGAATTACATTATATGAAAGTAGATATGCTCCATTCTTTTCTGTTAATGAAGACTTGTCCCCTGTTCAGGTATTAAACGCTATAAATTCAGGATTTAAACAGGCAGAAAATTTGTATGGAATTCAATCAGGGTTGATTCTCTGTGGAATGAGGCACGATGCAAATAATGTTAAATTAGTCGAAGAATTAGCAATACAGAATAAAGAAAAGATTATTGGATTTGATATTGCTGGACCCGAATTAACTTTTAGACCGAATCTGTTTTCGGATACATTTTCCAACATTGCTNATTCAGGCATAAACATTACCATTCATGCAGGCGAAGGAGATAATGTTGAATCAATCCAAGATGCTCTAGATAATGGTGCCAAAAGAATNGGTCACGGNGTTCGTATAATTGAAGATATTGACTTAGNTAATCATAAGTTTGGAAAAACTGCTGGNTACATATTGGATAATGAGATACCTCTAGAAATATGCATAACATCAAATCTTCATACAAATATGTATAAAGATGCCGAGAATCACCCTATTAGTACATTAGTAAAACTTGGTTTTCAAGTATCTTTAAATACAGACAACAGACTCATGAGCAACACATCTATTAATAAAGAAATAAAAGTTGCAAAACAGTCAGGTGTTATTGATCCAGAAGAATTATTAGTTAAGTCAGCTGGCTATAGTTTTTTGAACTAATTCTCTGTTATCTATCTCTAAAAAATTATAAAATTGTTGTTCATTTATAAGTTTGAAGTTTTTATCAGGGTAAAGTTTTTTTGCTTTTTTAATCTTCTTAGATTTTTTTGTTATTAAGTTTTGGTTCATAGTTGTAATCTCAACATAAACGTCTAAAGAAGGTATATAGAAATCTGGGGTAAACATCATCTTTATTGAACCACTTCCCCACTTCAACGGGAAACTTACTGGTTCATAGACCCAATCAATTCCAAATAAATTTAAATGTTCTGCAAATATTTCTTCTGATTTGTGAGCAAAAATCATGCGTTCTTTGTAGATACTTTATCAGGATAAAGTGAGAACACCTCTGCTTCAGCTTCGGTATGAACTGGACCTAGAGAAATTCCAAAAACTGCTTGACCCTTTTTTAGTAAATCTATCATTTGGTCATTATCCGAAATAACATATATTGACTTACCATCAGAAAAAACTGAAACATCTGAAATATTTATATTGTCTCCAAGAATACTATCGATGTTTTTTAGGGCAATTCTTATTTTCTGAAGACTAACGCCTGCTTCTCTGAGCTTGTTAACTAATTTTATTTGGATAATATCTTGAAATGAATAAATCCTGTGAAAACCTGAACCCTTTAGATTTCTTATAGATGCTTGAATAAGACTACTAGTCGTCCAATGGTCTAATTGTCTGTAAGAGATCCCGGTTATTTTACAAACCTCAGGACCTGTATATCCCTGTTGCATATTGTTAATCTACTATGATAATTTTTTTTATCAAGGTTTTAGAGAAAATCATCTGGAGTAATGTTGTCTATAAACTCTTTAAACTCTTGAATGTCTTCAGCCTTATCACCTATTAAATCTATTGAATTAGCCTCGAAAACGTCCTTATTTACGGTTATAGGGGCTTCTGAGCGAAGGGCAAGAGCTATTGCGTCACTTGGTCTAGCTGTAAGCGAAATATCACCATTTATAGTACTTAGTATCAAATCAGCGTAGTAAGTTTTATCTTTGATGTTTGAAATACTAACTTCTTTTAATACCGCATTTAGAGATTCGATAACATCAATAATCAAATCGTGAGTTTGGGGTCTTTCGTGGAGCACTCCCTCTTGTGCATAAGCTATAGATACAGCTTCAATGGTTCCAATCCAAATTGGAAGAACTTTATTTGTAAGAGGATCTGAGAGAATCATAATAGGCGTATCAGAATTTTCTTCAAGCCTAATACTGTTAACTGCAACTTCAATCTTATTAGTCATAGACAAAGAGTAATAAAAATTTAAAAATTATTGAAGTAGACAAGGCGATAATACTTGTTTCAATTTGCAAATATTGAAAATATATCTAAAGGGTTAAATTCCCATAAGATTTTGTAGTCACTTTCAGATACTTTAATTTCCTTATCTGAAATGGTATTAATAAATTTTAACCTTCCATCTACATAGTCAATAAAATTTATGGTCACTAATTGCCTAAGGTCAACAAAGTCTCTCCATGTTTCATTTGCGTAAACCGCATAAGTTCTTGATGGATTATTAACTTTATATATTTCTGTATCACTTTGAAAACTATCGTAGTTTCCAAAATATTTAAATGAACTTTGATACAGCAGTTGTGTATCTTCGAAATGAGTTATTCTTTTATCGTCGACTTTAGATTTATTTACTATCGTTAATATTTGACGATTGTTGTCAAGATTTAATCCTATGAATGTTAACCCAGCTGTTGATGTCCAACCTGTCTTTATACCTATAAATCCTTCATCTATAAGCTGATTTGTTGAATAATATATTCTATCAATACCTGTTATGTCAGAAGAAAAACTATTTTTACTAGCAATCGCCATAAGACGATAATTCTCAATAAAATTTAAGGACATGCTTAGTAGGTCCCTCAAAGTTGTTGTATGCCCTAGTTGATCTAACCCATCTGGATTTAAGAATGTAGTGTTGTTCATTCCTAGTGATTTAGCTTTGTTGTTCATTTCTACGATGAATGATTCAATGCTTCCAGTACTAGCCATTGCAGCTATGTAGGCTGCGTCATTGGCCGAATAAATAAGAAGAAATTCTAATAAATCTTCAATAGTTATTGCTTTTCCCTCTTCTAGATAAGCAACTTTTCCGATGTATTGGTAGTTGTCAGGAAGAGATATTGTAATTAAATCAGTAATATCATAATAATCTAAAACAACAAGAGCAGTAAGTACCTTAGTTATTGATGCAGGAGCTATCTGTTCGTCAATATTACTAGCAAACATAATAAATTCATTTTCAATATCGTAAGATAGATAATATTCTGTAGAAAGCTCACCAGGATTAAGCTCTGCCCCATAGGCCGGATATATAGGAATTAAAAGAACGATTACTAAAGCGACTATATATCGTCTGATATGAAACTCCCAATAATAGAAGTAAAATTTTCAATAGCAATATCGAGATCATTCTCATCCTCAATATTGTTCTTTACCAACTCCATAAATCCAGCTCCCCTGTCTGCCATTGACTTAAAGATGGTAAAGTTCTTTGCCGAAAAGCCAAGATTGAAAAAATATGAAAAGCCTATAAATCTATTAACATCCTGTTGAGAGTAGATATCTTTCTTTTCTTCTAAGTTAAAATCTAATAAGTCATTAAATTCTATATCCGATAACCCTGATTTTTTTAANGCATCATGAAAAGAATATTCTCGTATAACAAGTTGTATTTTCGACGAGTTTGTAATCAATTTAGGATTATTTTTTATAGCTTTCAGTGAATAAAATTGATTTTCCTGAAGATCTAAAATACTCATAATTCTTTCTATATCTTTTTTGACATAATCCCTTGTCCCTCCCTTTGACCTTCTAGGATTTATTAACCCTTCTCTTTCCATAAAACGCAGTCTAGAAATTGTCACAGAAGGGAATTCTTTTTGAATAGTTTTAACTGTTTCGCCTATATTCATAGTTGTCCTCTTAAATAGTCATCAATGTTCATTTTATTTTTACCTTCTGGTGTAATAATAGACGGGTACAATGTACCATCTGATAATTCTATTGGAAATCCATTTTCATTTTCTGTATATTCATGAATCTTAAATAATCTATCATTGTGTTTAATGAAAGCTGGCCCAATAACATTGAAGGCACGTATCATTTTCTTAGCTGTCAAAATATCTTGACCAAGAATGTTGTAATCATTTTTTATAAACTTTTTAGTATTNGAATGAGTGTTATTGCTTACAATTATTTCTTTCTTAAGTTGTCCACATATATGATCATAACTTTTATTAAATAAAATTAGTACTTTTTCATAAACGTCAGAAGCATATGTGTCTTGATGAATGTTAAAAGTATCCTGATAAACAATGTTTCCAGCATCAATATTTTTATCGATTTTAAAAATTGAATATCCAGCTAATTTCTCACCCATTAATATTGATGTTTCTACAGGTGATGGACCTCTGTAAGCTGGTAATAGGCTTAGGTGAATATTATAAATGGGTCCATTATTGTTAATAAATGACTCTGAAAATATCTTTCCGAAACTAACACATAATGCATTAGACATATTTTTATATACAGAATCAGGATCGAAATAATCGTAAGGAATATTATTTTGTAAACAAAAAATTTCAACAGGGTTTTGTTTTAATTTCCTTCCTCTCCCAGAAACATTAGGAGGAAGGGTTATAACTCTTAGCTGATCGTTATTGTTTTTAACTATATTCAAATATTCAATACTTCTAGAATCNGAGCCAAAAAAAAAGTTAAACATCTTTACCTGGGAAGCCGTTTAGAGATATGTTTTTGAGAGCAATTTTTCTTTCTTTCCTTTTTAAAGCAGTAAGCAAAACTTTACCTTTTAGATGATCGTACTCGTGCTGGAGAACCCTTCCAGTAAGATCATCACCTTCGTAAGTTATTTGACGACCATTTATGTCATAACAATCGAGAGAAGCATATTCAGCCCGTTCAATATCCCAATAATAACCCGGTAAGGATAAGCAACCTTCCATAAATGTAACGGATCCATCTAGTTTTAGGTTATGTGGATTAACTGCAACTTTAGGTCCATCACCAGCGTCGAATACAAAAATATTTTTATTAATTCCAATTTGAGGAGCCGCCAGTCCAACTCCTGGTGCGTTATACATAATATCTATCATTTCATCTGTTAAAGTTTTTAATTCTGAGTCAAATTTAAGAACTTCTGAAGAGGTAATTTTTAAAGAAGGATGGCCAAATTGAACTATTTCTTTCATCTATAAACTTCTAACTCTATCAAAATTTGCTTTTTTAAAGATAGAATATATAGACATAATTTCATTGTAATTATATTTTTTGTTTATTTGAATTTTCATCTCATATTGAAATTCCTCATTTACGAATCGTGGTCCTATAAGATATTCAGAATATTCNGTAATATCTATTTCTTCACTTGAAATAATTTTAAATACTTTAATATTCATATTTGGTCCATATTTTGCACGTTCTTTTTTTTCTTTTTCCGCCCATTTATTAATTTTTTCAGAAGTAAGTTGCTTGTTTAAGTCAATCTTTTTTGTAGAAAAAACAATTATTTGGATATCTCTATCATCAAAATATTTTATTTTCTTTATAAAATTAATAAGGCGATTGGAACTGAGAATACCGTTATGTGATATTGTTGGATTAAACATTATGACTGTATCGTAATTATCAATACTCATTTCATATTTAATCTTATGTTTTGGCGATATAGTCTGAATGTCAGGATTCATGGAATAAATTTCTAATTTTTTATCATTAAATTTTCTATCAAAAACTTGAAGGCAGTCTTGTAAATTNTTTCCATAAATATATTTAAATTCGACAGTNGGAATATCTATAAAATAATTATTTACTTTATCGAAAAATTCTAGTGATGGGAATTCANTGTAATAAAAGAAATTTCCTTTAAAAATCTTAAACTTCATTAATGATGACTCAATGATATTAATATTATTGAGCGTTGGAAGATTATAGCTGTAGCTGTTTGTGTTATAAAAATGAAAATTTAGTGTATTNTCGATAGTAATTTTCTCAAAATTAACTGATAATATTATGATATTTTGAAAATTCTTAACTGAGCCCCAGTATCGATTAAATTCATCTGCTCCTCCTGTTTTTTGATAAAAATCAACCTTTTTGCCCATTTGTGTCAGTCTTTTAGCAATATCTTTAGCTTCAAGTAATGAAGAAACAAATATTACATTTTTAAATTTTTTTAATCTTAAATGTAAATCTGAGTTTTTGTTTATAGAGAACCTATGCTTATCGAGAATTTGCTGTTTAGAAAGGTTAAGATGAGACACATATTTGTGTAGAAGCATGCCTATATTTATATTGTTAGATATAGCAAGCTGTTCTAAATATTTAAGTTGTAAGCGGTCAACATGTCCAATTTTACGAATAATTGATTTAATTTTTTGTGCATGAGTATTTTCTGAGTGATCTTTAAGTACTATAGCAGTTCTAACACCATTTCTAAATGGGACTTCAACTATGTCACCGACAGCTACTTTATGTTTGTAATTTGGTGGTACTTTGTAGGTAAATTGAGTGAACCCATAAGTATTATTGAAAATAATTTCTATATCGATAAACACGGTTAATTCATAGTGTTGTCAATTATCAAGGAAGCAATTTCTTCTTTTTTAAGTTTTTCAGAAGTATATAACAGGTCAGTTTGATTGATTATCGATACTTGATTGTNGTCTGAACCTATTTTATTTTTAGAAATATTATTGATTACTAGATAATTAACACCTTTATCTTTTATTTTTTCGAAATTCAAATTNTCTTCAACCTGAGCTGAAAAAGCTACTGTTGTAAGATTAGGAAAATTANTTACAACTTCTTTCACGATATCTTCATTAGGACTTAATAACAGATTAAGTGANCCTTCAGATCTATCTAATTTCGTATCTTTATAATCAGGAATAAAATCAGAAACTGCTGCTGNCATAAACAAGTAAGTTGAATCAGAAAGCTCNTCTTGAAGTATATTTTTTAAACTTTTTGAGTCTGTAAAAGAGATATTCTTTGCATGAGGGATGATTTTAATATTATTTGCATGCACGTAGGTGACACTATATCCTCTTGATAAAAGCTCCATACCCAATGCTCTCCCCTGCTTACCAGAAGAAGTATTTGATATCATTCGTACTGAGTCAATCATCTCCATCGTTCCTCCAGAAGTAACAACAACTTTAAACTTATCTTTCTGAAAATGATTTATCATTTCGTGCGGTTCAATTAATCTACCATAACCTGTATCTCCAATGTCTAGTTCCCCATATCTAGGACCACAAATAATATGATTTATTGACAATTTTTCAATATTTTGCTGAATGATCGAGTTTAGATACATTTCTTCATGCATAGCAGGAGCAATATAAGTTGGTTTATTGGACATTAGAATAGTTGAAAGAAGTAAATCATCAGCAATTCCCATGCTCATTTTAGAAATAAAATTAGCTGTTGCTGGATAAATTAATATTTCATCTGCCCATCGTGCAAGTTCAATATGTGGAGAACCTGGAGAATCTTCCCAAGAAGAGATTATCTTCTCATTCTTTATAAAATCATCAGATAAATAAAGTAACCCTGCATCTGTACAAATGATTTTAACGTTATTATCAATAGATAAATTTTTAAATAATATTTCAGATTTAGAAGCAGCAACACTACCAGTAATTCCTAATAGTATATTTTTACTCATTGAAATTATTCGCTGTCTGAAACCTCAACTTTGCCTGCTGCGATTTCTTCAAAAGCTACAGTCAATGGTTTTCTACTTAGACTTTGTACTTGAGGAGGTGTATATGCTCCTATACCTTCGCCTAGCTGATTAAAGTATGAATTAATGTCCTTAGCTCTTTTTGCAGAAGTTATTACAAGGGCAAATCTACCCGGTGTTTCTTTAAGCAATTCTTCAATAGGTGGTTTAATCATTTTTCCTCCAGACTGTATATTATATCTAATATCTTATTAACCGTAGTGTTTATATCTTTATTATTAATCTTATAATTAAATTTATCCATAAAGCTTCTTTGATATTCAGCTAACCTCATTCTTTCATCTATAAATGTTTCGTCATGTCCTCTTTTTTGTAATCTACTGATTAATTCCTCATCATCAATATCTATAAATATGCCTATGTAATCTTCATTAGAAGCTAACAGTTTTGTTGCTCCATTAACTTCTAAATCTAGTATCAAGGAGTTTGTTGAATTATTTACAGAATTTTTACTTGTTCCGTAGTAATTACGTCCATATTTTTCATATTCAATAAAAAAATCTTCATCTATAAGTTTTAAAAACTCGGTCTCAGATACAAAGTTATAATCTTCTCCGTTGTATTCACCTTCTCTTATATTTCTTGATGTATAAGAAACTGAAAACTGGAAATCTCTTTTTTGTCGCAAAGCATTAATAATGGTTGATTTACCTACACCTGATGGACCAGAAAAAATAAAAATCATTTTAATTCAAAAAATTTAAGCAATTCTTTAATATTCTCTTCGTCAAGACTTCTAAGAGTTGTTTTTTCATCTAATCCTATTTTATCTAGATATCTAGCAGTTTCTACTTTACCAACGAATTTAGTAGCGGTTAAGTATTTATGAACTCTAATTGAATTAAGTTCAGGATCAGATGAAGATTTGATTAAGTTTCTAACAAGAATATCTTGTTCAGGAGTGAAATTATTAATAAAATTAATTCTCTTTGTTTTTATATCTTCTACGCTTTTCTGAAAATTATTCAATTTCTTTACTCACTGAATTTAATATTCCATTTACAAACTTTGCACCACTTTCAGAAGAATGTATATCTGTTAATTTTACCCACTCAGAAATTATTACTTTCTTTGGAGTTAAATTCATAATTAATTCAGAAATACCTAAGGTTAAAGTACATTTTTCGACTTTTCCTATACGATTGTAAGACCAGTTCTTACTGTAAGTTTCTATCGAATTTAAAATTCTTTCGGAATTATTTTTAGTATTCTCAATTAATTGATTGCATCTTAATAATTGATTTTCTGCGAGTTTATTCTTAATAACTTCAACTTTTTCAAAGTTCAAGTTAGCGTCAAAAATTGTTTCAAATGATACTGTTCTGAAATCTTTAATCATGTTCTTGTGACATATGATGAGTTTTTAGTATCAACTTTGATTTCTTCATCTTCTTCTATAAACATAGGAACATTTAAGACCAATCCAGTTTCACAAGTAATTGATTTAGTTGATGACGAAACAGTGTCTCCCTTTACAGCTGGTTCTGCTTTGGTAACGATTAAATTTACAGTAGCTGGTAAAACCAAATCAATCGGCATTTCGTTGTACATTTGTATCGTTACTTCTTGATTAGATGTTAAGAATAGGTGTTTATCTTGCACGATATTTTCTCTTAAATTAATTTGTTCATATGTATCATTATTCATAAATATATAGCTATCGCCATCTTTGTATAGAAACTGAAAAATTTGNTTATCAATGAACGCTTGCTGTACATCTTCATCAGCTCTAAAAGTTTTGTCAACAACTCCCCCATTTGATAAATTTTTTAGCTTCGTTTTTACAAAAGCTCTTCCTTTTCCCGGTTTAACATGTTGATATTCCAATATAAGATATAAATTATTGTCTACGAGTATAGATTGGCCGGGTCTAATGTCATTTGTTGAAACCATTATGGTATAACTCCCTCTTCTTTAGCTTTATTTTTCATATTAATAAATTCTGTATAATCGGAGGTGAATGACATTTTGCCACTTTTATCCGTCAATAGATAGTATAGATAATCATTTTCAGGAGTATCAAGTACAGCTTTGAGGGATCTTTCTCCAAAACCAGATATTGGCGTTGGCGGTAACCCAAGGTATTTATAAGTGTTGTACACCGAATCAATCTGTAAGTCTACAAGCAGTACTTGTGTTTTTCTTTTCTGAAGTGCATATAGTACTGTTGCATCTATTTGAATTAACATATTGTCTTCAAGACGATTTTTAATAACAGATGATACAAGAGGCCTATCTTCTTGAAGTTTTGATTCAGCTTCAACCAAACTAGCTACAGTAAAGAATTCATTATAACTATTAATCCAAAACGGAAGTGACTGTTCGTTGAGAAGGCGGGTTGTCACTTTTTCTAATTCATCAACCATCACTTGCAAGATCTCTTCACCATTAGCATCTAAATCTATTTGGTACGTATTAGGATATAAAAGTCCTTCCCAATTATCCAATACTGAAGGATCGTTTAAGAAAACATAATTACTTTGGACTTGGCCAGATACTAAAGAATTCACCAGCAAGTCATAATCAAAGCCGGTTTGAGAAGAAATAGAAAGTAGGGTTTCTGTTATCCACAGCCCCTCAGGAACAGTAATTGTATAAGTTTTTAAAGGCGGTCCTTTAAGTAAGATTTCTGCAATCTCTGCGAATTCAAGATTATTAGAAATTTCATAATCTCCTGCTCGAAGTTTATCAGTTAGATTCTCAGATCTTAAATAAAGTTCAAAAGCCAATTGAGATGAAATAATTCCTTCTGCAGAAAGCAACGATGCTATATCTGATGCTGAAGAACCTTGATTAATAGAGATATCTAGGACTTGTACATTAGAAATATTCTGACTACTAGTTGATAGTTCATTCTTTTTAATATTGTCTGCAAAGTTTGAAGTTAAGATTATTAAAAAAAACAATCCTACTAAAGTAAATACAATTGAAGCCAGTGTTCTATTTTTAATATATTGTTTTTTATACATTGTTAAGATACGTTTCTAATATTTGTATTGCGGATATATCATCAATACGATCTTTCTTCGATTTTGTTATAAGAGTTGAGGTCATTCTTTCATCAACCTTAATAACGTCTAAACCAAAATTTGGAGTTAGGATTTCATTTATAAAAATATCAACTAGATTGCTCATTCTTGTTTCATTATTATTTAAACCTATAGGATAACCTATAACAATTTTAGTTACTTCATAACTATCGATAATTGAAGTTAAGCTTTCAACAATATTAGATAATTTTGTATCTATAACTTTTAATGCAAAAGGTAATTTTGTTTTTGTTGTTGAAATTGCACAGCCAATATATCTTTCACCAAAGTCTATTCCAAGCACATTCATTTAAATTAATTCTAAAAGGGCATTTTCGATAAATTTAATTGTTTTGTCTTCGCTATACGTACCCGGCCCACCGCCAATAGAAAGGAAAGGATCTTTAGAAGCACCTCCACCATATAAATTTGATGTTTCGCTTACAATTTTTGAAATGTCCATGTCTATATTCTTAGCAGTTGCACCAACAATACATGTTTTTGATCCTATATTCGATACTAAAACAATTACATCGACCTTTTGTGTTGCAATACATTTCAATGCAAGATCTTTAACATCGTTATTGGATTCAAGTGATACCTTACCTACATATATTCTTTTTCCTTTTCTATTTTCTGCTGATGAAGATATTGATTTAGTCAAAGCAGATAACTCTTCTTGTTTAAATTTTGAAATTTTATTATTTAACTCTTCGTAATCTTCTAGAAAGCTTTTAAGTTTTTTGGGGACTTCTTCAACCGTAGTTTTTAAAAGATTACTGACATTCGCATATGAGCTGTATGCTTCTGTCAAAAAGTTATATGCTTCTGCACCTGATAACATCTCAACTCTTCTTAAGTTAGAACCAATTGATGATTCACTAGTAAGTACGATAAGACCTACGTCATGAGAGTTTGAAACATGCGTACCACCACATAATTCTTTTGAAAAGTTTCCAATACTTACTACTCTTACATCGTCTTCATATTTGTCACCAAAGAAAGCTAGGGCTCCTTCATCTTTGGCTTTTTCAATGTTCATTACATTAGTGTTTATATCTAGGTCACTAAAAACATTTTTGTTACTATCTTTAAAAATTACATTTAGTTCATCTTGAGATACCTTGCTTGTATGACTAAAGTCAAAACGAAACTTCCCTGGAGCCACATGAGAGCCAGCTTGAGCAACATGAGAACCTAAAATATTTCTAAGCGATGCATGAACTATATGTGCAGCAGTATGACTTTTAGAAACGGCATTCCTGAAGTCAGGATTAACCATTTGTGAAATTTTATCACCAACGTTTATTTGTGTAGATTCTATAACAACTCCAACAGCACCGGAATTAGTTTGTATTAATTTCTTAATAGGTATTACAGAGTCGTCAATAACTATAGAACCTTCATCTGAGACCTGACCTCCTGCCTCGAAATAAAAAGGAGTATCCTTAGTAAAGAGAACTATGTCTTTATCATTGATATTTTGAATATCATAAATTTCAGATTCATTTGTCAATGAATCATAACCAACAAAATTATTTTGATCAGTGTCTATTGCTATCTCCATTGTTGTATTTTTATTTTTAGAAGATTTAATTTTATGTTCTTCGAAGAGTTTGTTAAATTCATCTTTATTAACAGTGTATCCATGTTCACTTACAATTTCTTCTGTCAATTCTATTGGAAACCCAAAAGTCTCAAATAAGTGAAATGCATCTTTAGTTAGAAATTTCTCACCAGAACTAAGCTTAGAGTTTATCTCTGCTGTTCCTTTTAATAATGTTTTATGAAATAATTTCTCTTCAGATTTTATAAGTTTTGTAATTTTATCTTTATTCTTAACTAAATCTGGATAACTATTTTGATAATTTTCAACAACAATTCTTACTAAGAAATCTAACGACATGAGGTCATCGGAAAGAATATTAATTGCTCTTATAGCCCTTCTTAATAGTCTTCTTAAGATGTATCCTCTTCCTTCATTTGTTGGAACTACCCCATCCGATATCATAAATGTTGATGCTTTAACATGATCTAGAACAATTCTCTCTAATTTTTTATTGTTATTTACTATAACTTTTTTCAAAGCTATGTACATATTAGAAAAGGTATCAATTTCAAATGGTGAATCTTTATCTTGTAAAATCATTGCTAATCTTTCAAGGCCCATCCCAGTATCAATATTTTTGGAAGGTAATTCACCGATTACTTCGAAAGGTTTTTCTTGAATAGACTCCATGAATACCAAATTCCAGATTTCTACATATCTATCTTCACCTCCGCCAATCGGGCCACCTTCCTCACCATACTTCTCACCTCTATCTATGAAAATCTCACTACAAGGTCCACAGGGACCGGGTATGTTCATATGCCAAAAATTATCTTCATCTCCTCTTTGAATCCGATCCTCAGGAATACCTATGATATCTTTCCATATTTCGTATGACTCTTCATCATCTTTATAAACGGTAAACCATAATTTTTCTGGTGATATTTTCAGTTCTTTTGTTATATAGTTATATGAGTGAGTTATCGCTTCTTTTTTAAAATATTTACCAACGCTGAAGTTTCCTAACATTTCGAAGAATGTGAGATGTCTATCTGTATCACCAATAATATCAATATCAACTGTCCGGATACATTTTTGTGAGGAAACCATATTTGGATTAGAAGGTTCTTTATGACCAGAAAAAAAATCTTTGAGTGGGACCATTCCAGCAGCGGTGAAAAGCAGCGTGTCATCAAAAGGGATCAAAGAAGCAGAAGGTAATATTTTATGATCTATACTTTCAAAATAGTTAAGAAATTTTGATCTTATATCATCGCTATTCATTGTCTACATACCTTAAATTATATTCAATTAAATCATCCTCATTAATCTCAGAAGGTGCGTCTGTTAAAGGATCCATACCTGATTGTGTTTTAGGGAAAGGTATAACATCTCTAATAGATGGTTGTTTAAGAATTTCAGCAACAAGTCTATCTATCCCAATAGCAAACCCAGCATGTTGAGGTGTTCCATATGATAATGCTTCTATAAACCATCCAAATCTTTGGTCAATATCAATTTCTGTTAAACCCCATTTTTCAAGAACAAGCTTTTGTAATCTAGGATTATTAATTCTTTGCGATCCAGATCCTAATTCAACTCCATTTAATACTAAGTCATAATGAAGAGCCTTTGAATTCTTTGGATTTTTTTCAAAATCATCCGGACTTTTCGGTGCTGTGAAAGGATGGTGTGATGGTTGTAAAATTCCATTTTCTATTTCAAAATATGGAAAATCTTCGACCCAGGTAAAATTAATTACCTCATCAGAATTATTGATAAAGATTTCACGTCTTAGATGGTCCATATATTTTGCGATTTCTAATAAATTACCAGCCTGAAATACTATTAAGCCGTCTCCAAAAAGACCTAATTCTGACTTCTCTTTATCATTTAGGAACTTAGCTAATGGACCTGATATTTCATTATTATCAATTTTGAACCAACCTAATCCATTAGAGCCTAGAAGTTTTATAGATTCGTCTAGTAGGTCAATATTTTTTCTACTAAGTGTATTTTTTGTATGAAGGGAAAGAACCTTCCCTGAATTATTAATAGTATCTTTAATAAACTTAATATCTGTATTCAAAAATATATCTGTAATATCACTGAGTGTCTCTTTAATTCTAAGATCAGGTTTGTCAGTCCCATATAGTGACATCGAATCTTCATATGTGATTGAATTAAAGGGAGTAGTTATCTTTATATCAAATGCTTCTTTAAATATATGTTTAACAATAATTTCAATGTTATGTTTTACTAATTCAGGATTTGCATTTGAAAATTCAATATCTAATTGGGTGAACTCTGGTTGTCTGTCTTTTCTAGAATCCTCATCTCTATAACATTTTGCTATTTGGTAATAGTTTGGAAAGCCAGACATCATGAATAATTGTTTATACATTTGCGGAGATTGTGGCAGAGCATAAAAAGAACCTGGAGATTTTCTTGATGGTACTAAAAAATCTTTAGCACCTTCAGGTGTTGATTTTATAAGGGTTGGTGTGTCAATTTCTAAAATTTCCAATTTATTCATAATGTTTCTGATGCTTTTAAACGTTTTAGATCTTGCAACAATATTATTTTTCATTTCATTTCTTCTTAAATCTAGATATCTATATTTAAGCCTTATACTTTCATCTGTATCAATATTGTCTTCAATTTGAAAAGGAAGAGTTTTACTTTCGTTCACAATATCAAGTGAATTGATTAAAATTTCATATTGACCATAAGCAGTTTTATTATTTACTAATCCCTCATCTCGTTTACTAAAAACGCCAGAAACCTTTATATAATACTCATTTTTAACTCCAACATTAATACTTGATTCTTTATCAAAAACCAGTTGGATAGTGGAGTCGAAATCCCTTAAGTCAATGAAAGTTAGTCCACCATGATCTCTAACATTATCAACCCAGCCAAAAAGATTTTGAACGTTTGATCCATCCTTTAAACCATTAAGTTCTTTAATTATCAATTAACACTCCTATATTGAAATCAACTGTAGTGTTGAGCTCCAAATCTTTAATTGTATCTTCGTCAGTATTAATAATATATTTTACATTAAGACTTTTAGCATTCCTAAATTGTGTGTTTACTTTTGATAAACGAGGTGGTTTAAAGTAAGGTATTTCATTATTGTCTAATAGTTTACAATATTTTGTAACTTTCATTAAGTTAGCTCCGATGACATAAGTTTTAGGAGTATGCTTTGAAATATTAATATTATTCATAATTCTTTCAATGCCAAAAGCAACACCGACACCATTAAATTTGCCTATATTTAATATTTCAGCTAATTTATCATACCTACCACCACCGCCAAGTACCAGACCTTCTTGGTCAATAAATTCGAATGTTAAATCATTGTAATAATCAAGTCCTCTAACAAGCTTTGTATTTTCTTTATATTGAAGACCATTCTCATTCATTGTTGACTTTAATAAATCATATTTACTTAAGGAATCTTTATTTATGTAGGTTGATATTTCTGGTGCGTTATTTATTACCGTTATATCTTTAGGGTTATTCGAATCAAGTATCCTTAGTGTATTAACTTCAAGCTTTTCTTTACTCTCTTCAGAAAGTTCATGTTCATTTTTCTTTAAGTAAAGATAGAGCTCTTCGCTATATTTATTTCGATCCTCAATTGAACCAATAGTGTTAATTTCTAAAGTAAAATTAAGTCCTAATTTGGTTAAAAAATTAATTGAATCATTAATAATCTGAAAATCGGAAAATGTGTCTAGATTCCCAACAATTTCTATTCCACCCTGTGTAAACTCTCTGTATCTATTTTTCTGAGGATTTTCGTACCTAAACATTTGACCAAAATAAGAATATTTATTTGTAAGATCTTTTTGATATTGAGAATGGTACCTAACAATACTTGAAGTGCCTTCTGGTCTTAAGACTAAAGATCTACCACCTTTATCATTAAATTGGTACATCTGTTTAGAAACAATTTCAGAATTTTCACCTATTGATTTTTCAAACAATTCACTGTATTCAATATGTGGAGTTTGCAGATATGAGTAACCTGACTCATTAAAGACTTGAAAAAAAGAATTTCTAATAAATAGATATTTATCAGAATCATTTAAATAAAGATTTTGAGTGCCTTTTACCTGTTCAATCATGTAAATGCTCCTTTATCAATACATTTTCTTTTCTAATATTACTAACTTTTTCAGAAGGTCCGTGTCCTGGTAGTACTTCATAATCAGGATTAAACTTTGAGAAAACATTCTTTATTGAGCTTATCATGTCATTATGATTACCTGTCTTTAAATCAGTCCTACCAATACTATCTTTAAAAACAAAATCACCTGTAAAAATTGTACCCAACTCAGGAAATTCATATGACACACTACCTGCGGTATGACCAGGATTATAGTGTGTTTTAATAAACTCGTATGGGAGATCTTTTATGTCAGTAATCTCACCATTAAATTTTTCAGCATTAAAAGCGTTATTAGTGAACATAGATATCTGTTCTTGAGGATTTCTGGCTAAGAATTCATCCTCTAAGTTCATATATATACTCGATTGAAAACTTTCCATACCTAACGCATGATCAAAGTGACCATGTGTAACTAATGCTCCAGCGATGGATAAATTATTTTCTTTTACATATATTAAGGGTTCAGTTAAATCTGGTGGTAAATCTACAAAAATACAAATTTCATCATCAAACGGTCTCAATATATAACAATTGGATGTTGTAAAGCTAGTAAATTTATAAATTTCTGATATCATTTTGTTCCTGGAAATATTCTCTCAGCCTCGAAAACATTTTCTATATTTTTTGAATCCTTAATTATTTCATCTAATTGATTGCTATCACTTATCTCGATTTGAAACACTAAACTAACTATTCGTTTGCTATTAGTTATCGATTTAGCAACTAATATATTCCCGCCATTATCAGATATTGCAATTGTTGCATCACGTAAAAGATACGGTCTATCAATTGCTTCTATCTCAAGCCATATTATGTCACCACTATGTATATTAAAACCCCAGGTAACGTCTATTATTCTTTCACCCTTAGTACTATCAATTTGTATATTCATACAATCAGATCTGTGAACAGAAATTCCGTTAGAAATTGTAACAAAACCTAAAATGTCATCACCAGGTACAGGAACGCAACACTTTGCAATTCTTACTTGAATATCATCGTACCCTTCAACAATTATTAATTCACTGCTTTCGTTAATCTTTTCTTCAGGTGTAAAAATATCTTCATCTGCTGTAATCTCTTCAGGAAACACATACTTTCTAATTTTATTAGCAATATTTTCAATTTTTAAATTCCCCATTCCTAACTTTTGATAAAACATCTCATAATTGGGCAATGAAGTTTCTTTCAAAAGGTTTTTCAATATATTTTCTTTTGATGAAAAGTTCAATATGTCAGTATTTTCATCTAGCCATATATTTAAAAGTTGTTTACCTTTTTGAATATCTTCGTCTTTCATTTGTTTTTGGTACCACTGTTTAATTTTTGATCTAGCTCTGGAAGTTTTAACAATGTTTAGCCAGTCACGACTAGGACCTTTAGAATTATCATTAGTTGTAAGAACCTCAATTGTGTCCCCTGTTTTAATTATGTTGCTAAGGTTTGATAATTTTCCATTTACTTTGGCACCAATCATCTTTTCGCCAACTTCAGTATGTACCGCAAATGCAAAGTCAACAGCTGTTGAACCTGATGGAAGTGTAATTACGTCACCGTTAGGAGTCAGACAAAATATTTCATCTTCATATAAATCTAATTTCATATGCTGTAAAAATTCATTTGGGTCTGGATACTCTGCAGAAATATTATTTAGTTCGCTCGTCCATTCGCTTAAATCATTAGATGGTTTTTCTTTATACTTCCAGTGAGCAGCAACACCAAATTCAGCTCTATAGTGCATTTCTCTTGTTCGTATTTGAATTTCTACTTTATTTCCATCGGAAGTTAAAACTGTAGTATGTAGACTTTGGTACAAATTAAATTTTGGCATAGATATAAAATCTTTGAATCTTCCAAGTACTGGTTGAAAATTAGCATGTACAAGACCAAGGATTGAATAGCAGCTCTTAACATCATCAGTGATTATTCGAACTCCAATAAGGTCGTTAATTTCATGAAAAGATAGTCCACTATTAATAATTTTTTTATAAATAGAATAATTATGTTTTGGTCTTCCAACAACATCAGCTGAAATAGAATTATCTCCTAAAAGTTTAGAAAGTATCTCTGTAATTTTCTTAATTTCAGAATTTCTGTGCGGAGAAGTTTTTTCTATTAATTTTTCAATTTCTATGTTCTGTTTTTTAAAAAGTATTTCAAAAGAAGTATCTTCTAATGTATGTTTTATATTTTGTAAACCTAACCTATGTGCTAACGGAGCATATACATATAATGTTTCATTAGCAATCTTTTCCTGCTTCCAGTCATGTAAGTGTTCAAGTGTCTCTATATTATGTAATCGATCTGCAAGTTTAAGAATTAGTACACGTATATCTTTTGACATTGCTACTACCATTTTGCGTATTGCATCGGCCTGTGCTTCTTCTTTTGTGTTGTATCTTATACGATCTAATTTCGTTACACCATCAACAATATTGGCAACATCAGTACCAAATGAGGTTTTAATATCTTCGTATGTTATCTCTGTATCTTCTATTAAGTCGTGAAGTAACGCAGCAATAACGGTATCTATATCCATACTTAGATCTGACAAATAAATAGCTACACTTATTGGGTGAACAATATATGGCTCACCAGATTTTCTTTTCTGTGCAACGTGACCTTTGGCAGCCATTTCATAAGCAGATGTTATTTTAATAAGTTCATCACCTACGTATCTAGACTTTAACACGCTTATCAACTCGTCAACAGCTGTATTTTTTACCTTTTCAACCATATCTATATGGTAGTAAAGAAATTATTTATTAATTATCTTTGATAAAAATGGCACAGTTACAAATATAGAACTGTATGTACCAGACAAAATACCAATAAATAGAGGTAATGCAAAGTCAGATAGCGTTCCAGATAAACCAAGATAGTTACCTAAGAAAAGTATTGAAGCAATCGGTATAGCTGAAGTTATTGAAGTATTTAAACTTCTCATAAGAACTTCATTAAAAGTTTTATTTAACGAATCTTCTGATAGATATGAAAATTTTGATGTTTTAATTGAATCATTAAGTTTATCAAAAAGGATAACAGTGTCATAGAGAGAATAACCTAAGATTGTAAGCAAGGCTATAACTGTAGAAGGAGTTATCTCAAGTCCAAGTAGTACATAAATACTAAATACGAGTAAAAGATCGTGAGTTAAAGCTATGAGTGCAATTAAGGAATATTTAAATTCATATCTATATGAGATTAATAATACAACTAATGTTAGGAAGATAATCAATGCTTGAAGACCTTTAGAAGTTATCTCATCACCAAATGTAGGTCCAACCCTTTGAAAATCAATATTTTCATCAGGTAAGTCAAATTTATTTGCTAAGTAAAACAGAAATTCTGTTTCTTTATCTTGTGTATTCTCTGTTGCACGAAATATTATAGAGTTTGAATTCTCAAATGTTTGATATCTAGATACATCTAGTATCGTACTTTCCATGACCTCATCAATATCATCTGTTGTATAGGGAGTTTCTAATTGATAAGTTGTTCCTCCAGTAAAGTCAACTGAAAGATTCACATTAAGAATTCCTGTTAAAGATAAAACAGCAACACTTATAAAAATTATCGCTTCAACAACAAAGATACGATAAAATAATTTACCAACTTGAAGAAAATCTATATTAGTTGAACCAATGAATAGCTTTTTAATCATTTACAAGATCCTTCATTTTTATAGGAAAATATCCTCTAGGACTTTTAGAAAAAGTACTTACAAGAGGAACAGTATTTCTTGTGTACAGTCTCGTAAAGAATAGGTCAAAAATTGTTGCTACCCCTAAAGCTAATGCAAATCCTCTGATTGGTCCAATTGCTAAAACATAAAGAAGCAGAGCTGCTGAAAGTGATACAAAGTCTGCAGTTACAATTGTTTTCCATGCGTCTGTCGCAGCTTTATCTGCTGCAAATTGAAAAGATCTTCCAATCTTGATTTCATCTTTAAACTTTTCGAATGTAACTATATATGAATCTGCTGCCAGCCCTATCGAGACAATTATTCCCGCTATACCTGATAAAGTTAGCGTAAACCCTTGGTATTCACCAAGTAAACTTATTACTGAATAAAATAACAATCCAAAAGATGTAAGACCCAATATAGCGACTAGACCTAATATTCTGTAGTAAAGAATCAGATACATCGATACTATAATTAATCCAATCAACCCAGCTTGTAAACCAAGATTGAGAGTATTTTCACCTAATGTTGCTGAAACTTTTTGAATGGATGATCTTTCAAAGGATACCGGTAACGCACCATACCTCAAAATTATTGCAAGATTGTTAGCTGCTTCTCCCCCGTCAGCATTTCCCATTGAAATAGCAGCTGTTCCACCGGTAATACCAACTGCAGGATCAACATCAAATGCTATTCCAGGTGCCGAAACAATTTCTCCATCTAATACGATTGCAAGTTTTCTTTTATCTCCATTTTCATTAGCTAACCTTTTTGTTAACTCAGTAAATGAATTTGCTGATTCATCTTTGAATTCGAGTGATACTATCCATTCATTTTCTGGAAATACAGCAATAGCATCTGATATATCATTACCAGTTAATTCTGCAGGTCCTAATTGGTATATCACAGGATATCCAGAATTAATGGATAGAAGATAAGACTCAAAATCAGGATTATCAACCAATGAAACACCAATAACTTCATCAACTCCAGTAATACCTGGTTTAATTACTGTAGCTACTTCTTCTGGATTATCTGGGTTTGGTATAATCTGTAACGCTGGTGAGTAACCTGTAGACATTGAGGAATCTAGAACAGGTCTAAAAGTTAATAAACCAGTTGTACCTAATGCCTCAATTGCTCTTTCTTGATCGGTTACACCTGGTAATTGAACGAGTACTGAATTTTCTCCACTTATTGAAATTTCAGGTTCTTGTACGTCGCCAAATGCTTCAATTCTTGTTCTCATGATTTCTACTGCTTGTTCTATTAGTTCCTGATCTGTACCTTCTTCAGCGGTTAAAATTACTGATATCCCACCTTGAAGATCTAAACCTAACTTAGGTGAAAGGTTTTGATAGTAAACTAAAGAAAATAATGCTATTGAAATAATGGGCAAAAATAGTATTTTAAAATATTTTCTCATGTCAAACCATCAATCTTATTTTTGCTAACAACTAATTCACCCTTTTTCAAAACAAGGGTAACAGTGTTGTCATCCAAGGAAACTATTCTTCCATAAATACCAGAATCTGTAACCACATTGTTGCCTATTTTGAGATCGTTAATCATTTTTGTATGTCTTTTGTTGCGTCTCCTTTGTGGAACCCAAAGAATAGTGTAAAAAACAATAAGTACGATAATAAGAGGCAAAACACTTAAAAATTCATTCATTTATATATCTCTTCTTAAAATTTTCAAAATCTGATTCTAATATACTTTTTCTCGCTTCATCAAGCATAATCTCAGTCTGAATTAAATTATGAATTGTTAAATAAAGCCAAGCGCTTGTTTGTTCATTTCTTAAAAGGTGTCTCAAAAATCCTCTGGAATAGTTTTGACAAGTAAAACATGGACACGACTCATATATAGGTCTTGAATCTTCTGTGTATTTTTGATTTTTAATATTTATATAACTATTACCAGTTATTAATTTACCATGTCTTGCCAATCTAGCAGGCCATACGCAATCGAACATATCAATACCTTCTTCAATCAAGTCTATTAAACCTAATGTATCACCCAGACCCATAACGTATCTTGGTTTATTTGTTGGTAGGTATTCAGTAGTAAAATTAACAATGTTTTTTCTCTCTACTCGAGTTTCGCCAAGGGCAAGACCTCCAAGCGCATACCCGTCAAAATCCAATTTAACCATAGACAAAGCAGATTGTTCTCTTAGGTTTTTGATTAACCCTCCTTGAATAATCCCAAACATTGCTTGATTGTTATTATTATGTGTTTCTTTTGCTATCCTTGCCCACGAGTCAGTAGTTTTTATAGCATCAGTTTGAATATCATGCGAAGCATCAATATCTACAACGTAATCAAAAATCATTGCAATATCACTCCCAAGAAGGTTCTGAGTTTTTATTGATATTTCCGGAGTCATTAAAAAAGACGACCCATCGTAGATATTTTTAAATATGATGCCATCTGTAGTTTTTTTTGTTGGCAATGACCAACCCTGGAAACCTCCAGAATCTGTAAGAATTATCTTGTCCCAATTCATAAATTTATGGAGACCTCCAAGTTCGTTAACAACGTTAGCACCAGGTCTTAGAAAAAGATGATAAGTATTTGCTAGAAGTACAGACGTTTTATCTAGCATTTCGTGTGGAGTGGATTTTAAAGCACCTTTAGTTGCTACAGGCATAAATGTTGGCGTCAAAACCTCTTTATCATTAAGTTCGAGAAGTCCAGCTCTAGCCTTACCGTCATGTTGAATTAATTTAAAGTTTAGTTTACTCATCTATGTTAAATAATACAGCATCACCGAAACTTAAAAACTTAAGATGGTTGCTTTGTGCATATGAATAAAGATCTTTCCAATTATCACCAAAAATAGTTTGTACAATAGCTAATAAACTACTTCTAGGTGCATGAAAATTAGTTATCAAGGTGTTTGAAACTTTAAATTTATAACCTGGAGTAATAAAAAGATTTGTTAATCCTCTGTATGTACTATTTGCTGCGACAGTTTCCAAAGTTCTTAATACTGTAGTACCAACAGTTACAATATTGTATCCATCCTCTTTGAGTGAAAGAATTTCATGAAAATCAGATTCATCCATATTGTAATACTCTGAATGAATTTTATAATCCTCTACATTTGATGTGTCAATCTGTTTAAAAGTACCTAAATTTATATCTAAGTTAACATAAAAAACTTTATGATTATTCTTAATTAAATCTGAAATCATTCTTAAACTGAAATGTAATCCGGCAGTTGAGGAAGCTACTGAAAAGCCACCATCTGAAAACTGGTTTTTATAATCTTCATATTTAGAAACATCATCCTTAATATATGGAGGTAAAGGCACCTTTCCATATTCATCAATTAAGAGCTGTACTTCTGTATTAAAATCGACAGTGAAAATACTATTATTTTTTTCGACTATACGTACATCAGCAATATAAGTACTAACTACATCACCCGGTAAGAGATTGGATGATGTTTTAATAAGAACTTCAGCAGTATTCGTACTAAGTAGACTTAAAATGAAAAATTCAACCTTACCATTTGTATAAAGTTTGTTAGTTTCGATTCTTACATTTTGAACGCTAGATTTATTAAATATAAAGACAGACTTGTTACTTAAGTTTTTAATATACTTTTCAAAAGTTAATATTTGTTTAGTTGAAGCTATCAATAACTTAGAACTTCCTGGGTTTTTATATCTAACCTGAGCAATTGAAGATTCTTTTAAATCGTATTCAAGATCTGTTGTAGGAGTTTTGTTCAATTACTTTTCTAATAACTTTACAAATAATTCATACGACATTGAAATAACTTCTGGTACCCCGTCATTAGTGCGTCGTTCGTTGTTATTTTTTCTTTTAAGTTTCTTCCAAAATACTAGGGTATTTTGTTCACCCGATTTATTTATAGCTTTGTCAAGGGTTTGATGTAAATTAAGATTTTGACGTGATTTCGCTTCAATAAAAAACTCTTCATCATCTATAAATAGCTGAATATCACCTAAGTCATTAGAACCACCTTCAGCAAAACGTTGGGCTTTAAAATTGTTAACTTTATTAAGCCTATTTACAATATTTGTTTCGTAATTAGTGCCTTGTTTCTTAGCTTTGTTTACCATCATATGATTTTAACAATATTATTTAAATTATTTTAGTATCTAGGAGTTTCTCGTCTATATCAAAATTGGTATAGACATTTTGTATATCATCAAGATCTTCAAGAGTTTCAATAAGATTTGTAACTTGTTTAAACTGATCTAGATTAATCATTACTGGTGTTGAAGCTACATAAGCGACTTCTGAAATGTTACTTTCATAGCTATGACTCCGAAATACTTCGTTCATTTTTTTAAAATCTTTTGGATTAAACTCGAAAGTTACACCAGAAGTATTCTCCGTAAAGTCAAGGCATGAATTTTCAATAGCTATATTTATTAATTCATCACTAATTGAATCAAACTGAAAAATTGCTTTTCTTTCAAATAGATAATTGACACTGCCAGGCGCTCCCGTTGATCCGTTATATTTTGAAAATGTTGATTTTACATCCGATGAAGTTCTGTTTCTATTATCCGTAAGGCATTCAACAAGAATGGCTACTCCATGGGGGCCATATCCTTCATAAAAGACTTCCTCATAATCATCACTATCCTGTTGACCACTTAAACGTTTTAATGCATTTTCGATATTACTATTCGGTACGGACATAGATTTAGCTTTAGATATAGCTTGGTATAAGGATGCATTATTGGCAGGATCAGGACCACCGTTCTTGGCAGCTACTTCAATAGCTCGTATTAATTTAGCAAATAATTTACCTCTTTTGGCATCATTCGCTCCTTTTTTTCTTTTTATAGTTGACCATTTAGAATGACCCGACATTAGAATCCTTTTTCAAAAATGAATCCAGCCAATTCAAATAATTATTATCATTTGTCAATTCTGGATGATAAGTCAATCCAACTATATTATCTCGTCTTAAACCAACAACATCAGAATCTTGATATGCAATAGGCTTGACGTCATCACTATAACTAATAATTTTTGGTGCCCTTATAAAACAATAATCCGCAGTAAAGTCTTCAAAATGTACTTCAGCTTCAAATGATTGATTTTGGCGACCATATCCATTTCTTTCAACAATACAATCTAAAGCATTAATAGTATTTGTGCCTTGTATGTTTTGACCAGAAAGTAATATTAAACCTGCACAAGTACCTAGTGTTGGAATTCCAGATTTAATTAAAGATTCCAATTTTTGAAATAAATCTGTATGTTCTTGTATTTTTAACATAGCAGTAGATTCACCCCCTGGTAATATCAAAGAGTTTATGTCTTCTAAGTCATCAATATTTTTAACAAATATGAAATCTCGATGTAATAACTTTAACGTTTCAGCGTGTTCGTGAAAACTTCCTTGTAAAGCTAGTATACCTGTTTTCAATTACCACCCTCTTTTAGCTAGTTTCTCCGATTCATCTAGATCATCAATGTTAATACCAACCATGGCCTCACCAAGATTTTTAGAAACTTCAACTAAAGTTGAAGGATTATTAAAGTTTGTTGTCGCCACTACAATTGCTTCTGCTCTTTCTAGTGGGTCACCGCTTTTAAAGATACCTGAACCAACGAAAACACCATCACATCCTAATTGCATCATGAGAGCTGCATCTGCAGGAGTAGCAATTCCCCCAGCTGCAAAATTAACAACTGGTAATTTTCCTAACTCTTTAATTTGTTTGACAACTTCATATGGAGATCCAGTATTTTTTGCTATTGCCATTAATTCATTTTCATCTGATGAAATTATTTTATTAATACCCTTTGTCATACTTCTCATGTGACGAACAGCTTCTATAACGTTNCCAGTTCCTGCTTCTCCTTTAGTTCTTATCATTGCAGCACCCTCACCAATACGTCTGCAGGCTTCGCCTATATTTGTAGCACCATTGACAAAAGGTGTTTTAATATCATGTTTACTTATATGGTTTACATCATCTGCAGGAGTGAGCACTTCACTTTCATCTATAAAGTCAATACCTANTTCTTCTAACATTTGGGCTTCAACAAAATGTCCAATTCTAGCTTTAGCCATAACTGGAATTGAGACTGTTTCCATTACTTCTTGAATTACTTCTACAGATGACATCCTGGATACTCCACCTTCTGCTCTTATATCAGCAGGAATTCTTTCAAGGGCCATNACAGCTACAGCACCAGATTTTTCTGCGATTTTTGCTTGTTCTGCGTTTACGACATCCATAATAACGCCGCCTTTAAGCATTTCAGCTAGACCTTTTTTAACTTTAAATGTTGATTCTATTTTCATAATCTAATTTTAACTATATCTGTGAGTAGAGTGAAATCCAAGAAGTGATTACTTTATCGATGTCATATTTTCGAATGTGTTTTAATTGTTTTAAGTAAATATTAGTTACATCATTAGAAATAATNTCTTCTACGGCAAGAGTAAGAGATTCTAAATCATTATTCTTGAAATAAACACCACTCTCTTCTAGTAATTCTATAAAAGGTTGAATATCACTACAAATTGCAATACACCCAGAATTAATTGCCTCAACTATTGTTATTCCAAAACTTTCACCATGTGTGTTAACTGCTAAATATATTGATGATTTTTTAAGTAATCTTTCTTTTATTCCATTATCAGGATTTACGAATACAGATATATTCTCTGAATGAATGTTTTGATTAGTTATTGCTCTAAAGTTATAATTTTTATTTTTAGTCACTNACGACAACTGTTCATAGAGNTCGTAATTTTTCCTTTTTTCGTTTCTACCTATNAAGAGAATATCGGANCNACCTGAAAAGTTTTGAGAATTATTTGTTAATTCAATAGCATTAGGAACAATTTGAACATCAACTGAAGATACTACGTGTTTGGAAGCTTCTTTACTTACAGCTGTTACGGCATGCGCATGACGTTCTTTTTTTATAAGCTTTTTTTGTATCGAGCTTAAAAGTATTGATAAAGATGCATGGTGACTTATAATAGTTCGTTTATCTANAGGGAAACGCCAAAAAAATATTGGTATAAAAGGTTCGTGAAGATGAACAACATCAGCCCAGGATATAGCTTTTAAGATAGTTTTTTTATTTGCAAATAATGCTATTGGCGCTACAGAACCATTAAACGGCATCTTAATTGGTTTCCCTAAGTTGAAATCTGGTGAATCAGGNCATAAAAACTTTAAATTGTAATCTTCTTTNGGTAAAAACTTTTTGATAAGAAGCAATTGATTCTGTACTCCNCCAAAATAATTTAAACTGTAAGGTGAAACTAGTAATAAATTAGTACTCATTTGTCCAAACTGGTTGTATGGAGTGCCATTGGTTTACATCTAATGTTATTAGTGCTTCAAAAGATTTTGCTAAAACTTTCATGCCCTGCTGAATACTTTGTGCTTCATTATCAAAGAGTGGGACATAGAATGGTTTGTCAAAAACAAGTGTGTATTTCCCCTCTAGTTTTAAAAATGCAGCTGGAACTATAGGTACTTCTGTTTTCAATGCTAGAGCTACTGGACCTTTAGGAAATGCAGCAACTTCACCAAAGAATTCAACTCCAACCCCGCTTTTATTAATACTTCGTTCAGATAGTAAACANATATGTTTTCCTTTAATTATTTTATCCTGTAANAGTTCAAATGTATTTTGACCTTTACCACCGAGAATAATTTCACAGCCTAGTTGTTCTCTAAGTGACTTAAACCAGTGCAATACTTTTTTGTTATCTAATGGTTCTGCAACAGCTAAAAGATCTAACCCTATAGCTTTACCAACTGGTATTGCCATTTCCCAGTTACCAAGATGTGGTAATGCGAAGATAAATCCTTTTTCGGAATTCATTAGATTGTCTATATATTTTTGGTTTTTTATTATNACTTTATCCATAATATTTTTATTAAAATTATCTTTAGTCAACCAGAGAGTTTCAAGCCAATATTTAACGTAATTTATCTTCACAGTCATTGGTTTGTAATTAATATTTTTATAAATTTTAAATTTCTTTTTTCGTTTATAAAGCTTATAACTATTTTTAAAGGACAGAATATAATACAGCGGTCCAATNATATAAGCTAAGTTCAGAATTGTATCAATGNTAAATGANTTAAGTATTGAATGAAANGNGCGAATAAATTGATACTGTAAAGATTTGATCATAAAAGTTTATATAACCTATTAAACCTCTGAGCAACAGTTATCCAAGTAATAATTGCNAATATGTAAACAAAATTAAATGAAAATTCAAAATACATATAAAAAACTGCAAATAATACTCTTTCTGGGCGTGCAGCTAGACCAACTTTGTTTTCTATATTATGTATTTCAGATTTAGCTCGTAAGTACGGAATTAAGCTTGAAGAAGTAAGAATTGAAAATACAGTAAAAATTTCTATATTTGAATGTGCATAATTGATACCAATTACTGCCCAAATAAATAACTCACCTATTCGATCAATTGTCGAATCTAAAACTGCACCTTTGTTACTGGTTTCACCCATTGTTCGTGCTAAAGGGCCGTCTAGTCCGTCTATTGCACTACCTATAAATATTAATAATATTCCAAGTTCTTTATTTTTACTGAGAAAAAATAAAGAACCAACAATGACTATTAAAATTCCAATAACTGATAAAACATTCGGCTTGATTTTTAAAGTTATACAGATCTTCACAAATGGTATTGCGAATTTTTCAGACGCAGACTTTAAGTACTTTTCAAGCATTTGTAATAGATTCTGTATACGTTTCAGAAACTAATTCAGCTGTTGATGCATCTATTTCTATTATTGTTTTCATAGTTGGTGGATTATTGTGGTCATATACAATCACTGTCCAGACTGGTTTTAAAAATAAATATTTTTTTATAAACTGGAAAGTTAATGCAATCGAATAATATCCAATAGAGTGTGGTATATGTTTTACAACATTCTCAATTACATCTGATTGCTTTACATTGATAGTGTTGTCAATAAATAGCACGAAAATACCAGTTAAAATAACAAGAACTACTCCAACTGTTATGTTTATCCAATCATAAAAAGATGTAATTACTTGAGAAATTAAAGCTGTAACTATTAACATCAATCCATAAGTCTTTCGTCGTTTTGGACTAGGTACAATGTAACTTCCAACTGCAAGAGAATTAAGATCCTCTGGAACTATTTGCTTATCAGCATCTTCTTGGGAAATATCTATTCCTTCAACCATTAAAACTCAAATTTCGGTTCTTTAACTTGTTTATTAATTTCTTTTAAAAGATGTGATATTTTTTGATTATTAATGCTTTCTGAATTCAGGATATTTAATGATCCTGTATTTTCAGAAAGATCTTTTTCACCCACAATTAGAGATAGAGGTATCTTTTGTTTTTTTGCATCATGAATTTTTTCACCGAGTCGTATATTTCTATTATCAACTTTTAGACGAACATTCGGCAATTTATCTACAATGGTTTGAACATAGTCTTCTACATTTCCAATTGTAAGTATTTTTAATTGTGTCGGAGCTAACCATCCAGGAAACTCTCCTGAATAATGTTCTATTAGTATGCCAGTAAATCGTTCTATAGATCCGAGCAAAGCTCTATGAACCATAACAGGTCTATCTTTATTATTTTTACTAGTTACATACTCTAATTTAAAATTGTTAGGTTGTGCAAAATCAATCTGTATTGTAGACAGCTGCCAACGTCTTCCAATTGCATCTTTAACATGTAAATCTATTTTTGGTCCGTAGAATGCTCCTTCACCTTCGGCAGTAATAAAGTTAATACCTTCATCATTAAGTGCATTTTCTAAAGACTCTGTAGCTATATCCCAATCTTTATCTTCTCCAATTGCTTTTTTTGGTTTAGTGGATAAATCCGCTTCAATATCATTAAAACCAAATGATTTCAAAAGGGAAATAGAAAACCTAAGAAGGCTATTAATCTCCTGATTAATTTGTTCAAAGGTACAAAAAATATGAGCATCATCTTGGGTAAAACCCCTGGCTCTCAATAATCCATGCAAAACACCTGTTTTCTCAAACCGGTAAACAGAGCCTAATTCAAATAGCCTTACCGGAAGCTCTTTATATGACCGAAGTTCACTTTTATAGATCAAAATATGGAATGGACAGTTCATTGGTTTTAGATAATATTTGTCGTCATTATCTTTACTTTGGAGAGGTGGATACATACCTTCTTCATAATGTTCCAAATGTCCGGATGTTTCCCATAGAATTGAACGTCCAATATGTGGTGTATTAACAAATTCGTAACCGTTTTGGATATGAGCTTTTTTGCTATAGTTCTCAATTGTATTTCTTAGAAGAGCTCCATTGGGTTTCCATAAGAACTGACCTGGCCCAAGTTCATCAGCAGTAGTAAATAATTCCAATTCTTTACCAATTTTTCTATGATCTCTTTTTTCAGCTTCAATTCGCCTTGTCAAATATTGTTGAAGATCATCATCTGTAAACCAACTTGTTCCGTATATCCTTTGTAATTGTGGATTATCCTCATCACCTCTCCAATAAGCTCCGCCTAATCGAGTAAGTTTGAAATGTTTTATAAATCCAGTNTGTGGTACATGAGGTCCTCTGCATAAATCAAGAAAATCATTATTGGAATAAACCGATACCTGGTCGGCATCTACTCCTTCAGTAGCGTCAGCTGTGTTTATTAATTCNATCTTAAATTTTTGGTTTTTAAATATANTTAATGCTTGTGATTTGTCTATGAAAGATTTACTGAAAGATTGTTTTTCTGCGGCTAGTCTTTTCATTTCTTTCTCTATTTTTGGNAAATCTTCGTCACTAATTGTTTGCTCAAANAGAAAATCATAATAAAATCCATCTTCAATATCAGGACCAACACCATATTGAGTACCAGGGAATAGATTTANAACAGCTTGAGCTAATAGATGTGCTGTTGAGTGTCTTAATATGGATAAGGAAACTCTATCCTTGCTTGTTAGTATATTAATTGATACATTCTCTGTAATTTCATACGATGTATCAAATATTTGTTTATTAATCTCTATCCCAATTGCATCTTTTCCAAGNTTTGGGCCAATGTCAAGTGCAATAGCTTCACCTGTAATTGGATTGTTGTATTTACGGATAGATTTATCTGGTAAGGTAATCTCAATATTCATTTNCTTTAATATTAGTGAATGTTACGAACTATTATTTTCAAGTTCAAAAAACATATAAAATTTATGTTTTAATAGATTATGAAAAAAAAGGTTGAAATAGAGTTACACAGTGACTTCATATCTGTTTCACTCAATGATGTATTCTTAAATCATAGAATTGTATGCGAATTTATAAGCATAAATGTCTTTCAAATTGGACTAAATAAACTTTTAATTGAAAATAAATCAAAGAAATATAAGAATATAACATCTACGGAATTAAGAAAAATTAATATACACACTCTCACAAAAAGATGCATAAATTTAATTAATTCTTATATAGATCTCGATAAAGAAACTGCATTCAAAAGTATGGACTTCATATATTCTACCGATATTAAGTATCAAGAAATACTTAAAGAAGTACATAA
>NHIM01000023.1 GCA_002169845.1 Acidimicrobiaceae bacterium TMED189 | reverse complement strand
TGGAATATTGGAGCTGAAGGCCAGATATTTATGGGGGGAATCGTTCTCAACTTTATCTATATCAGTCTAGAAATCTCAAATCCAAGCTTATCTATTCTTGTTTTATTACTTTCATCATTTGTTGGTGGATCTTTATGTATTTTTATACCAGCGATAACAAAAGTATTATTTGGTGTAAATGAAATAATTACTACTTTATTGTTCAACTATATAATCATTGGCTTTACAGTTTATCTAGTTAATGGTCCTTGGAAAGATCCAAACTCTCTAAATTTTCCTGCTGCGACATATGTTGGAAAAGAAGTTTATCTACCTACAATTTTTGGAAAGCTGAGCTACGGTTTCATAATTTGTTTTCTTTGCACCTTAGGAATTCACTATCTAAAAGAAAAATCCGTGTTTGGTTATGAGCTTAGGATTTCAGGAGGTTCTGCATTAACTGCAATTTATGCTGGCATTAATGCAAAACAGAAAGCATTTATCGCAATGTTAATAGGTGGTGGACTTGCGGGGCTGGCAGGTGGAGTCGAATTATTGAGTCAGACACATAGAGTTTCAACAGGATTATCTCAAGGTTTTGGATACACAGCTATTATTGTTGCTGCAATAACTGGAATGCGACCATTAGGAATTTTCTTAGTGGGATCTTTATTCGGAGCACTAACTATTGGGGGTTCCGTGATTCAAACTATAGGAGTTAGTAGCTATATTGCCGATATTATCCAAGCTACTACTTTATTTGGAGCCCTTATAGCTCAGTTCTTTTTTTCTTATAAGATATTGAAAGTTAATGACGATGATTGATATTCAATTTATAGGACTTTTAAATGCAACTCTTCAAGCAGCTACATTGCTTTTTATAGCTGCACTTGGCGAGTTGATAACTGAGAAATCAGGAATATTGAACCTTGGTGTAGAAGGAATGATTTCGATTGGAGCAGTAACTGGTTTTATGACAGCAGTGAATACCGGAAATCTCTTTTTTTCAATATTTATTGGAATTTTTTCTGCAGCCCTGTTTGCTTCACTTCATGCATTTGTGACCGTCATTCTTAAACAGGACCAAACTGTTTCTGGTTTAATTCTTACAATTTTAGGACTTTCTTTATCAGCTCTTATGGGAAAGAATTATATAGGTAAAAAACTTCCTGTAAAAATTAATAGCTTAAGAGAAATAGAAAATCCCTCAACATTGGTAGACGTTATACTAAGTCAAAGTTATATATTCTTTTTAGCAATTCTCCTTATGATTGCGACTGCTTATTTATTAAAAAAAACTATGTTTGGGAGAAGACTTGAAGCTGTTGGAGAAGATTCTCGTGCTGCGGACTCAATGGGCTTAAATGTAAATAAAACACAATTCATAGCAACATGTGTTGGTGGAGGTTTTGCTGGATTAGCTGGTGTTTATCTTACACTAAGCTACGTCCCATATTGGACAGACAATATGACCTCTGGTAGAGGTTGGATTGCACTAGCTTTAGTAATTTTTGGAGGATGGAAGCCATACAGAACAGCTCTCGGTGCGTTACTTTTTGGTTTTTTAGAGGCCCTCGTGCCAAGGCTTCAAACTTATGGATTTGAAATTAGTCCATATATTGTAAAAATTACTCCTTATGTAATCACTATATTAGTTCTTATTATGTTAACGATTTATAAAGGTGGTAGAACCGGTGCACCAAGTAATATAGGAGTTCCTTTTTTTAGAGAGAATAGATAACAAGCATTTTGCTTACAATGTTGTTAATATAAAAGAGACTTTAAATGATACCAGTGAGTATCAAAAGGAAGATTATGGAAATCAACAAAACACTTTATCGTCTAAGTAAAGAAATCTCTGAATCTGAATTAGTTAATCCATTATTAATTGGAATTCCAAGAAGGGGTGATCTTCTTGCAAAACGAATATCAAAATACTTAAATCAATTTGGTTTTAAACACANTATAGANACCGTNAATTATAAGCCATTTAGAGATGATCTAGATGAAGAATTAGATAAAAGCATATTGAATATAACCCCCGAAGACAGAAATGTAATTTTAATTGACGACGTAATCTACACAGGAAGAACATTGAGAGCTTCTATAGAGGCTGTAATCTATTCAGGAAGACCCCGTTCAATAACACTAACTTGTCTTATAGATAGAGGNCATAGAGAGCTTCCAATAAATCCTAAATTTGTTGGAAAGAACATTCCAACCAATGAAAGCGAATATGTATCTGTATTTTTAGAAGAGATTGATGAGAATGATCGTGTGGAGGTAAGTTAATTGACTAGACACCTTTTAGACTTTAAAAATATAGAAAAAAAAGGGCTCGAAAAATTAATTGACATTACAGAAAAAATAAACCCAGAAAAATTAAATAAAATTTCCTCGATTAGTTTATTAAAATTTGACGAACCATCAACTAGAACCCGACTTTCTTTCTCTGTAGCAGCACACAGATTAGGAATAAAAACTATGGAATCTTCAGACTTAANTTCAGCAAAAATAAAAGGAGAAAATCTTGAACATGAAATTGAAACTTATAAAGCTTTAGGGATTGATTCCATAGTAATTAGGACAAAAGAAGAAAACCTAGATGAATATCGAGAATTTAAAGACATCTCATTCATTAGTGCTGGTTTTGGGACCGTATCTCACCCAACACAAGCCNTTGTGGATGCAACAACTCTGAAAAAATTCGGTAAATTAGAAAATGATATTCCTGTTGTTTATACAGGAGATGTGAAGCACTCTAGAGTTTTTAAATCTGGAAAAGAATTATTTACTGCACTTGGNAAAAAAGTAGGTGTATTTACACATAAAAGTTTCTTACCTGATGATTTATCTAATATAAGGGTCTTAAGCAGCTGGGAAGAAGTTTTGGATTCGACTGACGCCATTGAAGTCTTNAGAGTTCAAGCAGAACGCATAAACAATTTCGAAAATTTAAATCTAAAAGACTTTGTAAACGATCATCAACTAACAGATGATATTCTGAATAAATCAGATGATAATTTAATAGTACTTCACCCTATGCCTATGAATTTAGGAGTTGAAATCTCGGAACAAGCGTCTAAGCATGATAAATTTAAATATAAAGATCAGCTTTCATTTGGGATAGCTTCAAGAATTAGCTCATACATGTATGTAATGGAAAAATATGATTGAGTTAGAAAGTTTTATTGACCTTCATACACACACAAGATATCCAGACAACAATAATTTTCCATNTAAAGATATTGAACTAGCAGCNAAAAACGGAGGGTACAGTGATATATTGGCTATGCCTAATTCGGAAATTGTCATAGANACAATTGAGCATTTAAATACTGCCAGAAANATAGATAATGCATTAAAAATCAATGTTCATAGAGTNGGGGCATTAACCAAGAGCCTAGANGGAAAAGAATTAATTAACTTTAAAGAATTTATCGAACATGGAATTTATATTTTTTCTGATGATGGTAAATCTCTAATAGATAACAACTTAGCTGAGGAAGCATTTAAAACTATAGCTTCTTTAAATGCTGCGATATTTCAACATTGTGAAAGTAGTTGCTACACGCAACCCGGAGATATTGCCCCACCAAACGATACAGAAATATTAATTCCAATTAACGAAACGGAAGAGTCAACAATTTTACTTCGAGACATTGAACTTGTAGCTAAATATGGCACTAGATACCATGCTCAACATATATCATCAAAAAAATGTGTAGATTTAATCAGAGAGGCTAAATCAAGTGGGCTACCAATAACAAGTGAGGTAACTCCACACCACATTTTAGAAAATAATCATAATTTAGATACTGCCAATGGTTTGTACAAAATGTACCCGCCTATAAGACAGGAGGAAGATCGTCTTTCTTTAATAGATGGTCTATTTACTAATGTTATTGACGCAATAGCTACCGATCACGCTCCACACCCAAGTAATACAAAAGACATAGATTTTAAGAGTGCTGCAAGAGGAGTAGTTGGCCTAGAGTCTGCTTTCCCAATGATTTACTCATCAGGCATATTTTCTATTGAACAAATAAAAAGATTTATGGTCGTAAACCCTAAGAAAATATTGTCTGAAATTGGTTATGAAATAAACATTTCTAAAAAAAATTTATGGGAAAAATGCAATAAAGAATTTACCACTAAATCAAAATTTAATAATTCTATCTTCGAAAAAAGGAAAACCAAGATTGAAAGGGTTTCTGAAAGTGTATAAGAAAGCTGTTTTAGTAAATGAGTATGGAGATGAATTCATTGGATGGACTACAGAAGAGTTTAAGCCTACAACAGGTGAACTTATATTTAATACTGCAATGACAGGATTTGTTGAAATATTAAGTGACCCGTCATACACTAATCAATTAATAACTTTTACCTCTTCACATGTTGGTAATTATGGGATGTCTCAAACTGATTTCGAATCAAATGAACCAAAAATAGAAGGTGCTATAGCTAACTCCTTTACATATAATCCATCATCATGGAGATCTGAGAAATCAATAACCGACTGGCTTAATGAGTATGAAATTCCGTTTAGTGGAGGGTTCGACGTTAGGGCAATTACAACTCACTTGAGAGATTCTGGTTCAGGAATGTTTGCATTTGGAACTGATGCTAATACTGAGGACTTAAAACAATTACTAATTAATGCAAGAAATATCATCGGAGATAATTCTGCTCTGAATGCTGGATTAGGAAAGTCAAAATTCCATAAAACCAAAGGGAAAATTGGCATTCTAGATTTAGGAGCAAAGTCGAGTATTGTAAAAGTGCTTGAATCAAAAAATTTTGACACAGTTTTAATTAACCCAAGTACAGATGCTGAAGAAATTTTATCCTTAGAGCTATCTGGTTTGCTTTTATCTAATGGTCCAGGAGATCCAAGGTCATTAACCTCAGTTATTGAGAATGTAAAGAAACTGATTGGCAATTTACCCATATTTGGTATTTGCTTGGGTCATCAAATATTAGGTCTTGCATGCGGATTAATTGTGACAAAGCTAGATTTTGGACACCATGGATCTAACCATCCTGTAAAAATTGAGGGTTTGAAAAAAGCTATAATAACATCACAAAATCATGGATTTACTGTTGAAAGCTTTGAAAAGCCCATTAAGCACAAAAAATTTGGAGCAATAAATGCATACGCGACAAACTTAAATGATGGAAGCAACGAAGGAATAAGTCTTTGGGAGTCAAATGCATATTCAGTTCAATTTCATCCTGAATCAGGTCCCGGGACTACCGACGGTTTGGAAATTTTTAACCCATTCCTAAACATGATTGGAGAAAAACATGCCAGCTAACAAAGAGATTAAAAGTATTCTAATAATTGGTTCAGGCCCTATTGTTATTGGCCAAGCATGCGAATTTGACTACTCAGGCTCACAAGCCGCGAAAGCTTTAAAAAATGAGGGATATAGGATTATTCTTGTTAATTCTAATCCTGCAACCATTATGACAGATCCAGAAATGGCTGATGCAACATATATAGAACCTCTAACAGTTACTTTTTTAGAGAGAATAATTGAAAAAGAACAACCTGATGCAGTGCTCCCAACTCTAGGCGGTCAAACTGCTTTAAACCTTTCTATGGAATTGAGTGCAAAAGGTGTTTTTAAAAAAAATAATGTTAGGTTACTTGGTGCTTCAGCAGAAGCTATTGAAGTAGCAGAAAATAGATGGAAGTTTAAAGAAGCAATGGAAGAAGTTGGTATACAAACTCTTAATGCAACATATGCCAGAAGTTTCGAAGAAGGGCTTGATGCCGCCAAAAATATAGGATACCCATTAATGCTTAGGCCATCCTTCATTCTTGGTGGAGGAGGAACTAGTGTTGTTGAAAATAATACAGANTTAAATATTAAGTTAAAAGATGCCTTTGCTGCTTCGCCTACTCAGGAAGTATTAATTGAAGAGTCTGTTTATGGGTGGAAAGAATTTGAGTTAGAAGTAATGAGAGATAGTGATGGAAACGGAGTAATTGTTTGTGGCATAGAGAACTTTGATCCTATGGGAGTTCACACTGGGGACTCAATTACAGTTGCACCTATACAAACACTTTCAGATAAAGAATATCAAGCAATGCGTGATGAAGCATTGCTTTGTTTAGATACAATTGGAATTGCTACGGGTGGAAGTAATGTTCAGTTTGCAGTTAATCCAGAAAATGGTGAGCGAAGAATTATTGAAATGAATCCTAGAGTCTCTAGATCATCAGCTTTAGCGTCAAAGGCNACTGGATTCCCCATAGCAAAATTTGCTGCTTTATTAGCAGTTGGGTATAGCTTGACTGAATTAAAAAATGATATAACAGGTTCAACTCCTGCTAGTTTTGAACCTGTTCAGGACTATGTAGTAGTAAAAATACCAAGGTTTGACTTTCCAAAATTTCCATCTACTGATGATGTTTTGGGAACGTCTATGCAAAGTGTTGGAGAAGTTATGTCAATAGCTTCTACATTTACCGAAAGCTTAACAAAAGCAATAAGATCTCTTGAAATTGGTAAAACAGGCATAAGAAACATTGATAATAGGTTTATTAATCTTGACAAACATCAACTACAAAAAGAAATTCATACTCCCCGTCCAAGAAGAATTTTTGCTATCTTTGAAGCGATTAGAAGAAACTGGGCAATTGAGGACATTGCAGAATTTTCAAAAATTGATCTATGGTTTCTTAGAGAAATCGAAAAAAGCTTTAGTGTCAATCCTGAGTCCACACCATCCATGATTCTCAAAATGTTTGGCTGGACAGATGAAGATCTAGATAATAAAGATTCAAAGAAAGANCTAGAAAATAATAGGGTTTATAAGCTTGTTGACACCTGTTCAGCTGAGTTTGTGTCACAAACTCCATATTTGTATTCTACAAATGGTACANCAAATGATGACACNNCTTCAAAGCAAAAAAAAGTGGTTGTAATTGGCTCTGGGCCTAACAGAATTGGTCAAGGTATTGAGTTTGATTATTGTTGTGTCCATGNGGTTAGCTCATTAAAAGAAAATGGATTCGAGGCAATAATGATTAACTCNAATCCTGAAACCGTATCCACTGATTACGATACAGCAGATAAATTATATTTTGAGCCTTTNTCTTGGAATGAGGTTAGAGCAGTGTTAGTGAGAGAAAAGCCTGATTCNGTAATTATACAACTTGGTGGACAGACNCCTCTTAAGCTTGCAAAAGAAATTTCTGCNGCAGGTTTNAAAATTGCCGGATCTTCATTAGAAGTTATTGACTCTACNGAAGATAGATACTTATTCCAAAAATTATGTGTNTCACAAGATATAAAACAACCACTGTCAAAAATTGCTAATAATGAAAATGAACTTATTAATTCCGTCAATGATATTGGTTTTCCAGTATTACTTAGACCAAGTTACGTTCTTGGAGGAAGGGCAATGAGAGTAGTTAAAACTGAAGAAGAACTCGAAAACTATCTNGATATCCTTTCAAGCGCAGATGAGGATGGCAACCCTTTCAAATCTGGACCATTACTAGTTGATCAATTCTTAACAGAAGCAATAGAAGTAGATGTTGATTTAATCTCAGATGGAAAAGAAGTTTTTATTGCAGGAATTTTAGAGCATTTAGAACCAGCTGGTGTTCATAGTGGTGACTCTACAGCAGTTATTCCTCCATATAGTATTAGCAAATCAATGATAAAAGAGATTCAAGATAAAAGTACNAAGCTTGCTTTAGGTCTGAACGTAAAGGGCTTACTTAACATTCAATTTGCAATTAAAGATAATGAATTAATTATTTTAGAAGCTAACCCAAGGGCATCAAGAACTATGCCTTTTGTGGCTAAAGTAACTGGAAATCANATAATTAAAGCAGGAACACTTTTGATGCTTGGATACACAATTGAACAAATAAAAAGTCAAACAAACTACTTGAAAAAGTCAACAAAGAAAATTGCAATAAAGAAAGCTATTTTTCCTTGGTCTAGATTTCCTGCTGAAGACACAATGCTAGGTCCAGAAATGAAAGCAACGGGAGAGGTTTTAGGTATTGGTAAAGATTTTGGAACAGCACTAAATAAAGCATANGCTGCAGCGGGAGTTGAAATTGGANCAAAACAAAAAGGTGTATTTGTAACNTTAAGTGATTCTGAAAAGCCAAATTTTGTTGAAGTAATTAAAAAATATGCTGAACTTGNTTTCTCNATTTATGCAACAGAAGGAACCGGTAGATTTTTAAGTNAAAATAATATAGATTCAATACTTGTNGGAAGAGCAGATGATGAATCGCCCACTTCATTNACAATTATAGATGATAAATTAATATCAATTGTTATCAATACACCCACTTTTGCAAATGAATATACAGATGGCTGGAAAATTAGAAGACTATCTCATAAAACAGGAGTTGCTGTTGTATCTTCAGTTAGGGAGGCAGAAGCATTTGTAGAGGCTTTCATTTTGCAAGAAAAAGTACTTGATGANATGGAGGCTATACAAAATGTCAGTTAAGCCAATTTTCTTTGCCTTGGATGGCAAAGAGTTGAATGAATTCAAGAAACCTCTTGAAAAATTAAAAGGTGTAATTTACGGCGTGAAAGTTGGATTAGAAATGTTTACTGCTGAAGGGCCATCTTCNGTTGAGAAATTAAAAAATGATGGGTGGAAAGTATTCTTAGATCTAAAACTTCATGATATTCCTCACACAGTACAAGCAGCGACAGTAAGTGCTGGAAATATTGGTGCAGATTATCTCACTATTCACATTGCATCAGAAAAAGAAGCATTATCTGCAGCANCCCAAAGTAAACCAAAGAATTTACAACTTCTAGGAGTCAGTAGTGCTCTCACTAGCAAAGCATTTAGNGATACNACTAGTAAGAAAGTTGAAAATGATTTTATGATNGCAAAACAAATAGGAATTGACGGTGTTATTTGTCCAGCTTCAGAAATTGTTAAAACTAAAAAACTCTATGACTTAATCATCACACCTGGAATAAGGTTAAAAACAGATAGCAATGATGATCAAAAAAATATTACTACCCCTGAAAAAGCAATTGATATGGGTGCAAAATANATTGTTATGGGAAGATCAATTAGAAAAAATATGAATTACATAATAAATCATTTGGACATATGAAAAAATTAACTATCCATAATGTAATAAGCGTTGAAATTATTTTAAGATGAAAAAGTTTATTGCTGCTCCTTTTGGTAATTACATNAAGACAAATAAAACNATATCTGTTTCTGGTAGTTGGACTATTGAAAAGAGGACAGGGAGAATAATTCAAATTGCTAAAACTTTACGATACACAAAACGTGGATGGGTTAATAAAATTGGACTAAGAAATCCAGGTCTTCAAAGTGGTATCAAAAACTATCAAAATGGNGAAGTCTTTTCAATAGCTGGAATAGAAAAGGATGACTGGAGAGTGTTCTCCCAAAAATTACCCGAAAACTTTAATCTTGAGATAAATATGTCCTGNCCCAATATAGATAAGCACTATATAGAAGGTATTGAAGATTTTAACAATGAATCTCGAGAATGGTTTATTGGAAAGATATCTCCAAATACAACATTTGAAGAACTCGAAAAATTCATTAAGGTTTTTGAATTTAAACAGATACACGCATGTAACACTCTCCCAATNGAAAAAGGTGGNTTGAGTGGTCGAGAGCTTATNCCATACACGACAAAATTCATAAAGCACNTCAAAAAAAATTATCCTCATATACCAGTAATTGCCGGAGGAGGAATCTACGCCACAAAAGATATAGAATATTATATGGATATTGGAGCAGATCATGTTAGCTTGGGAACTGTTTGCTTTAATCCGCTAAAATTAAGAAAGTTATTATGAATTTATTTATAAAAGAAGATTTTATTTCTCATGCTGGACTTCCACTTACTTGGAAAGTTGAATGTGATGCCTTAAGCGACAATGACTACCAAGCTNTGGCAAAAATTGTTAGNGAAAAAATAACTTTTAGAGATGTTAAAGGTATTCCTAGAGGAGGGATACCTTTTGAGAAAGCACTTAAGAAGTACTGCACAAATAATATCAATGATCCACTCTTAATTGCAGATGATGTNTACACAACTGGGACGTCAATGAGAGAGGTTTATGAAGATGGAGCAATAGGAATAGTAGTTTTTGCTAGAAATGAAATACAAGATGATTGGATAAAAGCAATTTGGCAAATTTCGATTTAAAATGACTATCAACAAATATAGCACCTCATTAGATGGCTTAACTATTGAAGACCCTGTAAAAAGTTTTTTTGATTACTGCATAGAACGGGAAAAAATAAGAAAAAATAGAGAAAGTGGNAAATCATTTCCCTGGAGTGATGATGAAATCTTTCAACAGGGAAGATTTTTGAATGTTTTTAGAGAAGATGACAGNGTAAGTAAGTCGATTATAAAATTTGCTGAGCCATTGAAAGATAACCTTCCTATGTTGATCCAGGCATTATTTTTTGGAAGATGGTGCAATAGACAGGAAACCTTAGACCAACTAAATTTTGAGGAATTAAATGATGTAAATAAATTATTTAAAAAATTAACAAGTTTAGAACAGTGGGAGAACTTCAATGCCTATCCAGTTCAAAATGTGATTTGGNAGGGTAATTCCTATACGCGAATCGAAACTGCTACTANTCTTTTTAGTGAAATAAAAGAAGATCTTACAGCCATTATTTTNAATTCNGAATTAGATGTAATAAAAGCAACTAAAAATATAAACAAGCTATTCAAAATGGAAAACGATTTCCCAATTTTNATGGCTTTAATTGATATTGCATGGTTTAGAAATGATGTAATACCAATAACTTCTNAAGTGCCGACTGGAATTGGTGCTCAGCCATATTTAGATAGGCTTGAAGAATTTCTTGGATTAGATAACCANCAAGATGTTGCTANTGAAATGATCTCTTTACAAGAAAAATATTGGCCTAACGCAAAAAGAAAATTTTACCCAATAGATATTGAATATCAATCCTGTGAATGTAGAAAGTACTTTAGTTATGTAAATGGTACAAAGAAATTTGAAGGTAAAAATCTTTTAATAATAAATTAACCATTTAATTTATTAATTCTTCTTAAATATCTTTCTTCTTCAGTGAAACTTGCNCTAAGAAAAGANGAGATTAGGTCAATGGCTTTTGTATTATCTAGATTATTAGACCCNAGACATAAAATATTAACATTNTTNTGTTCTACACTTTGAATCGCTGTTTCTATATTAGTTACATTTGAAGCTCGGATTCCTTGGATTTTGTTTGCAGCAATTGACATTCCCACTCCACTACCACAAATTAACACTCCTCTGTAGTCATCATTCTTAAGAATGAAATTACAGACCTTATCTGCATAATCTGGGTAGTCGCAACTTTCAGTGTTGTTAGTCCCAAAGTCATTAAAAACTATGGTTTCATCAAAGTTATCAATAATATATTGTTTTAATTCGTAACCTGCATGATCTGACCCTATGGCTACTTTTGTAACCATTTAAATTAATTTATCAATGTCAAGAAGCTCATCAATTTCTTCTTCAGTTAGTAATGCTTTTTCTAAAAGTACACTCTTAATTGTACTATTCGATGAGACAGCTAACTTGGCAACATCAGCTGCAGTATCGTATCCTAATTTAGGAACTAATGCTGTAACTAAAATTGAATTTTTTTGAATATTCTCATCTAATTTTTCTGTATTAGCTTCTAAACCAACAATTAATTTATCAGTGAACACTTTGGTTGCACTCGTAAGTATGGCTATACTTTCTAAAATATTATGAGCCATTACTGGCAGCATTGTATTGAGTTCAAAATTACCGTTAGCTGCAGAAAATGAGATTGTTGAATCATTTCCAATTACTTGAGCAGAGACTTGCATCATCATTTCAGGAATAACTGGATTGACTTTTCCAGGCATTATNGAAGATCCTGGCTGTAAAGCAGGAATTTTTAATTCTCCAAGCCCAGAAATCGGTCCGCTTCCCATCCATCTAATATCATTTGCAATTTTGAAAAGTGAAACTGCTAAAGACTTTAATGTACCTGAAAGCTGAACAACCTCTTCCCTAGACCCCTGTCTTGTAAAGTGGTTTTCTACCTCTTGAAAGGAAACACCAAGAGAAGCCTNTAATTGCTCCGAAACATTCGTGCCAAAATTTACTGGAGCATTAATACCAGTTCCTACTGCAGTTCCTCCAATTGCAAGTTTTCTTACATTGTCTAATGCAATCTCTATATCTTTTAATCTTTCAGAAATCACTGCTGCGTAACCGACAAACTCCTGGCCTAAAGTAACTGGTGTAGCATCCATTAAATGTGTTCGGCCATTTTTATATACTTTTTTCCAACTAACTCCCTTATCTTCAAAAGCTTTTATAAGATTTGTTAATTCAGGTATTAGCCCTTGAGATATCTCCAAAACGCATGCCACATTAGTCGCNGTAGGAATAACATCATTGGAAGATTGACTCATATTCACATGATCATTTGGGTGTACTTTTTCTCCACTAATGTTTGTTGCAAGATTAGCGATTATTTCATTAGCATTCATATTTGTAGAAGTACCAGAACCGGTTTGAAATATATCTAATACAAAATCTTCATCATGATCTCCATCTATGACCTCCTGAGCGCTTTCAATAATTGCACTTGCAAGATTCTCTTGAAGTAGATTATTTTTTGCATTTACCATTGCACATGCTTTTTTAATTTCAGCTAATGATTTAATAAAAGTTCTTGTAAATCGAAGATTAGATATGGGAAAGTTTTCTACAGCCCTTGCAGTTGATGCGCCATATTTGGCCGACTCTGGTACTTCAAATTCCCCCATTGAGTCTTTTTCTATTCTCATATTTTTTTTATTCAATTTTTTTATTCCTGGTATTGAGTGTATCCATTCGAATCAACTTCTTCAATCAATTCTTGACCACCAGATTTGATTACATTGCCTTGAACGACAATATGAACTTTATCAACATCTAGATATTTCAAAATTCTACTGTAGTGGGTAACTAAGACATACGATGTCTGATCATCTCTATTTTCATTTATAAGAGATGAAACTGATTTGATAGCATCAATGTCTAGTCCTGAATCAATTTCATCAAGTAACGCGACTTTAGGTTTTTTTATTGCAAGTTGAAACAGTTCTGATCTTTTCTTCTCTCCCCCAGAAAGATCTACGTTAACATCTCTAGTGAGAAATTCTTGAACATTAAACTTTTTAGAGAGGGTATTTATTTCATCGTCACTCAAATCAGGATTAATTTCATTTACATATTCTTTTAATGTTACGCCTGGGAGGCCAACAGGATATTGGAATGATTGAAAAACTCCAGCAGTTGATCTTTCAAATTGAGTTAATTTAGAAACATCTGTTTCACCAATTGTTATGTTCCCGGACTGCTCATAATCAGGGTTTCCCATTACTGCATGACAAAAAGTTGATTTTCCAGATCCATTTGGGCCCATAATCGCATGAAGCTCTCCTGAAGGTACCTCCATATCAACACCTTTTAATATCTGAACTTCACCCACTGAAACTTCTAAATTCTGAACTTTAAGCATTTGTTTCTACTTCTATATAAATCGAATTTTCATCAGTACTTGTTTGGTAGCAAGATACTGATTTTGATGCTGGTGGTGTCAAAGCTTCACCTGTTTTTAAATCAAACTCAGCTCCGTGGGCGGGACATTCCACTTTACAGTCATACACTTCACCTTCAGATAATGATTCATCTGAATGGGAACATCTGTCATCAATAGCAAAGAATTCCCCTTCAACATTAAAGACAGCTATTTCTTTGTCATTTACATTAACTACGGTGGATTGATTATTTTCTAACTCACTTATGTTCAGAACTTTAATTTTATCCATTGTTTGACCTCTCAAGAACATTTTCGTATTTTGTAATTAGTTGTGAGGCAACTTCACTGTTGATAATTTGCCAGCTATCTTTATTGATAACTTCATTGAAGAAACCTTTGATTAGTAATTTTTCAGCATTTTCCTTATTGATCCCTCTTGACATAACATAATGGTAAAGATTTTCATCGATAGGACCAACTGATGAACCGTGTCCACATATAACATCATCACATAAAATTTCCATGTTAGGAACAGATTGCGCGCTTGCTTTTTCACTGAGAAGTATATTTCTATTTTCTTGATGAGATTCAGTTTTAGTTGCTCCTTCAGCTATGTGAATAGTCCCAGTAAAGATAGAGGTACTTTCATCACCAAGTACACCTTTAGTTTGCATATTTGAAGTCGTATTTTGTCCAAGATGATTCACAAATACTCTATTATCATGAACTTGTTTATTTTCACCAAAATATACCCCATCAATATTGAAGTTTGAACCATTTCCTACTAAATCTATATCCATTCGAGATCTTGAAAATACCCCCCCTGTGCTTACTGTATGAATTGATAGGGATGAATCTTTTTCAAGCTTTGCATAAAGAGAATTAATTAAATTAATTTCATGGCTAGAGGTCGCTTGGATAATTATTTCAAGATTGGAATTAACATCTAAATAAAGTTCTATTAATGGGTAGGTATTACTTTGAACTAAATCACTGAAGTTGATAAAAAACTTTGCTGTTTTATTTTTATTTACGTTTACGCCTATATATGGGATTGTATTTTCTTTAGATTCAAAATTAACTTTGCAATATTCGGTAACATCATCATTTACATCAATACGAAATCCCCCAGTAGCTTTTGTAAGCTGTTGAAAAAGGAATTTGTCTATAGGTCTTTTAATAGACTCATCAATCACAGGAGTTTGAATTTCTGTTAGGTCTGTAAAGGTAAGACCTTCTATTTGATTATTTATATTAAAAGTAGTTCCGTTTGTGTTAACGTCAAATCCCTCGGTTACTTCNAGATCAGTATTTTTTCCTAATTCAAGGTTGTTAATATCAGACTGAAGTGGAGAGTATTTCCAATCTTCATTTTTATTGGTTAANTCAGCAATATCTTCATTTTGTTTAGAGCGTACTTTTTTATCAATTATTATATTGTTCAATATCAACCTGTTAATCTAGTTTATCCGACAGCGCCGGCTTCAATCATATTTATTTCAATGAGTTTATTAAACTCCATGGCATATTCCATTGGCAGTGTTTTGGTAAATTCTTCAACAAATCCTGCAACAATCATAGAAGTTGCTTCTTCTTCTGAAAGACCTCTACTCATTAAATAAAACAGTTGGTCCTCTCCAACTTTTGATACAGTTGCCTCGTGACCAATTTCGGCTGTGGATTCTTCAATTTCCATATATGGATATGTGTCTGATCTTGAATTATCATCAAGTATCAAAGCATCACATCTTACGAAACTTTTAGCAGTTTCAGCACCTTCTTCAACTCTTACAAGACCCCTGTAGGCTCCTCTTCCTCCACCTTTTGATATGGATTTGGAAGTGATTAGAGATGTTGTATCGGGTGCTATATGAACCATTTTTGCACCTGTATCTTGATGTTGTNCTGAGTTTGCAAAAGCTACAGATAAGACTTCACCATGAGCACCTGGTTCCATTAAGTGGACGGATGGATATTTTACAGTTAATGATGAACCAAGATTTGCATCAATCCATTCCATTGTTGCGTTGCCATATGCTTGTGCTCTTTTTGTAACTAGATTATAAACATCATTAGACCAGTTTTGAATAGTTGTATACCTACANGTACCTGAAGCTTTAACTACTATCTCAACAACCGCTGAATGCAAAGCATCAGTTGTATAAACAGGTGCGGAACATCCTTCTATGTAATGTACTGATGCTCCTTCGTCTACAAGTATTAAGGTTCTTTCGAACTGTCCCATATTTTCAGCATTAATTCTGAAATATGCTTGTAATGGATCTTCTACATGGACTCCNTTAGGCACATAAATNAATGAACCTCCAGACCATACAGCTGAATTTAATGCAGCAAATTTATTATCTCCNGATGGAATCACTGTTCCAAAATATTCTTGAACTAATTCTGGATACTCNCTAACNGCAGTGTCCATATCNCAAAATAATACACCTANCTTTTCTAAGTCTTCTCTGTTTTTATGATAGACAACTTCACTATCGTATTGTGCGGTTACACCTGCTAGATAACTTCTTTCAGCTTGCGGAATACCTAATTTTTCATAGGTTTCTTTTATATCATCAGGAACCATATCCCAAGAGTCTGTTTGTTCTTCAGCTGGTTTGACATAGTAATAAATATCATCAAAATCTAAAGCTGCAAGCTTTTCTTTTGCGACCCATTCAGGCATAGGTTTTTTTAAGAATTTTTTATAGGCGTCTAACCTATAATCAAGCATCCATTGTGGTTCTTCTTTAATTTCAGACATTTTTCTAATAATGTCTTCGTTTAAACCTTTTTCGGGTTTAAATGCGTTTTTTTCTGGGTCGGACCANCCGAGNGAATACTTTCCTAAATCTATATCTATGTTTGCCATAANACCATTGTAGTTGACTCCTGTTTAAATAATAAAAAAGTNNGNNGTCTAGTTTTATACNATTTNTAAGTATAATTTNANTATATGCCAGTAATNTGTGTAAATCCNTCTGATGANCTTGATGTAAAGTTGCTNGAAAGCTTAAANGAACAAAATCAAGANGTAAGAGTTTTNNTATCAGATNGCACTCCAAAANAAATTTNAGAACAGTTCNTAGGTAAAAAAGCNANTGGTGATCTTAAAGATGATTCTCATATNTCAACTGCAAGTAGCGGTGCATANTGNGGANTTTTTCTNGAGTCAGACNATNAANNNCAGNGNACAACTTTTNTAGAAGCTATCAAAAATAGCTCNTTAAAAAGNATNNTNTGGNCTTCTCCATTNGAGCCNTCAGAAGAANTTACNTCNNTTNNCAANCTTNTTTATATNTTNTACNNTGAAAAANATGANGCANTANAAGTGATTCTTGANTATGAAGNTANANATGANGTTAAAAGTCAGATTATTNATCTAGTNAATNAATAAANATGCTGTATTCTTNGGAAACAATTTAGCTTTTNGATAATTNTCCCAAGCNTTAGCAATATANTNGTANACNTCNTGTGATCTNCCTAAATACCTNAGTTCGANATGTAAATGGGGAACTGTTCCNTCTGCATTNCCTGAATTTCCAACAAANCCNATNGTTTCNCCTTNTTTNACAGGATCNCCCTTTTTAAAGTCTNTNGCAAAAGCAGTTGTTTTNTCNCCAGCATTATCATTTCCTATTATGTCATCATCNAGATGAACATANANAGAAAGCCANCCATTTANGTGATCTATGGCNATGTAATACCCAGATGANTNNCTNTAGCCTAGCAGTNTTAATTTCNCCATCNGCAACAGCAACTATTTTAGCCCCTTTTGGTGCNCTAACATCTTGTCCNTCGTGGAGCCTAGNTCCTCCGCCTCTTTTCTCTTTCCAATCATCNTAAAANTGNGATTTNATGTGATCGACNGGAAANTTTAATTGATATAGAAAATCTAAATGCTTGGCCTGAGCAACCT
>NHIM01000022.1 GCA_002169845.1 Acidimicrobiaceae bacterium TMED189 | reverse complement strand
GCCAAATTATTCACTTCTTATTGTGATAAATTTGATCTTTCAGTAATCGGTTATAAAAAATCATCCGGATGGCAGCTTAAAAAAACTACCGAGTATATTTCACATAATTCTTCTTCTTCAGTTTTATATATCCCTAATTAGGAGTTTAAATGGAAAGTTTTGATGCAATTTCCCTTGTAGTAATATCCTTGGGTGCTTTTTTACTTCCTCTTGTTGGTTCTAGATTGAAAATTCCATCTATAGTACTCGAGATTGCATTTGGTATAGTTGTTGGTCCGGTTCTTCATTTAGTAGAACCCTCTGAGTTTATTTCAGGATTAGCAGTTCTTGGATTTCTATTATTAATGTTTCTTTCAGGTTTTGAAATTGAATTGGAAACATTTAGAGAAAAGGGTCTTAGAACTTTAGCCTTACCAATACTTGTTTATTTATCTACAGTTGGTATCTCTTTCTTGATTATCACTGAATTAGAGTACCCAATATTTTTAGCTCTTGTTTTGTGTACTACAAGTGTAGATATTGTAATTTCCGTATTAAGAAGTGATGACACTATCAAGACTGATTATGGACAGATGTTATTCATAATTGCCCTGCTTGCTGACATATTGACTCTATTAGCTGCAACTGTTTATGCATCCGTAATAAAGTCCAACGGCGTTTCAATTGAAAATTTAAACATCATTCTCTATTTCGCAATTGTTATATTCCTTTTAAGAATCTTAAGAAGATTGGCTTGGTGGAATCCACAATTATTTTCAAGAATGTTCGATGGAAATGATCCTGAAGAACTAGGCATTAGAAGTTCACTCGCACTAATGCTTGCACTTGTAGGTGTTGCTGTATTATTCGATATAGAGGCTATTCTTGGAGCGTTTCTCGCAGGAACTTTATTTGCATTTGTATTTCCCAACAGAGGAAGTTTGGAAAGTAGTCTTAAGGGATTCTCCTATGGTTTTTTAATTCCGATTTTTTTCATAAATATTGGATTAAATTATGATATATCACTCTTCTCTAATACAGATTTCTACATAGATGTACTATATTTATTTGGAATTGCAGTTCTTGTTAAGGTATTACCATCACTTCTTCTAATATTTTCAAAAATTTCAGTGGCAAAAATACTTGGAGGTGGATTTTTACTCTCTGCTAGATTTAGTTTAATTATTGCGATGGCTGAAATAGGTGTTGAACTCGATTTACTTACTAAGAATTTAGAACAACAAATTATATTACTAGCGGTATTAACTGCTACAGTTTCACCGCTCATGTTTAGACTATTTAACAGGACAACCGAATCTTCTAAATGAAGTCAAGATTAATACTCTATTTTAAAGGTGTAGCTATGGGTGCTGCAGATATTGTTCCAGGAGTTTCTGGGGGAACTATTGCACTTATTACTGGTATCTACGAGGAACTCATAACTACAATTAAAAATATAAATTTAGATTTATTTAAATCCTTTTTTGCTTCTGGATTTAAAAAATTTTGGAATGAACTTAATGGAAAATTTTTAATCACTCTTTTATTAGGAATTTTTACTTCTGTTATTTTACTCGCACAGGTTATAGTCTTTCTACTGGAAAATCATGAATATAAACTCTGGGGATTTTTCTTTGGTTTAATAGTTGCTTCTGCTGTTTTAATACTTAAAGATATTCAATCTTTTAATATTAATTTAGCATTCTGGGTATTTGTCGGCATAATTGCTGCCGGAGCTATATCTATATCAAATTCTACAAATATCCCAAATACAGACGTCTATGTATTCTTTACAGGATCAATTGCTATTACAGCAATGATTCTTCCCGGAATTAGTGGATCTTTTATTCTTTTGTTGCTTTCTAAATATGAATTCATTATTAATGCAATAAAGGATTTTGAACTGAGAGTAATAATAGTGTTCGCAGCTGGATGTATCTTTGGATTAATAATTTTTAGTCGATTTTTGCACTATTTGTTTCAAAATTATAAAAATAAATTACTTTCATTATTATCAGGGTTTCTTATTGGTTCGTTAATTAAAATATGGCCATTTCGTCAAATTATAGAAACAAGACTTAATAGTGATGGTGTTGAAGAGGCAGTCGTAACACAACCAATCATACCTGATTTAACTGAGGCTAATTCAATTGGATTTTTTATTGCGTTCTCTTTTTTGGGTTATATATTAATTACATTCATTCAAAAGAAATCTATAACTTAAAATAATTACAGAATCTAGTTACAATTAGGTCATGAGATTAGGACTACCAGAATTATTAATTATATTAACAATTTTATTGTTGCTCTTTGGGGCGAAACGTTTACCAGGTCTTGCTAAATCATTGGGTAAATCAACAAGAGAGTTTAAATCCGGTCTAGAAGAAGAGTAATCTTTGAAAAAGTTATTAAGTATCTTTTTTATTTTTCTAATATCTTGTACATCCGCTGAAGTAACAGAACTAACATCCGGTGAAGAAATTTATACATCAAGATGTTCAGCATGCCACAAAGCTGATTTATCTGGTGGAGTAGGACCCAGCTTAAAGTCCGACTCTAGTGCTGCCCAAATGCCTGATTCATATTGGATACAAACCATAACTATGGGCAAGGGTTCAATGCCAGCTCAACGACTTACCGATAACGAGGTAACTCTTGTCATTGATTTTATAAAAAGTCAGTATTAAATATTTCTTGAATTCATTTCATTTAATAACTTAAGATTTTTAATACTTGAATTCAGTTGATCCATCTCTTTAAGCCTCCATCCCCAGTTACCTGTTTTTGTACCTGGAGAATTAAATCTTGCTTCTTTATCTAGTTCTAATAAATCCTGAACGGTCGTAACAGAAACTTGTGCTGGTGATTCCCATACAAGCGAGATAAAGTCCCACACATCATTGCTTAGTTTAAAATTTAGTTCTTTCCTGTACTCGTTAAAATATTGAATTTGCATTTCATTACTTTCGCCAAACCATTGCTTAATAGTGGGACTATCGTGAGTTCCTGTGTACGCAATAAGATTTTCTTTCCATTCGTTCGGATGTATCTCGTCATGGATTATATCTGAAGGAATTCTTTGTTGAAGAACTTTCATTCCAGGTATGTTGTATTTACTCAGTATTTCTTCTGTTTCAGATAATACAACTCCAAGGTCTTCAGCCACCAACTTGGACATTGGTATTTCTTTACTCACCTCTTTAAAAAATGTTTTCCAAGGACCTTTTCTCCAACTTCCATTTAAAGCAGATTCTTTAATTGGGATTGCCCAATATTGAAAGAAGCCAACAAAATGGTCAATACGTAAATAATCAACTTTATCTAAATTACTTTTAAGTTTATTAATCCAATATTCATAATTCTCTTCTCTGTTTATATCCCAATCATAGAGAGTTGTATTCCACACCTGACCGTCAGCAGTAAATTCGTCTGGGACTGCACCAGAGACATATGACATATTTCCTGTATTGTCGAGTTCAAAAAGATTATTATTACTCCAAACATCAGCAGAATTATGATTTACGTATATTGGTATATCACCTAATACCTTAATACCTGATTTATTTGCGTATTGTTTTAATTCGTTCCATTGCCGTGTAAATTCATATTGAGTGAAAAGATTATATTTAAATTCTTCTTCATATTTGTTACTAACATATTCAAATAAATGTTCTGAATAAGATTTTTCACTTTCATTCCAACTTAACCAGGGATTTTGATTTATTTTATTAAGAGTTAAAAATGTAATGTGTTCTCTTATAAGTTTATTATTTAAAAATTGTTGATAATAATTTTCATTTATGTCAATGCTTTTTGAAATATTATACAAAGCATTACTTTTATATTTATATACATTCTTAAAGTCAATAAACTCGTCAGGAAACTTATTTTCTTCTAAGGTGAAGTCCGAATGATTATGAAGATTATCAAGATCAATGAGGTTAATATTCCCTAGAACTGAAGATGGACTTGAATATGGGGAATACTCTAATTCATCAGTTGGACCAAGTGGTAATACTTGCCATATCTTTGTATTAGTTTCTACTAAGAAATCAACAAAAGTCTTTGCATTTTTTCCAAAATTTCCAATTCCATGTTTACCTGGTAAAGACGTGGGATGGAAAATTAAACCGCTACTTTTCTTAATATCCAAAATGACCTTTCAATATACTTTATATTATTATGTAAATAGAAAAAAAAGGATTATTTTGGTAGAAAACCACAGCCCAGTATTCAATGATGAAGGTGAAGCTCAAAAAATAGAGTTTTTTGACGGCGATGTCCACTTAGGGTTTTATGACATTAGATTTAATGCACTTGATAAAAAATTCTTAAGCATTTCATCTGATGGAGTCCTTAAAGTAAGAATCCATACACAAACGAACATTAAAAAAGCATGGCTTTTATTAGAGGATTCTGAATTTCGCCCAGTAGAGCTTAAATTGTACGCAGAGACAGAAAGATTTAATTATTGGAGAGCACACGTTGACCTACGAAGTAAAGAAGCCAAATTCAGCTTTGGAGCCCAAACAGAAGAAAATATCAATGTTTATTTCGGCACTAGTGGCGTAGCAAATTTTATTTCACCAGCTGAAAAATGGTCATTAGATGTAGATTCTTTTAAACGTCATACAATTCCGGATTGGTTTTTTGGTGGCGTTATGTATCAGATATTTCCGGAAAAGTTTAAAAATTCTAATCCCAAATTAAATCCTGAGAATGTGTTTGATTGGGGATCTAAGCCAACAAGACTTGGATTTCAAGGTGGAGATTTATACGGAGTGATTGAAGAGCTTGATTATATTAAAAACTTAGGTGTTAACATTATTTATCTAAATCCAATATTTCTTTCTGGAAGTGTACACAAGTATGATACATGGGACCACTTTAAAGTTGATGACAACTTTGGGGGTGACGAAGCATTAACTTTACTTATCGAAAAGGCCCATTCAATGAACATGAAAGTTGTTCTTGATTGCTCTTTAAATCATGTACATCCAAGACATTTTGCATTTCAAGATCTAATACAAAATGGTGCTGACTCAAAATACAAAGATTGGTTTACGGTTTTTGATTATCCGATAAGATTAAAATACAGGCCCCATTTGTATTCTCAAACCTACAAAGTTGGATGGGATGGAAATGAGGAAGAATATAAAGAATACCTTGATAAAACATTTAGCGAAACAAAGGTACCTGTTGAAATATTTGAAGATGATGGTCCAATATGTGAACCAACTTATAAATCTTGGTGGGGAGTCCCAGATATGCCAAAAGTAAATTACAGCTCAACTGATGCCAGAAAATGGGCCTTGGAAGTTACTGAATATTGGATAAAAAACTTTGACATAGATGGGTGGCGTATGGATGTTGCTAAAGAGATAGATACTTCTTTCTGGAGAGATTTTCGAGAGGTAGCAAAAAAAGCTAAAAAAGATATCTTGTTGCTTTCCGAAATATTTGGTGATACTTCCCAGTGGCTACAGGGAGATATGTTTGATGGGACTATGAATTATTCTTTTAGAGAAAATATGATTGATTTCTTTGCAAATAAAAATATGACACCCGATGAATTTTCAGAATCACTTGCACACCTCTATTCGATGTATTCATTTGAAGCAATATCATCCTGCCAAAATTTACTCAGTAGTCATGATGTAAAAAGGTTTCTAAATAGATGTGAGAAACCTGAAGAAGTTTATGGAGCTATATTTTTTCAAGCAACATTTCCAGGCATTGCATCTATATACTACGGAGATGAAATAGGTCTAGATGGTGGCAATGAACCTAATAACAGAGAGCCTTTTCCATGGAATGATGAGCCAAATTGGAATATTCAGTTAAAAGAAATTACATCAATCTTAATGAATTTAAAAAATTCTAATAGCATCCTAAAATATGGGACTTTTGAATTAATTCCATCATCCGAAGGGGTAGTTATTTTTCGTAGAGTTTTACAAAAAGAATCTCTAATTTGTATTTTTAACAGAGATTCACTTGTTAAAGATTTTAAAATTTCTTCTCAGGCTCACAGTGTAGAAAAAATATATGGTGAATTTGATATAAAACTAGAAAATAAAGAAATATTGATTAATAAATTACAACCTAATACAGGGATAATAATTCACGAAAAATAACAATTCCATTTCTATTGTGGAAAAAGTTTTCTGTATTCGCTAAGCCACCTATCTGTCCATATTGGTATATGTTTATCATTCCATGGTTTATAGTTTCCTACAAAGTGGACTATTAGCGGTTCAGGATAATTTTCAGCTAATTTGCTATCTTCCATCAATTTAAAAGCAAGTAAGTTAAAAGTTAGAGGGAGGGGAGCCCATTTATTTCTAAATACAAAGTTCATTGCATCCTGTTCTGGACACTCAGTTGGACCATTTTCTTTTATCCACTCGACAAACTGATTTTCTAGGTTTTCTTTTCTCCAGTAATCTAGATTCGCAATAAAGACTCCATTATTAAAATAAGGATAATCTTTTTCATTGAAGGTCCTAAAGCTCATACCCGTGTATTCGACTACTGCAGATATAGGAGAAGAAATTTCATAATCTAAAAGAGGAGCTACATCTCGCAAAATTATTGTATCTGGATCTATATATATAACTTTGTCATATTTACTAAATGTACTTCCTAAAAACAATCTGTGATGCATATTTTTGGTTATGTATTCTTTTTCAAATGCATAACCTGACTCTGTAAACTCAATGTACTTTTCAGAGGTAATAAAATTTATATCGAGATTTTCTTGATTAATTATCTTAATAAATTCAGATTCTCTTTCTTGCAAATTTTCAGGCACCAAACAACAAACCTTTAATTTTTCACTTCTTGAATAGTTCATACCAAGAGTTTTAATTGGCACACATGCATAATCGAAGTATTTCTCGTCAAAAGATGTAACTATAAGCGTTTTATTATATTTCAAAAAATTTATCTCCTTAAAAATATTTTAGAAAATAATATTCCAAGATGCGTAATATCTTTATTAAAGTTAAATCCATTAGTTAAATTTTGTAAATTACATTAAAATTAAATTAACAAAAGGAGTTAATATTACTGAATTACATGAATTTCTGAAAAATCAAGCAGCTTCTATTGATGCAAAAATAGATGGCAAAACTTTAATAGATTACATTAATAGCAATGCTGATGAATACCCAAATTATCCTGCTATTAATACTCCGATTAACGCTGAATACACTGGCTGGGATGCAATGTCTTGGAGTGAGTACAGAAAAAATATACATAATCTTGCATCAGGATTAATAGACCTAGGTCTTAAGCCAGGAGATATGGCTTTTATTATGTCAAATAATACGAAAGAACACAATATTTCAGATTTAGCAATTATGCATTCAGGCTCTACTCCATCTACTTTATATAAACAATTAAAAGCTGGTCAAATTGAGTATGTAGCAAATCTTATGGAGGCAAAAATTGCGATTGCTGGAGATCTAGAACTATTTAATGAAATTGATAAAGCTAAAAGTAATTGTCCGAGCTTAGAAAAAATTATTCTAATCAATGGCTACGATGAAGTAAGTCATAAAGATTATGTTGTTTCTTACCATGAGCTAATAGAGCGTGGAGAAAAAATAAATGCCGAAGACGATNCATTGCTACGTGATGCAATCAAAACGGTTACACCTGAATCTCTTGCTTGCTTAATATTTACTTCTGGTACAACTGGCAATCCAAAGGGAGTAATGATTACCCATCGAAATGTATTGTGGACAAATGAAAGTTTATTTGGTGAATTGGTACCTGCATCAATGCATCCAAGGATTGTTTCCTACTTACCCATGGCACATATTGCAGCTAGAGCAGGAGATCATTACCAGGCAATATACAAAACTGGGCAAATATTTCCTGTACCAGTATTGGAGGANATGTCACTTGCCTTACCTACCATTCAACCTAGNGTATTCTTAGCGGTCCCTAGAGTCTGGGAAAAATTTCAAGCTGGACTACTAAATAAAATAAATGAATCTGACAAAGCAGATCTTGCATTAAAGGCTATAGATAATGGACTTGAAAGAGTTAAATATGAGCAAAGTGGTGAAAAAGTCCCATTNAAGGTAAAAATTCTTGATGCGGTTTTTAACAAACTAGTTTTCTCTAAATTTAAAGAAGGTTTAGGCATACAGAATACTGAATATTTTGTAACTGCAGCAGCAGCTATGAATCCAGATGTTCAGCGTTGGTTTCACGCAATACATATTGATGTAACNGAAATTTATGGAATGACTGAAGACACTGGACCAGCAACAGTTGGAATNGCTTCTAATGCAGTTGAGTCTTTAACTAATAAGTTAAAATCAGCAGGAGTGGAGATACCAAAAGTATTTAATCCCATTGGAAAGGTNGGGATACCATTAGCTGGTACTGAAATCAAAATTTTAGAAGATGGNGAACTCTGTATGAAAGGTGGCCATGTTACAAATGGTTATTATAAACAAGATGAAGCAACCAAAGAAGCATTTGATAGCGATGGCTGGTTACATACAGGAGATCTAGCTGAGATTGGTGAGGATGGATATGTAAAAATTATTGGGCGTAAAAAAGAAATTATTATTACCTCCGGTGGTAAAAACATAGCACCTGTGGAATTAGAAGATCTTATAAAACCNCATCCGCTAGTTGGTCAGATATGTATGGTTGGTGACGGACAAAAATTCTTATCTGCCTTAATTGTTCTGGACAGAGAGGGTACAAGTGAAAAGTGGGCTAATGATAATTCAATAGATTATGATATTGATACTTTTCATAACAATCCTGAAGTGNTTAAAGCTATCCAAGCTCAAATTGATGAGGCTAATAGCAAAGTTGCGAACGTTCAGCAGATAAAGAAATTTACTATTTTAGAAGAAGAGTGGACTGACACCAGTGGAGAATTAACTCCGACACTTAAACTTAAAAGAAATGTTATAAACGAAACATATAAAGATAAAATCGACGCTATGTATAAGGAGTAAATATGAGTCAGGTAAATTTTGAAAACAGAACAGTTATTGTTACAGGTGCAGGTAATGGGTTAGGCAAAGCTTATGCACTAGAATTTGCTAACCGTGGTGCCAATGTTGTTGTAAATGACCTTGGTGGATCAGTAGATGGAACAGGAGAAGGAAGTACACCTGCAGATAATGTTGTAAATGAAATAAAAGAATCCGGTGGAAATGCAGTAGCTAATTATGATTCTGTTGCTACTAAAGAAGGTGGTCAAAATATAGTTGATACAGCACTTGAAACATTCGGAGGGTTGGACGCAGTAGTTAATAATGCAGGAATTTTAAGGGATAAAAGTTTCTTAAAGATGACTGAGGACGATCTAAATCTNGTTCTAGATGTACACCTAAAGGGTACTTTCTATGTGTGTCAACCAGCTTTCGCACACATGAAGGAAAAAGGTTATGGACGATTTGTTAATGTAGCATCTCCATCTGGCTTGTTTGGAAACTTTGGGCAACTCAATTATGGTGCTGCAAAAATGGGTATTGTTGGACTTACTAATGTAATGTCAATTGAAGGTGCAAAATATAATATCAAAGCAAATGTATTAGCTCCTAATGCGACTACAAGAATGACTGAAGAAATATTTGGAGAAGAGTTTGCTAAATTATTNAAAGTCGAACANGTAACTCCCTTAGTTGTTTANTTAGCTTCTGANGAATGTGATACTACACATGAAATNTTCTCAGCTGGAGCNGGTAGNTATGCAAGNNTNGGAATTAACACTCACAAAGGATATGTNAATNCNGANGCAACTGCNGATGANATTTCAGAAAATATTGAATCAATAAGAGTTATNAAAGATGGNACTTATCCNATGAACAATGCTGATGAATTTGTAATAATACAACAAGCNCTACAGGGAGAATAAATAATGTCCGAAACAAAAACAATAAATGATCCTGAAGTTATAGTTTCAGAAAAANTAGATGAATTAGTAAATTTTAGAAAAACTAATGAGTCAATGCCNGAATTTTGGGGNAAACANTTTGACCTGGGTTTAGCATGGGTGCAATTCCCTGAAGGGTCTGGTGGGCTAGGAATTAACCCAAAATATCAATTAATGGTTACAAACCGATTACGAGATGAAGGAATTTCTCAAAATAATCGAATTGCNAATATTCTTGGTGTAGGCATGGGNGCNCCAACAATTGTTGAATACGGTACTCCTGAGCAAATACAAAAATATTTAAGACCAATGTTTACTGCTGATGAAATATGGTGTCAACTATTTTCAGAACCAGGATCTGGTTCAGATTTAGCTAGTTTGTCTACTAGAGCAATCGATGATGGTGATGGATATATTGTTAACGGCCAAAAAGTATGGACTACACTTGGGCANTTGGCAAAATGGGGATTATTAGTTACNCGAACTGATCCTGATGCTCCAAAACATAGGGGACTCACTTTTTTTATTGTTGATATGGAATCTGAAGGTGTAGAGGTAAGACCACTTAGACAAATTACTGGAGAAGCTGAATTCAATGAAGTATATTTTACAGATACAAAAATACCAAAAGAAAATATTTTAGGTGGCCTAGGTGAGGGGTGGAGAGTCTCCCTAGCAACATTAATGAATGAGAGAGTAGCTATTGGTGGAAATGTAAGAGAAAGAGGCAGTGGAGCTCCTGGACACCTTGTTCANATATGGAAGGATAGAGAATTAGATGATCCAATTCAAAAAGACAAGCTAATAGAACTATGGATTCAACAAGAAGCTGTAAGGTTGACAAANTTAAGAGCATCTGAATTAAGAGAAAAAGGNACTCCTGGTCCAGAAGGTTCTACGAGTAAACTTTATGAAGCAGAAATTAATAAGGAGTCTTATGAGTTTGGCATGGAATTATTAGGAAACGATGGGTTATTGTTTCCNAGGGGTTATGCTTTAACACAACCTGAGTTAAATTTTGATAATGACACATTTGGCTTTACTGACACACAAAGTTTATTTTTACGCTCAAGAGCTAATTCAATTGAAGGCGGTACATCAGAAATTATGAGAAACATAATTGCTGAACGTGTTCTTGGATTACCAGGCGAACAGAAACTAGATAAAGACAAACCATGGAAAGATATTCCCAGATCTTAATTTTTAATTACTAAACAAAACTTACCACTTTTACAATGTACTTCCAGTGTATTTCTTGTTGCTACATTCCTGAGAGTTTTTGATGATCCATAGGGGATAGTTTCATCTTCAATATCCCATTTNGAACCTTTTATTGTTAAGTTTTCTAAATCTGTTAANGGCAGAATACTAAATATTTTATTTTCTTCAGCATCNTAGATCTTCTGGTTACTAAATATAATACACTCAGTTTTCGTTATCCATTTNGTAACTTCTTTGTCATTAAATGATGAGATACATAATAAATTAGAAAAAAGATGGTCAAGATCTTTACCTTCCCCGCCTATGATTGTAATTGAATCTGCTTGGAACTCTTTTGCTGTTTTTAGAGCAATCTCGAGATCAGTCTCATCTTTGTCCTCATCAAAAGCTAATACCCTGGCACCGTCTCTTTTAGCTCGCTCTTTTGTAGAGCTTTTTATTGAATCAAAGTCACCAATTATATGTGTTGGAACAAGAAATAATCTATATAAGAATTCAGTACCTCCATCTACTCCAAAAATTAAATCGTAGTCTTCTTTTAATTGATCCCTTTGTACCGAACATTCTCCACTGAGTGAAATTAAAACTTTAGACATGATAAATGAAGATTATCATAATTTAAGAATCAATAACGGGTTCGGCAATTTTAAGCGCTGTTTTTAATGCTTGCATTACCACTGTCTTATTTTCTCCTTGAGAAAATACAAACCCTAGATATTTTTCTCCATTTGGCGGCATATTTATCTGTGAATTTTTTGATACGGTTATATCGACTGACGATACGTGTTCAATCTTCATAATTTCATGATNATTTATAGATCTAAATTTACCATTTTTCGGAACAGGCAACATTAGTACGCCAACATAATTGCTCAGTAATTCTATCTGCTTAAACTTTCCAGTACTGAAGGATAATAGTATAAGTTCCTCTAGTGATTGTTTGAATAATCCAAANCTTAAACATCTTGAGCAAAGCCCTCCTATCATTCTGGGATTTATTTCAATTAAGAATATTTNATTATTTGATANTTTAAATTCTGCATGGATTGGACCATTTGTTAAACCCAGTTTCTGACATGCTTTCTCAATTTTGTTTTGAGCTTCTTCTATTATTTTATTATTTAAATTGCTTGGAGTTATATATATTGACTCTTCAAAATAAGGTTCTACAAAGACTAAAGGTTTTTCAAATACNACAAATTCTGATAATTTTGAATCAATTAACATGCCCTCAAATGCATATTCGTCACCTTCAATAAATTCTTCAATAATAAGTTCATCTTTTTTACAATCTTTTATTATGTTTTTAATCAGCGGTTGATCCATATTCTGATGCGTAACTTTGATAACTTTATTGCTTGCTGTCCCCCTAGTAGGTTTCAGAACACCTATGTCAAATTTTGACATAAAAGTCATTAAATCTTTAGAATCGTTCACATAAGTATTCTCAATTTTTACTTTAGTTACTTCGTTAAAAATAATTCGTGATTTATATTTATCCATAGCATTCATTACTGAAAAATAAGTGTTTCCAGTAGCACTCAGTAAATCTTTTAATTTTGCAGCAAACTCTAATGAAGAATGATCAACAGGCAAAACGTGTGTAATATCTTTTAATTTCATAAGTACTTCAGGAGAAATATCTTCATCAAAATTGGAAATAATAATATTGTCAGTCAAACTCTCAGATACCTGTTGACTATCAGTAATTATTGAAAATGGAATTTTCAATCTTTTAGCTGCTACTACAAAATCATTAGATTTATAACTTTTTTCAGGAATGACTAGTAATACTTTTTTCATTTATTTTACACAATCCACAAATTCACTATCATTATTATATGACCGATAAATTTAAATTCGATATTGGAGAGCAAGCAATTGATAAAATCCTTGAAATAAAGGAACAAGAGCCTGGGGATAATGAATATGCTTTATTTCTTCAAATCGATGGTGTACAAGGTAATCAATATACTTACGATCTTAGTTTCTTGGATTTAGAACAAGCTAGGTCTGATGATAAGCGATTAGAGTTTGGAAGTCTTACTGTAATTATTGCATCTAAAGATTTAGATAAATTTAATAATGCTAAGTTAGAACTTTCTGATGACCCTGCAGCACCTGGGTTGACTATGGATAACCCAAATACACCGAGTCCTGAGATATTTGGTAATCCTGATGAAATGCCTGAATTAACTGGTGAACTAGCTGAAAAAGTACAAACTGTTCTAGAGTCTCAGATTAATCCAGCTATAGCATCCCATGGCGGAGTAGCGCAATTAGTAGGAGTAGAGGGCCAAGATGTTTACCTTAAGCTTGGCGGTGGCTGTCAAGGTTGTGGAATGGCACAGGTTACATTAACCCAGGGCATTGAAACATCATTAAGAGATGCTATTCCTGAAATAGGAAATATTATTGATGCTACTGATCATGCTTCTGGAGATAATCCTTATTTTGAATCCTCAAAAAAATAATTAAAATTTAATTATTGTTTTCCCTATATTTTTTCTTGTTAAAAAATTATTTAATGCCTCAGGCACTTCTTCCACAGCATAAATATTTTTAGGTGTAATATTTAATTCTCCACTCTCAATGAATCCTACAAGTTCGGAAAAATCTTCTGCTGTTTCTTGAGGAGAAGTTTGTGTCCATCGGCCCCACCAAACACCAACAATTGAAACACCTTTTACTAATGTAATATTTAATGGGATCTTAGGTATTTCACCTTGTGCAAAACCAATTACTAGTAACCTTCCATTCCATGCAGTAGCCCGTAATGCCTGCTCACTTACATCTCCACCAACTGGATCGATTACTATATCAACCCCTTTTCCATCGGTAAGTTCTTTTGCTTTTTCTTTCAAATTTTCTTTATCGTATCTGATTATCGAGTCAACTTTTAATTCTTTTACATAATCTTCTTTTTCATCAGACCCAACAGCCGCAATGGTCTTGAGACCCATAATGTGTCCCAATTGTATTGCTGCAGTCCCAATTCCACCTGAACCACCCAAAATTAAAAGTGATTCACCTCTAGAAGCTTGTGCTCTTCTTTTCAATGCGTAGTAAGTTGTTCCGTAATTAATCGGAAGACTAGCACCCGCAAAGGAAGTTACTTTCTCAGATATGGGTATGACTAAGCTTTTATTTACAGATACATATTCTGAAAAACCACCCATTTCTGGCAATCCAATTACTTTTGTACCAATTTCAAGATTTACATCTTTTCCAACTTCCTCAATATAGCCACAAACTTCATTACCCGGTATAAAAGGAGGCTCTATAACAACCTGATATTTTCCTTGGACTAACAAAGCATCAGGATAATTAACACCAGCTGCATCTACTTTAATTAATACTTGATTGTTAGATACCTCAGGTTTATCCATATCTTTTATTTCTAGTAATTCAGGATTTCCTAATTTTGTACATACAACACTCTTCATATCTACTCTCTTTCTTTGACACCCGATAATTTTTTAGCAAAATCTTTTTTTTCTTCGATATCCACTTTTCTTGTAATTTGAACTCGCTGAGCTTGTGGTGAACCAGCACCATGAAGAGATTCAGTAAGATAAGCAACAGCATTTCTACCAAGTGTCATATTTTCAATTAATCGTAAAATTTTAACTCTATCTTCAGCATTGATATCCTTTTTACCCTTTAAATATTTTTTTAAGTCAGATGACATTGCGCCTTCATTGAAATCAATGCCTGAGGGCATTGAGCCGACTAACCCACCGGCAAGATCTTGTGCTAATCTCCCAATTTCATAAGTTTCTTTTGTAACATGTTGCTTACACACATTTGCTAATAAATCATCATTAATAAAGTTTCCTGATTTTGTTTTCTTTCCTTGTAGAGATGAAGCAATACCAGTTGCGTATATTGTTTCATTGAGTTTATTCATTTCAACAATTTTATCTTTAATATGCGATGCCTCTTCAACACCGTTGTATTCTGCAATTGTTGCGGCTGCCCCTATAAGCACATCACCTACTCCAGCTTTACATACATAAGATCTTCTATGGTAAGTTGTAAATCTTTCTACAAGCGTAGATGCAAAATCGTGTTCACCGTTCATGAAAATATACTCATTTGGAATAAAAACATTATCAAAAATTACCATTGCTTCCTGGCCAGCAAAATATTTGTTTCCTACATCATATTCTCCAGGCTCCATACTTCTGGTATCACATGATTGTCTACCGTAAATATAGGTTATTCCTTCTGCATCAACAGGAATCGCTCCAACAATTGCATAGTCTTTATCTTTATCTGACAATCTAAGAGTTGGCATGACAATCATCCAATGAGAATTTATACACCCTGTTTGATGGGCTTTAGCTCCTTTAACGTAAACTCCCTTTTCGGTTCTTTCGACAACACGTAAATATAAATCTTCGTCATCTTGTTCATGAGGTAGTTTTGATCTATCTCCTTTAACATCTGTCATTGCTCCACCAACTATAAGGTTATATTTGTGCATTTCTGTAAGAAAATTTTCAAATTTTTCGTGATATTTTGTATTACAGGCATCATCAATTTCAAACGTTATTGAATGCAGTGCATTAAAAGCGTCCATTCCTACGCATCTTTGAAAACATGTCCCAGTTAATTGACCAAGCTTTCTTTGCATTTTATTTTGCATAAATAAATCTTCATTACTCTGTGCAATGTGAAGAAACCTATTGATAGATTCACCGGTATAAGGGGAGAGAACAGAAGCTAATTCAGGTTCTCTAACAGCCAGTTCATATGTTTCTGCCATAGCTTCAATACTCGGCTTAATTATTGGATGAGTTAAAGGATCCTCTACAAGTTCACCCATAAGGTATATTTTTAAATTTCTTTTAGATATTGACTTTAAATATGATTTTTTGTCAATGATTTTCTCCATAAAGCATTATAAGGGTTGACTTAAAAATCAAAAAATCGAAATAATAATTTATAAAATTTAGAAATATCTATTGTTATTTAAATTACTTCAAATAAACCGGCTGCACCCATTCCACCACCTACACACATAGTGACGACAACAAATTTAGCATTTCTTCTTTTTCCTTCAATAAGAGCATGCATTGTCATTCTTGCACCAGTCATGCCATAAGGATGCCCGATAGAGATTGATCCTCCATTAACGTTATATATACTTGGATCTATACCTAATGTATCTCTACAATAAAGTGCTTGTACAGCGAATGCTTCGTTAAGTTCCCATAATCCAATATCATCAATACTTAGATTAAATTTCTCTAATAAATTTGGTACTGCCAAAACTGGGCCAATTCCCATTTCTTCAGGTGCCAAAGCAGATACAGTCATTCCTCTGTAATAACCTAATGGATCTAAACCTTTTTCTTCAGCTTTTTTTGCTTCCATAAGGACAACTGATGCAGAACCATCTGATAGCTGTGAAGCATTACCAGCGGAAATAAATTTACCTTCGCCATAAACTGCCGGAAGGGAAGACAAACCTTCAAGGGTAGTTTCTGGACGGTTCCCTTCATCTTGCGAGAGTTCAACAGATTCTTCCGTTATCTCTCCAGTTTCTTTATTTTTGACGAGCTTAGTTGAAGATGTTTTAATAATCTCATCAACAAATTTACCTGATTCTTGTCCAGCAGCTGTTCGTTTTTGGCTCTCTAATGAATATTCATCTTGAGCTTCCCTTGAAACGTTATATTTTTCAGCAACGTGATCAGCTGTTTCAATCATTGGCATGTAAGCGTGCTGCTGCATATCCAATACTAATGGATCAGAATCAAGCCTAAAATCTGCTGTTTGTACTAGTGAGATAGATTCAATACCACCTGCGACAACAACATCCATATTGTCAGTTATTATTTGCTTTGAACCTGTCGCAATTGCCATAAGTCCAGATGAGCATTGTCTATCGATAGTCATTCCAGGTACACTATCAGGTAGACCTGCCGCCATACCACTTAATCTTCCTATATTTAAAGCTTGGGTACCTTGTTGTTGTGCACACCCCATAATCACATCTTCTACCTCAGATGCTTCTATATTTGCCCTAGAAATAGCTTCCTTTATTGAATATGAACCTAATGTAGGTGCAGCAGTATTGTTGTATGCCCCTCTATAAGCTTTTCCTATGGGTGTTCTTGCAGCTGATACAATTACAGCTTCTCTCATTTTTTCCTCCTTAAATGTTTTAAATTATTCTTTTACAATGTATAAAGTTAATGCTTCAGCAATTGCTGCAGGTTTCTCAACACCTTCAATTTCTATTGAAGCAGCCGATTTAACCAACCATCTTCCATTTTTTTTATATTGCGCATCTGAAAGAGTAAATTTTGCTCTGATTTTAGAGTTGACTGGTACAGCTTCCATAAATCTAACTTTATCTAGTCCATAATTAACTGCAGTTTGCATATCCGCTGGCATAAAACCTGATGTTGCAGACATATAAGATAGCAAGCTTAGAGTTAAAAAGCCATGGGCTATAGTTGTATCCCAAGGTGTAGGAGCTGCTTTTGCTGCTTCAGGATCAACATGTATAAATTGGTGATCGTTTGTAGCATCAGCAAATTGGTTTATTCTTTCTTGTGTGATTTCTATCCAATCAGAAACTCCAATTTCTTCTCCAATATGATTTTCAAGTTCATTTGCTGGGATTACATTCATAAAATCTCCTCTAATAAATTATTATTATTTGCTTTTTTTAAAAAGTTAATTGTACTTTGTCCAAAAGCATCTATTTCATTTTTATCTGTATCACCATAATAACCGAGAGAATATCTTACGTATACGCCCTCCATAATCATTGCATGCTTCCAGAAAGATAATCTTACATAAAACTCTATATCCTTAAGACTTAGTGAGCATTCGTTTTCATAAATTGATAAAATCTCTTTTCTACTTAAAAAACCTTCACTTAGAGACGGGGAGTATATAAATGGCGTATCAAGTTCATCCTTATTTGACCAAGAAGCAATTATTGTTCCCAAATCTGCAAGTGGATCACCAAGAGTGCATAATTCCCAATCCAAAATAGCGGCAACATTGTTATCCTTTATGCGTACATTATCAAGGCGATAGTCTCCATGTACTAGACTAACTCTTTGTTGTTCAGGAATTGTGTCTAGTAACATATTTGTTGCATTATCCATAGACTCTAAGTCTCTTATCTTTTGTGCTTCAAACTGTTTGCCCCATCTTTTTAACTGCCTTTCTACATAATTATTATGCTTACCCAAATCTTTTAAATCCGTACTTAGTACATTAAAATTATGTAGGTAAGCTAAATTTTTTATAAGAGATTCTGTTATCTTTTTTTTATCATTAATAGAGTACTCATNTGCAACAATGTTGTCTGAGATAGTATCCCCATCGACATATTCCATTATGTAAAAATCATCTTCAGAAATCTTTTTATCGACATAAATCAGTAATGCTTTCGGGACTTTGATTTGATATTTGTATAGCTCTGATATGACTCTAAATTCTCTCTGCATATTATGAGCTGACTCTAATTTATTCCCAAAGGGAGGTCTTCTTAGTACATACTGATTGAAATCGTCATATATCTTGAATGTAATATTTGATCTACCAACTTTAAATCGTTCGTATTTAAAATTAATATCCAAATCAATATTTTCTGAGATAAACTTACGAACATTTTCATTAAAAAAATCCATTTAATAATATATTACTAAAGTTTCTTCTTCGCAGACAAAAAATTGATAGAATAAATTGTGGATTTTAATTACTCGAAAAAATCGTTAGATTTACAAGAAAAATTAAATAAATTTTTTGACGAACATATATATCCAGTTGAAAAAGCATATGACCAAGAAATAGAAGATTCAGGTAATTCACTCCATATCCCAGATATTCTTGATGAACTTAAAGATAAAGCAAAAAAAATTGGATTATGGAATTTATTTTTACCAGACAGTGATTATGGTGCCGGTCTCACAAATGTTGAATATGCACCCTTAGCAGAAATCACCGGAAGAGTTTGGTGGGCACCTGAAGTGTTTAATTGTTCTGCTCCAGATACAGGAAATATGGAAGTGCTTTATGACTTCGGAACTGAAGAGCAAAAAGAAGAATGGTTAGAACCACTTTTAGATGGAACTATAAGATCATGTTTTGCGATGACTGAACCAGATGTAGCGTCATCTGATGCAACAAATATAAACAGTTCTATTGTCAGTGATGGCGATAATTACATAATCAATGGTAGAAAATGGTGGACTTCGAATGCTATTAATCCTAGAGCTAAAATCTGTATTTTCATGGGAGTTACAAACCCAGAAAATCCTCCACATCAACGTCAAAGCCAGATTTTAGTTCCAATGGATAGTGAAGGAATAACAATAGTTAGACCTATGCAAGTTTATGGTTACGATGACGGCTATACGGGTCATCCAGAGTTATTGTTCGAAAATGTAGTTGTGCCTAAAAAAAATATTATTGGGGGAGAGGGATTAGGTTTTAAAATTGCTCAAGCAAGGTTAGGACCTGGAAGAATTCATCACTGCATGAGAGCAATTGGAATGGCTGAAAAAGCATTGGAATTAATGATAACCCGGTCCCTTGAGAGAGAGACTTTTGGGCAAAAATTAGCTGAACAAGGTGTGATTCAAGAGTGGATTGCAAAATCTAGGATAAAAATAGAAGAAGCCAGGTTACTTACACTTAAAACCGCATGGCTAATAGATACTTACAGTAAAGAGGAAGCAAAGATAGAAATTTCATCAATTAAAGTAACAGTTGTTGAAGCTGCTTCTTATGTGATCGATAAAGCTATTCAAACTCATGGTGCAATGGGACTCTCACAGGATACGCCATTAGCAAGAATGGCAGCCGGGGCTCGAGTACTGAGAATTGCAGATGGTCCTGATGAGGTACATTTAAGGTCCATAGCAAGAAGGGAAATAAACAAATATAGATGAGTGAAAAAATAGGTGTCATTGGTGGAGGACAAATGGGGAGTCAGATTGCATCATTAGCGGCCATGGCGGGCTATGAAACTCATGTTTATGATGAAAATACAGAAAATCTCACCTCTAAATTAAAATTTGCAGAGGACAATCTTGAAAATCTAATTTCCAAAAATATTTATAAAGAAGAACATTTACTCAAATTTAAAAACAATCTTAAAATCTCTACCAGTGTTGATGAAGTTGCAATGGGCAAAACATTTATTATTGAAGCTGTTGTCGAACGATTAGAGGTTAAATTAGACATATTTACTAAATTATCAGAAATTACTGATTCAAATGTTGTTTTAGCAACAAATAGTTCATTTATACCTGCCTCTGAACTAGCTAAAGAGTGTAAATATCCAGAAAGATTTATAAATATGCATTTTTTTTACCCACCACTAAGGATGGATCTAGTTGAAATTTCTTATCCAACATCAACTGATGAAGATGTTTTATATAGAACCCAAGAAGTAGGAAAATCAATGGGAAGATCAGTTGTAACTTTAAAAAAAGAAACTCCAGGTTTTATTGTAAATCGAATGCTTGCAGCATTAATTGACGAAGCATATGAGTTATATGATGAAGGTATTGCAGATTTTGAGGATATAGATTTGGCTATTAAAAAAGGGCTTAACCACCCATTAGGACCGTTCGAACTGTCAGATTATTCAGGTTTAGACATTCACTATTATGCAAAACTAAAAATTTATAATGAAACCAAAAAACCAGAAGACTATCCCAAAAAGTTCATAGAGGATAAGGTAAATGAAGGTGACTTAGGGGTTAAGACTGGAAAAGGGTTTTACGAATATAAAAAAGATTAATCTTCAAAATCTTCGTCTTTAAGATTGTATATAAATTCTCTGTCAGCCTTTATTTTTAAAACAATTCTTTCTGTTTGTATTGTAAATGGATAAGGTTTTCCAAAATATTTATCTGACAAATCATTAATACTTTGTAAAGCATCTTCACCAGTAATTTCTCCTACAACCGTTCCTCTTATTTCGACAAATTTAAAAGCATTATCACTTTTCCATATCATTACATTGACCCTAGGATCTTTTTGAATATTTTTATACTTTACTCTGTGAATCTCAGTGTTTATTAATATATGTTCTCCATCTGTNTCAACCCACATAACGTGTGTTTGAGGGGAACCGTTCTCAAATAATGTTGTGAGCGCTGCATAATTTGCACCCTTAGCCATTTTGATAGTTTTAATATCTAAAGTCATATACTTACTTTAATATATTTATATGAAAGTTGTAATACAAAGAGTTAGATCTGCAAATGTCGCAGTTNATGAACAAATCGTTTCAGAAATAGGTAATGGNATAGTNTTATTATGGGGAGTAAAAAAGGGAGACAGTTTTGAAGATGCAGATAATATTATTAATAAAATTGGTAACTTAAGAATATTTTCAGATGATTCAAATAAAATGAATAAATCAATTAAAGAAATTGAGGGTGAAATTCTATTAGTGAGTCAATTTACTTTACTTGCCAATACCTCCAAAGGTAACAGGCCATCATTTATCGATGCGGAAACTCCAGATCTTGCTGCTGAAATGATTAAATATTGTGCCAATAAATTATCAAAATTNTCTACTGTTAAAGAAGGAATATTTGGTGCAAATATGAAGGTATCTATTGAAAATGATGGCCCAGTAACAATAGTTTTAGAATCTGAAAATGGGAAATTACAAAATTAAGCAGATTGTAATTTTAATTTATTTGAATCTTTTTCACCTGAAAGTTTTTTATCAAGATAGTATTCTGTTCCGGCCCAAAGATGNAATCCTANACCAATTTTCATAGCACATCTTTTGAATGCATCAGACTCAGCATGTTTGGAGTTTGTTCCATCATTACCTTGATCGTTCTCAACATCACCAATAGCNGTAACTGTGACTTTCTTTTCATCAACTTCTACTGTTAATTTACCAAAACATCCAACAACTTTTCCTTCTTTTTCTTCTCGTATGAGCTCAACAACTTCCCAGTCAAANGGNCCACAAACTTCAAGAAGTCGNTGAGTAATAACNGAGTGAGGGATATAGTTTCCNAATTTACCCTTTGGTGCTTTTTTNACCCATTCATCTGGGAATTGTCTAGATAGTTCATATAGTTGATTCATTTTTTCCTTCTTTCCTTATGNTTTAAATCTTTTGCCCANANAGGTGCTGAGGTATTATTTATATTTATAGACTTTAGTTCAGGTTTATCTTTCCACTCTTTGTGGAGGAAAGTGTCTCTTATCATGTCTGGATTTTGATTTCTGCCTGAAGCAACCGCATCAAGACCTTTCAGNTTNGGAACAAAATTTTGACCCATGATTGCTAATAAAGCTTGAGATAATTCTTCATTATCTNTTGANTTTTCTATTATCCAGTTTATTAAATTTTTTAAATCTTGAACTTTCCAGGTGTAGGANTTATTGAAAACAAATACTTCATCTCCAAGCCTTATAGCACCACTGTCTTCAATATTTTTTGCCATCTTATGATCACTAAAAGTCTTAATATCTCTACTGGTGTTCTTAACAAGGTTAGTTGTACCTCTTGCTACCCAAAGAAACTCTAAATCATCTGTGTTTGATAATTCTTCGCCATACTTTGTAACAGTTAAGTCAAGTTCTGCAGTGTCTTGAGCCGATACTTCTTTTGTTAGCTCAAGAATCTGATCCAAATTATTAGTCATTTTCTCTCCTAATTTAAGCAGCCTCTTTGACTACATTGTGGCAACTACAGTTGTCATTATGGTTTTTACATACGACAATTGTTTCTATGCCTATCATATTTAGGATATCTTCTATTTTATTATTTTTCATACTTCAAATATAGAAATTAGGTGTGACAAAAAACTCTTTTTAGGTGAAGTTTAAAAATATTTGCAATACAATAACTAATAATGACAAATGCTCAGTTATATGACTCTCATATGTACACAGAAGTTATTAGACAGTACGAAGAGGTAGCTGAGTTCATAAATTTAGACTCAAACATAAGAGAGAGACTAAAACACCCTCAAAGAGCTCTTGTTGTTACGTTTCCGTTTAGACGAGATGAGTATGAAGAGGTTGAAACTGTTNTAGGTTATAGAGTTCAACATGTTCTTTCTATGGGGCCAACTAAAGGTGGCATTAGGTACGCTCCAGATGTTAACTTAGGCGAGGTCACCGCACTATCTATTTTAATGTCCTGGAAGTCTGCAATAGTTGGACTACCTTTTGGTGGAGCCAAGGGTGGAGTCGCAATAGATCCTACATCTCTAACACGTGGAGAAAAGCAGAGAGTTACTCGACGTTATACCGCTGAGCTACTTCCAGTTATTGGTGTNGAGAAAGATATTCCAGCACCAGACCTAGGTACAGATGAGCAAACTATGGCTTGGATTATGGATACATATAGCAACTTTGTTGGATCGCCACAGCCTGGTATTGTCACTGGTAAACCTGCTGCATTAGGTGGTTCTGTTACAAGAAGAGAGGCAACCGGAAGAGGTGCTATTGCCGTAACAGCTCAAGCAATGGAAAAAATTGGTAAAACTTATAAAGGATCNAATGTCGTCATCCAAGGTTTTGGAAATGTTGGACGGTATGCAGCTCTAGACTCATACGAAAGGGGCGCTAAAGTAATTGCTATCAACGACTTAGGAGGAGGAATATTTAATCCAANGGGTATTAATATTCCTGAGCTTTTTAAACATATTGCNAAATCTCATACAGTATCAGGATTTGATGGNGCAGATGAACTTTCNGAGGAGATATTAGAAGTAAAATGTGATGTNCTAATTCCNGCAGCCATAGGGGGAGTNATAACAACTTCNAATGTAAACAATATTAAAGCTCATGTAATTGTAGAAGCTGCAAACTCTCCTACAACTGTAAGTGCAGATAAAATTCTTCGAGATAATGATGTTCTTGTAATTCCAGATATTCTAGCAAATGCTGGTGGCGTTACTGCATCTTATTTTGAGTGGGTACAAAATAGACAGAATTACTTATGGAAAGAAAAAGATTTATACGATAGGTTAATAGAAACAATGACTTCTGCTTTTGAAGAAGTTTGGACAATATCNCAAAAAAATAAATGTGACTTAAGAACGGGGGCATTAATTAAAGGCATAAAAAGNGTAGCTTCTGCAAAACTAACTAGAGGANTATTTCCCTAATAAAGAGTTTATTTCCTTTAATATGTTTTCTCTATTTTCATTAAGTAGTGTNATCTCTTTTTTTAAATCATTAATATNAATATTTTTTANTGGNCTTGATTCAGGTAGNTCATCTTGACTTTCAAACATTTCNATTGCTTCAATACTTTCTTCAATCTCAGTAATCTTTTCAACAATATCTTTTAGNTCATCTGTATCAGGTGCCTCCTTNTTGAATAATGGACATATTGGCTTGTAGTAGCACCAGTCTTTACACAGAGCATTTTTTGTTGCTGGAAAATCNTTTTCTTCAAAAGCTGTTTTAATTTCCNCCCAAATAGAGAGAATCTCAATNTTTGCTTCATCAAGCATCGTATCGTCAACCTTCAATGTNTGAATTGTCGAATTTTTAAGATATATTAATTTAAGTTCTTTAGGAGTTGTTCCTATTTCCTGTCTAATAAGTAAGGCGTATAGCTTTAGTGCAAAAAAACGAGGTTCCTTATATTTNGCCACTGGAGCTTTGCCAGACTTGTAATCAACGATTATTAAATTTCCATCTTTGTCTTCATCCATACGGTCTAAGATTCCCCGTAAGTTGAGATCTTCTATTGACCCCCTAACCCATCTTTCCTGCTCAAGAGGTTCTAGTTCTTTTGGATTTTCTAATTTTAAATAATTATGTAGTAAATTAAGACCTTCCTGTCCCCATTCTCTTTCTTCTTCTACAGATTCAAATAAATTAACATGTTCATCATTTCCTCTTACATTTGACCATGCTTTTCTAAAAAGATCATAAAGA